>CAZKNG010000004.1:0-64829 GCA_964554125.1 uncultured bacterium | reverse complement strand
ATTGATGTTAACCAGGTTAATCAATTGAAAGATCGATTTTTGGGGGAAGTCCTGATTTCTATTAATTGGGTCAGGGGGAAAGAGCCGAACTCGCTCTTCTTCTTTGAGAAAACATTTTTTCAGCTAATTTTTAAACCCTGAAACAGGAACCAAAGATCAGTTATTTCAACCCCGCCCGGATAATATCGTGGATATGAATTACCCCTACCGGATAGCCGTCATCATCGAGAACAAAGAGCTGAGTAATCTGACCCTTCGGATTCATTTCCATCTGCTTGAGGGCTTGGACGACAAGCAGATCCGGGCTTACTGTCATCGGTGATTCAGTCATGAGCTTAGATACGGAAGTGCCCAGAGCGGAAGGATTTTCCGTGAGAATCCTCTTTAAGTCGCCGTCTGTGATAATTCCTGCCAGCCTGCCGCCCGGGTCGGTAACACCGGTACAACCCAGCTTCTTGTCGATTATCTCAATCAGGGCTTCCTTAAGAGAGGTATCCATACTGACAAGGGGCAGCTCATCTTCAACATGCATCAATCCTGAAACCTTAAGGTAGAGCTTTCTCCCCAGAACGCCCCCCGGATGAAGTATCGCGAAGTCCTCACGGCTGAAATTCTTCTTCGTCAATACGGCTACTGCCAGAGCGTCGCCTAAAACCAGAGAAACCGTTGTAGTCGTAGTCGGAACTACTCCCATTGAACCCGCTTCTTCTTTAGAATCTATCAGCAGCACCACATCGCTCTCTTGGGCAAGTCTGGAATCCGCGTTTGCCGTAATGGAAATCATTTTTACTCTGATAGCCTTAAGATATGGGATAAGCCTCGTTACTTCCTCGTTGCCCCCGCTCTTGCTTACAGCCAGAAAAACATCATCCCCGGTTACCATTCCCATATCACCGTGCCCGGCTTCCACGGAGTGCAGATAAACAGCGGGGGTGCCGGTACTGCTCAGCGTGGCGGCTATCTTCCTCGCAATAATACCCGATTTGCCGATCCCGCAGACGATAACTTTCCCGCGGCAGTCGAGAAGGATCTTTACCGCCTCTTCGAATTCCTCCCCGATCCCGTCATATAACCCCTTGAGCCCTTCAATCTCTTTTAAGACAACTTCACGTCCTACATCCGATATCTTCCTCTGACCGTTACTCTCTCCGGAAAAACGCTGCTCTCCGGATCCTTTAATTTCAGAAGAACCCTTTTTCCCCATATCAGTAATTTCCTCCCAGCTGAGTATCTATATCCTAAAGCCCTTGAGATTAATATCAGGCCAATATATTAATAGATCAACGGATAAAATAATATTTCCGCTCTAAATAATCTGTCAATCAATATCACTTTAATCAAAGGAATTTACAAGGTCAAAAATCTCTGATACTTCCCTTAAGATATCCGGCATCTTATCTATCTGAAGCATTGACTCCGCGTCAGATTTACAGGAAGAGGGGTCAAAATGAGTTTCTATAAAGAACCCGTCGCATCCTGCTGCTGCGGCGGACCGGGCTATAATGCCGGCGAATTCAGGACGCCCCCCGCTTTGTGTTCCCGAACCTCCCGGAAGCTGCAGGGAATGGGTTACATCCATTATCAAAGGCACCCCGAAGTGTCTCATCCTCGGAAATGATGTCATATCGACAACAAGATTATTATAGCCGAAAAGGGTCCCTCTCTCAGTGACCATCACTGAAGCAGCCCCGCTTCTTCGCGCTTTGTCAACCGCCAGTTCCATTTCTTCCGGTGAAAGAAACTGAGCTTTCTTAAGATTCAGAACCTTTCCCGTTTTCGCCGCGGATACAATGAGCCTCGTCTGCCTCGCAAGAAAGGCGGGGATCTGCACAACATCGCACACATCGGCAACACTGGGAATTTCCTCCCGGCAATGAATATCTGTCAATACAGGGACGCCGACTTCACTGCGCACTCTATCTAAGATTCTAAGCCCATCTTCAAGCCCGGGGCCCACATATGAATCCAGGGAAGATCTGTTGTCCTTAAGGTAACTTGATTTGAAAATATAGAAAAATCCGTTTTCTTCAGCCATCTCGGCACATTTGCCGGCAATTCTTACCGCGTCTTCTTCATCTTCCAACGCACAGGGGCCGGCTATAAGTATCGGTTTTTCCCGGAGGGAGAGCCTATGCTCTCCAATTACAAGAGGATCCATATCAATCATCCATCCTGCTTTACTTTATTATTCGATCCCTCAGATGCCGAAACAGAATATTCCGCGGCCGCCTTGACCAATCCCTTGAAAAGCGGATGGGCTTTCTGTGGACGGGATTTAAACTCCGGATGAAACTGAGCGGCAATAAAGAAAGGATGTGAGGGGAGTTCAACTATTTCGACAAGGTTGCCATCCGGAGAAAGCCCTGAAAACACGAGACCGTTCTCGCCAAGCACCCGGCGGTATTCATTGTTAACCTCCCAGCGGTGACGGTGCCTTTCATTGATCTGAAGGGAACCGTAAAGCTGCTCGGCAAGAGAACCCTCTTTTATATTACATGGATAGGAACCAAGCCGCATAGTACCGCCCATCTTCGATTTACTGCGCTGTTCAAGCATAAGATCAATGACCGGATCTTTCACATCGGGGTCAAATTCGGAACTTCCCGCTTCAAGTCCGCAGACATTGCGGGCAAACTCGATAACGGCGCATTGAAGACCGAGACAGATACCGAGCAGGGGAATACCATTTTCTCTGGCGTATTTAACCGCGTTTATCTTACCTTCTATCCCTCTTTCGCCAAAACCGCCCGGGATCAAAACCCCGTCTACATCTTCAAAACACCCCTCAGGCCCGTCTTCCTCAACTCTCTCCGCGTTTACCCATTTAATATTAACCCTGACATCGTTAGCTGCTCCCGCGTGAGTGAAAGATTCTATAATACTCTTGTAGGCGTCGACAAGATGGATGTACTTACCGCATACGGCGATCTGTACATTCTCTCCGGGAGATTTGATTTTGGTTATCATTTCTTTCCATAGGGTAAGATCGGGCTCTGAGCTTTTTATGGCAAGTTTTCTTATTACAATATCATCAAGTCCTTTGCTGCTCAGCCCCAGAGGAACTTCATATATTGAATCAGCATCAAGGGCTTCAATAACAGCCTCTTTATCAACATTGCAGAAGAGGGATATCTTATCTCTTATCCCGTCTTCAAGCGGCCTTTCAGATCTGCAGAGCAGAATATCAGGTTGTATCCCGATCTCCCTCAACCCCTTGACGCTGTGCTGAGTAGGTTTCGTCTTAATCTCATGAGCGGCTTTAATATATGGCACGAGGGTAAGATGAACATATAAAACATTCTCTTTTCCAAGTTCAAAACGAAGCTGCCTTATCGCTTCAAGAAAAGGCAAACCTTCGATATCTCCCGTTGTTCCGCCAATCTCCGTGATTACAATATCAACATCGTCATCTTCACCCGCCGCTCTCATTATTCTCTTCTTTATTTCATCTGTAATATGCGGAATAACCTGAACCGTCCCCCCCAGGTATGCTCCCTCACGTTCTCGGTTTATAACAGCTTCGTATACCTGGCCTGTTGTAACATTCGATTTCTGACTCAGATTCTTATCTGTGAAACGTTCATAATGACCCAGGTCTAGATCGGTTTCAGCCCCGTCGTCTGTCACAAAAACCTCACCATGCTGGAAGGGACTCATCGTCCCGGGATCAACGTTCAGATAGGGATCAAATTTCTGGAGGACAACATTCAAACCCCGCTGCTTAAGCAGCAGTCCGAGTGAGGACGCCGCTATTCCCTTTCCGAGAGAAGATACCACACCACCCGTAATAAAAATATATTTTACCTTTCCGTTCACTCTTCTACCGATCTTTATCTCTTAAAAAAGCTGCGGTTACTTAAAAACACTCTACAAATTATCAAAAAAAGATTCAACCCTTTTTATATCTTCGGGTCTGTCAACCCCTCCGGAAACCGCGCGGCAGGTTATAACTCTGATATCAATACCATTCTCAAGCGCCCTGAGCTGTTCGAGAGATTCTATTTTTTCCAGGGGGCCTCTGGGAAGGTTTTCATATTCGAGCAAAAAAGATCTCCTGTAAATGTAGATTCCTATATGCCGGTGGAATCCCCCGCCTGAAACTCCAACCGGCAGACGGGAAAAATAGAGAGCGTTGCCGGAGAGATCAAAAACAACCTTTACAACATCACGGCTGTTCATCTCAGTCTCTGAATCTGAAAAAGAGGCCAGGGTCCCCATCTTTACAGACCGGTCGGTTTTCATGACCTCTATCAGTTTTTCTACCCCTTTTACCGGGAGCAGAGGCTCATCGCCCTGGATATTCAAGACAATATCGGAGTCGTTATCAAAGACAACTTCACGTACCCTTGAAGTGCCGGTGTCGTGGTATTCGGAGGTGATAACCGCGCGGCCGGCGGCAGCGGTTACGGCATCGGCAATCCTTCTGTCATCAGTAGCTACCAGAACGCTGTCGACACCCTTGATACTTCCCGCTCTTCTAAGAACATGAACTATCATGGGAGTTCCGTTTATCAAAGCAAGAGGTTTCCCGGGAAACCTCTTTGAACCGTAGCGCGCCGGTATAACAGCGGTATCTTTCTGTAAAGACAAATTCATCCTCCGGTAAAAAATAACGCCGGGTCTTATCTATGCCCCGGGACCGACTAAATTAGGGTACGTGCCGCCGCTTATTCAGCATACTCTGCCTGGCCCTCAACGTAAACATTGCCTCCGTGACAATCCTGAGCAACAATTACGGGAAAATCCTTAACTTCAAGTTTTCTTATCGCTTCAGCCCCGAGATCCTCGTAGGCCACAACCTCCGAAGAAATGATGCTTCTGGCAATCAGCGCCGCGGCTCCTCCCGTCGCCGCGAAATATACCGCCGTCCCTTTTTTCATGGCTTCTACTACAGGCTCCGTGCGGCCCCCTTTTCCAATCATACCTTTAAGCCCATTCTCTATAAGAACAGGGGCATAGGGATCCATTCTGTAGCTTGTCGTCGGTCCCGCGGACCCTATAGCCTTGCCGGGCGGAGTGGGCGCCGGACCGACATAATATATAATCTGACCCTCAAGGGGTATCGGAAGCTCATCTCCCGCTTCTATCAATTTCACAAGACGCTCGTGAGCGCTGTCTCTCGCCGTATAGATTATCCCTGAAAGGGAGACTTTGTCGCCCGCCTTCAATTTTTTTACATCCTCATTTTCAAGTGGAATCTCTAATGAATATTCAGCCATTATACACCGCCTGTCTGCAAACTTTTATTAAATTACTTCTAATATTTCATTCCTTCAAACCAAGAGATGAGTTTTACAACTCGATAAATTTGTGCCGCGCGGCGTGGCAATTGATATTCATCGCCACCGGGAATGAAGCAATATGGCGCTGCGCGGTTTCAATAGGAACAGCGAGGGCAGTTGTCGTACCTCCGAGTCCTGCCGGGCCGACACCCGTTTTATTAACAAGTTGAAGGATCTCCTTCTCCAGCTTG
Source organism: uncultured bacterium (assembly GCA_964554125.1). Lineage (GTDB taxonomy): Bacteria > Krumholzibacteriota > Krumholzibacteriia > Krumholzibacteriales > WJIX01 > JAGHBT01. The sequence goes on along the minus strand of CAZKNG010000004.1, from coordinate 59,356 downwards.
TCATAGAAAGGATCCTCGTTACTGCTTCCTACCTTCCTTAAGAGCGCCTTCTTTGAAATCTGAGCGCATCTTTCAAAACTGCCCCCTATTCCAACCCCTACCGTAATAGGCGGGCAGGGGTTCCCGGAAGCCTCCCTTACTCCGTCTACAACGAATTTTTTTATCCCCTCTACGCCGTCGGCGGGTTTCATCATAGCAATCCTGCTCATATTTTCACTTCCCCCCCCCTTCGGCACGACATAGATCCTCAATCTGTCACCTGGAACAAGAGAAAGGTGAATGACAGCCGGGGTGTTATCACCTGTATTTCCTCCCCTTACGGGATCGGAGACAATCGACTTTCTCAAGTACCCTTCGGTGTAACCCTTTCTGACACCTTCATTGATGGCGTCTTCAAATCCACCTCCCACAATACGCGCGTCCTGTCCCAGCTCAGCAAAGATTACTGTCATACCGGTATCCTGACATATCGGGACCCTCTCTGTTGAAGCAATATCGGAGTTATCGAGAATCTGCTTCAGGACCTCTTTCCCGACAGGAGACTTCTCTGTTTCATACGCCTTTTCCAGACTCATCTGAACATCTTCTTCAAGTTTGAAATTAGCTTCCATACAGAGCTTTGCCACCACTTCGGTTATTCTGCTGGCTTCAATTTTTCTCATCCTTCCCTCCCGCTGAATATAATAATTAATCACTTATTAGGATCAAAAACTCCGCCCGCCGCGTTCATAGTTTAAATCAAAAGCCGGGGCAAAAGCCGCGCTGAATCACAAATTCATAAAGTTATAGCGCGGGCTTAAGCATTACAGTTCTTCGTTCATCTCCAAAGATCTTCTCCTGGATATCAAGCTCACTGCCGCCCGTTTTTTCAACATTATTCTCAAGTTCGAGAAATTTGTCAACCGGTTCGATTGGAAAGTCCACCTTTTCAGTCTTAAAATGCATTGGTATAACAATCTTCGGGCTGAATTCCTCTACTATCCTATGAGCCTCGGCGGCATCGATCGTAAAATATCCTCCAACCGGGATCATCATTATATCTACATTCTCAAGCTCCGGTATTTCTGCCACCGTGATAATGTGGCCGAGATCACCGAGGTGCGCTAGACGAATCCGGCCTGTATCTACTATCGAAATCAAATTATTGCCCCGCTCGCTGCCTTCTGATTTATCATGAAAGGTTGGAAAAGTCTTTATCTTAATACCGGAGAATGAAAAATCACCTTTGCTCTCGACAACATTTTTTATCCCCGATATTATCTCCTCGTCTCTGTGGTCGGCATGATCATGACTTATCACGGCAATATCATAATCGCCCTCAACCGGCCCGTACGAAAGCGCTCCGTCATATGAACCGGATTCATAGGGATCAAATACCATCTTAATTCCGTCATCAGAAATGAGTTCAAAGCAGGCGTGACCAAGAAATTTGAGTCTCACAATACACCTCCGGGATTTCAAATAAAGCGGTCCTGCATTACCTGTCAACTATCCTAACTAAAAAACCAACTATATTTTTTTAAGACTAACATAAATTTCCGAACTGCTCAAAAAAAAAGAACCCTCAGCTTCTTAAATTGCTTCGGGTTCCCGTTAAATTGCCGTTCTTATTTCATATGAAGAGTTTAATTTACGTATATACTCACTTTTTTTCTTTTCTTACTCAATCTTTCGTATTCTACTCTGCCGTCGATTAAAGCGTAAAGGGTATTGTCCCTTCCCTTGCCCACATTCTTGCCGGGGTGAATTCTTGTCCCCCTCTGACGTACAAGTATCGTACCCGCGTTAACTTCCTGGCCCGCGAATCTCTTTACCCCAAAAGATTTCGCGTTACTGTCTCTACCGTTTTTTGAACTTCCAACACCTTTTTTATGCGCCATTACAGTTTCTCCCTGATTATACTTATGCTGATATATCCTTTATTCTAAGGAGAGTATATTTCTGATGATGCCCTCTTTTCCTGCGGTACTTCTTTCTGCGTTTCATCTTGAACACGACGATTTTCTCATCCCTGCCATGTTCCAGAATCTCCGCGGTCACTTTAATACCGTCCAGATAAGGTTTGCCGACTCTTATATCGTCATCATCTGAATAGAACAATACGTCATCGCAAGTGACAGTACTGCCCACTTCCATATCTATAAGAGGAACGTGGACATTACTTTCCTTCTCAACCTTTATCTGCTTTCCTGCTATATTTACAACCGCGTACACTCTACGCAACCTCCTTGAAATAATTAAGCGAATTTATAAATAACAAACAAACCGCCGCAAGTCAAGCGTGAACTTGCAGCTTGGAGGGATTTTCTGAATCCCGGCTCAACAGATAAGCCCTTCAAAGAGAAACCTAGTTGCCCTCCGTTTTCAGCACGGACAATTCATTGCCGTGTCAGAGAATAGAAGGATCCCGATACAGACACCACGGTATACGGCAAATCTATACAAGTTCTGCCTTAAGATCTCTTTTGCCGTCTCTTGAAAGGACCCTGAAGTCCTCCCTCTGCATTCTGGGATCATCAATAATTTCAATCTCTATATTGTATTTATCCGCGAGTTGATTGATATATTCGCCTTTCTTTTCACGGAGGAATAATCCAAGCATAGAATTTACGCGAAACTGCACCCCTTTTATCTTCTTTGCTCCACAGCGTCTTATCCAGTGTTCGATCTTCATAGCCATCGATTCTATGCTCAGGATTTTTCCGCTCCCGTTGCAGTATGGACATTCATCACTATAGTAGTGAAGAAGGCTCGGGCGAACTCTTTTTCTGCTCACTTCAATCAACCCCAGATCGCTTATCTTAGAAACCCTCGCGTAAGACTTGCCTCTCTTGAGCATACGCTTGAACTCCTGATAAACTTTCCTGCGGTTCTGCTCCCTTTCCATATCGATAAAATCTACAACTATGATTCCGCCTATATCACGAAGCCTCAGCTGTCTTGCTATCTCTTTTGCCGCAATCATATTTGTTTCAAAAATCGTCTCTTCCTGATTCTTCTTTCCAGTAAAGCGGCCGGTATTAACATCTATCGAGACAAGCGCTTCTGTATGTTCTATAACCAGATATCCACCCTTGCGAAACCATATCTTTCTCTCGAGAGTCTTCTTGATTTCCCTTTCGATTTCGAAGTAATCGAAAACAGGTATATCCTTTTTATACAGCTTCACCTTTGAAGCCAGTTTAGGCGCTGAACTCTTAAGATAGGCGATCAACCTGCTGTATTCATCCCTGTTATCTATAGTGATTCTGTCAACATCATTCGACACCTGATCTCTGATGGCAAACACGGTAATATCAACATCCTCATGTATCAAAGAAGGCGCCTTGGCTTTCTGGATATTCTTCTGAATCTTCTTCCATTTCTTTTCCAGTTGTTTAATGTCATCTCTGAGTTGATTTTCGCTCACACCTTTTCCGACGGTTCTTACTATAACAGCGCACCCCTTGGGACGGTATTTCCTGGCTATCTGTCTGAGCCTGTGTCTTTCCCGGCGATCCCTGGTCTTTTTACTTATTCCCACATGATTGAGATTGGGCATGAGTACCGCGTAACGTCCGGGCAGTGAAAGCTGGGAAGATATCCGGGGACCTTTAGTCCCTATCGCTTCTTTGCGTATCTGCACAATTATTTCATCACCCTTCTTCAATAGACTCTGAATAGGGGGTGTCTCTTTCTGGCTCCTGCTTTCGTTGAAATCAGCTTCCTCATCCTCGATCAGATCAGGATCCACAGATCCCGTACCGACATCACTCGCGTGAAGAAAGGCGGCTTTCTCCCTTCCGATATTAACGAATGCCGCCTGAATTCCGGGAATAACAGCGCTGACCTTTCCGAGAAAGATCGCGCCTACAGTTCTGCGGTTATCCTCCCGTTCGATAAGAAATTCAACAAGCTCTTCATCTTCGAGTATAGCTATACGAACTTCTCTCTTTGTATAGTTTATTACTATTTCTTTTTTTATCTTTTTTCCCATATTTACCTTTTTTCTATAAGCTCGGCGGGGTCATAATATTTACCCCCTTCTATATAGTATAGTCCCTTTCTGGTAATTCTTACTAAATCAGCAAACTTATCAGGCAGATAAACGCTCAATAGATCCCGCGGAGTGATCCCGGCTCCTCCTTCAGCCGGTAATTTCAACCCGATAACATCATCTCTGACGAATTCCGCCCGGCAACCCTCTACAGATCGCGTTTTTCCCCTTCTATTTATAATATCTTCATCCCTTCCAAAAAGCTCTTCGAACCGCTCCAACAGGCATTCTGCCGGATTATCAGCAAGATAACCGTCAACAACGATTTCCTCACTCTGAAAGTTCAAACTCTCTTTTAACAAATACCATATTTTGAACCCCTGACGCAAATATTTACTGTCTTTTCTGTAATCCTTTATAAGAAAACGAAGAGCCTCGAAATCGAGATGATAATGGAACAACGATTTAACCGGCAACTTCCCCCTCTTTTTCGTAAAAGCTCCGGTGCACCGTTTAACTTCAATTCCGGGAGGTAGAAGCTGATGAAAAACCGCGGGAGATATATCGATTCTATCTTTCAGCTCGATATCGAAAAACTCGTTTTCGCCTTCCATTCCCACAGAGAGAGGCGGAGCAATAGAAAGTTTTACCTGAGGATGAAACCCTTTGCTTAAATTGACCGGAAGTCCCGTCCGCCTGACGGCTCTCCGGATGATATCGACAATCTCCCGGTGTGATATAAATCTTGCCTTCCCGGTTTTTGAGAAAATAAATCTATAGCGGAAAACAGCCTTCTGGTTTTTCCCCGGATCAGAATTAATATCTGTTTTCTCAACTTCTCTTCCATGCTTGAGACTCGAATAATCTTCTGCCGCTTTTGAATCTTCAACGCCTTTCTCTTTATCATTCGAGTCCTCCCTCTTCTTTCCATAGACAGCATCTTCCGGGGCAATATGATCACACACGCCACAATCAGTACAAAATCCATCCCTGCAATCAGGCGTCAATATCCCATTATACCCTCTTTCTTTCTCCGCGAGAAGAAACTCTCTGCTTACAGCGGGTCTGAATTTTTCCCACGGGAGAGGATCTCCGGCAGGTATTCCGGAAAGAAGTTTGCGCAGGTCCATCCCCTTCTCTTCGAGCTCCTCTTTCCATATATCGAAGTTGAAGTAATCGCTCCACCCTTCAAAACGTCCTCCTCTTTCAACTACGCGGAGAAGGACCGGCCACAGGGAAGAATCTCCTCTCGCGAGTACTCCTTCCAGCACACTGACCTCGGGATTTCTAAGGCGCAGGTTTAAACGGCGGTCTTTCAAACGCCTGGAAAGGTATTCCTCCTTCTCGGCGATTTCAAGTACGCCGCATTGCTTTTCTCTTTGAAACGGAGTGTGTGCTTTAGGAACAAAAGGTGAAACTGTTACGTTTAATCTGAATTTTCCCTTTCTCTTCAAACTAAGTATCTCATTTATCAAATCAATAATTCCGTCAAGATCCGCTTTAGTCTCAGTCGGAAGGCCTATCATAAAATACAACTTGATAGTCCGCCAGCCTCCTTCGATTATCCTCCTGCAACTGCCGATAATATCCTCATTACTCATATCTCGGTTTATAACTCTTCTAAGCCGCCGGGTTCCCGCTTCGGGAGCAATTGTAAACCCCGATTTCTTACCCAGCGAAAGGGCTTCTACGATCCTGTCCGTTATTGTTTCCGGCCGCAGGCTGGGGAGAGCAAGTGAGACATTTCTGCGACGCAGCTCCGGAGTCAGCTTTTCAACGAGCTCGCCGAGTTTGGAATAATCGGAAGTAGAAAGAGAGAGAAGCGAAACTTCCTCCCAACCGCTTGAGTCCAGCCCGTCAATTACAGCACGGACGATCCCATCAACACCCCTTTCACGGCAAGGCCTGTAGAGCATTCCCGCCTGGCAGAAACGGCAACCTCTGGTACATCCTCTCTGAACCTCGATCACGAGTCTCCCGTGCACTATCTTGGACGAAGGCACAAGGGGTTTCCAGGAAGGGACAATATCGGGAAGTTTATAAGGAGGATCAAACTTCCTGTCATCACCGGAGTGTAAAGAATAGATCCTCGATCCGGCATCTGACGAATAGCCTTCAACATAAACCCCGTCAATCCCTGACAGCGCCTCTTTCATCTCTTCTCTCACCGCGTTAGAACTTTTCAGCTCCTTCAGCAGTTCAACCGCTTCCGATAGAGACTCTTCACCGTCGCCGAGAAACACGGCGTCCATTGACTTTATAAACGGAAGAGGATTCATGCAGCATGCTCCGCCGGCAACAACAAGCGGATCTCTGCCGGTCCTCTCAGACGCTTCCAGGGGTATGCCGGAAAGGCGCAGCATCATTATAAGATTGGTGTAGTGAAGTTCATACGTCAGTGAGAATCCGACAAGATCGAATCTGTCCGCCGGCGTTCCCGTCTGCAGCGACCTTAATTGTTCATTACAGTCTGAGAGCCTCTTCTCCATATCGGGCCACGGCGCGAAAACAAACTCAACTTCCGCCAGCCGCCTCTGAAGAATTCTCCTGTAAAGGGTGTGGATACCCTGATATGACATTCCTATCTCATAAACGTCGGGAAAGGCAAGCAGGATGTTGAATCTTCCTTCTGTAAATCCCTCAGAGAGAAAGTTCAGCTCATTGCCGATATACCTTGACGGTTTTTCAACTGTAGGAAGAATTCCATCGAAATAGGGATCAGGAGATTTGCCGTTCATAAATCATCACACCTGTGCCTCTCCCCCAACCGTAATAGATGGAATTCTCAGAGTCGGCTGGGCGTCTGAAACGGGCACAACCTGTCCGTCTTTACCGCACGAACCTATATCGAATCCTGGGTCATCTCCTACCATATCGATCTGAGTCAGTATCTTAGGTCCATTTCCTATAAGAGTCGCTCCTCTCACGGGGTTGCCGAGTTTCCCCTTTTTGATCATATATCCTTCATTAACCTTGAAAACAAAATCGCCGGTTGAAGTATCAACCTGCCCGCCGCCCATACGGGCAACGTATAAACCGTCTTCAACACTTGATATTATAGAATCGGCATCATCCTCTCCGGGAACGATCATCGTGTTACTCATCCTTACAATCGGCCTGTATCTGAAAGATTGTCTTCTGGCGTTTCCCGTCGAAGATGTTCCGAGTTTTTCAGCTGACTGACTGCTGTGCATATACCCCTTCAATACGCCTTTATCGACAAGAAGTGTCCTGAGCGCCGGCTGTCCTTCGTCGTCAAATATATACGACCCCCTTTTCCCTTCGAGAGTAGCATCATCGACAACGCTTACCAGCTCTGAAGCCACCATCTCCCCCATTCTGCCCGTGTAAACCGATTGTTCCTTTGCGACTGAATCACCTTCGAGCCCGTGCCCTATTGCCTCGTGAACCATTGTGCCGCCCGCTTCACTGCCCAGAACAACTTTCATAATCCCGCCGCTTACGCGGGGAGCTTTAAGTATCCTCACGGCTCCTGCTGAGGCCTCACGGGCAAGTTTCTCGATCAGTTCGGCTGAAAGAAACTCATACCCTTTCCTCCCGCCGACACTCCTGTACGCGGACTGCAGATCTGAACCGTCTGAAGCAACGACGGTTATGTTAAACAGTAACTGGCGGCGTTCATCCCCGACAGATACACCTTCACTGTTGAATATCTCAACCTGCTGAAGACTTTCGCCGTATCTTACACTTACCTGCGCAATCTCTTCAGATCTTCCCCTTGCAATTCTGTCAGCCTCAAAAGCAATATCAACCTTATCTTCAAGAGGGACTTTTTCAGCTGGTACTGCTATTTTGCCGGCCCGCCCCTTTTTCATCTTTCCGTGAAGAACAAAATCACCTTTGCCGCCATTCACCTCTTCCAAGACATCCCGGCATAACCGCATCATCTCTTCAGCGGATATAACATTGGAATAACCATACGCGGTACTGCCTGAGTTTACAATCCTGAGACCGAAGCCGGCATCCCTGCCGCTTAATATTTTTTCCGCTCTTCGGTCTTCGAGGAGTATAGACCCCGTCTGTCTGTTTTCAAAAAAGAGTTCGGCAAATTCAGCGCCGTTTGAAGTCGCAAATTCCAATACGTCATTTATTTCACTCTCGGGGGGAGACACATTCATATTATTTCCAGTCCCTTCTTACCAACGAGCCGGACAATTCCGCCATCAGCAGTTTCTTAAGCACCCTCGAGACAATCACCACAGTCAATTGGATAATCACCATTGAAACAGGCCACGCAGTAATCCTCCGGATTTTTTACACAACTCTTCAATCCTTCAAGGGAAATATATTCAAGGCTGTCAGCGTCGAGAAATGACCTGATCTGCTCTGACGAATAGGAAGAAGCAATCAGCTCTTTTCTCGTTGGTGTATCGATACCAAAATAGCACGAATTGTTTATCATGGGAGAGCCAACCCTCAAGTGAATTTCGCCCGCTCCGGCCTGGCGCAGCATATTTACGAGCTTCTTCATTGTAGATCCTCGAACGATAGAATCATCCACTACAATAACCCTTTTATCCTTCAGAACACCGCTGACCGGGTTGAACTTGATTCGCACGTCCCAATCCCTCGAACTCTGTTCCGGCTGAATAAACGTACGTCCCACATAGTGATTGCGGATCAACCCTATCTCGTAAGGAATACCTGATCCATTAGCGTAGCCGAGAGCTATCGTATTACTCGAATCGGGAACGGAAATTACTATATCGGCGTCGACCGGCGCCTCCTCACTCAACTTGCGTCCAAGTTTCCTCCTGACCTTGTCGACATTTTCACCGAAGACTTTGCTGTCGGGTCTTGAGAAATAAATAAATTCAAAGATGCATTTAGAGAGCGTGGGAGGTGGTTCTGCGAAATTAACAGACTTGATCCCGTCTTCACTCGCGACGCACATTTCACCCGGGGCTATTTCACGAATATATTCCGCCCCGATCAGATCGAAAGCACAGCTTTCGGAAGCAAAAATATAGGAGTTGCCGAGCTTTCCCAGGCAAAGAGGTCTGAACCCGTGCGGATCTCTAACCGCGATTATCCTATCCTTGAGGAGAAAAACTATTGAATAAGCACCCTCGACGTGCCTGAAGGCATCGGGCAGTATTTTATCCATAGTCCTTTTTTTGCTTTTCGCGATCAGGTGCAAAATTATCTCGCTGTCCATAGTGCTTCTGAATATAGAGCCGTTATTTTCCATTTCCTTTCTCAGCTTTGCCGCGTTAACTATATTCCCGTTGTGAGCTATCGCTATCCGTCCCCCCTTGTAATTAACCATAAAGGGCTGAGCGTTAGCCAGGGTTGTCCCGCCAGCGGTCGAATACCTGTTATGACCTATGGCGAGATTTCCTTTTAAGCCGTCTAATATTTCACCGGTGAAAGCTTTAGAGACAAGCCCCATCGATTTGTGTTCGAACATTTCTCTGCCGTCTGAAGTAATAATTCCGGTACTTTCCTGTCCCCTGTGCTGGAGTGAATAAAGTCCCAGGTAGGTCAGTTTCGCGGCCTCATCGTTTCTGAATATTCCAAACACCGCGCATTCTTCTTTCAATTAGCACCTCTTTCTGAAAGGCTTACTGTGGAAATGATTTCAAAATCCTGATAATGAGGATTCAGAAGAAGCCCTCCGCGGCGCGAACGCGTAACCGAGATCTCTTCAGCTTTTTTCTCAGCGTCATTTCTGCTGTCGGCTTCAATGATCAATCTCCAGACAAGCCCCGCTCTCATTTCTGAAATAGATATGTCACCGGGCCTGCCGCTGATTCGGTCGGTATAATTCATATTTTTATCAGATTCCAATTCAGTTACGAAACAGTCACAGGCGTAGAGCTTCCCGGAAGACGCTTCTGAGCGCAGGGTAAAATCCTCGTCGATATTAAGGTCACCCCTCTTCGCTATAGAAGAACTCTTGCCCTCACCCGTTTTATTTTCTTCCCCTTCAATTATCAATGAATATTTATGTTTATTCTGGTTCGTGAATGTACTGTCAAGAGTTATCACCCTGTTCAATTGATCAGCTGTCTCCTCGAGGCTATTACCCTCACACTTCATAAACCAGCAGGAGTATTTCGTCAAACCCCTGAGATAATCAAAATCCAGTTTTTCGGTCAGGGTTAACCATGCCGTCTCAACCACCAGATCTGTAACTTTCAATTTCACCCATAACTCAGCGCGGGCTTTCAAATCCTTCCTCCTTATCAGATATTCTTGATTTCAGACTCATCAGAAAGATATAAACACCGGCTCAGCCCGATATTTCTTTAATGATCGAGGCGAAAAAGCCGAGCCCGGGCCCTTCATCTTCCATCTTCTCCGGCCTGAAGCATGAACCCCTGCGTTTCGCTCTCCATTTTCCGGAAATATCTTCAGGCACCTGTCTCAGCCACGAGGCTCTTTCGGGATGAGGCATCATGGCCAGCACATTTCCTTCCGGGTTGCATATCCCGGCCGCGTTTTCTATAGAACCGTTCGGGTTTACCGGGAAAGAAGAGTCCAGCCGGCCCGCTTCACTGCAGTAGCGAAGTACAATCTGATTGTTCCTGTGCATATCATCTATAATATTTTCATCCCTTGTTATAAAGCGTCCCTCAGCGTGGGCAATCGGCATGGGAGCGATCTCTCCTTCTTGATATTCACCCGTCCACACACAATTATTCTCCTCGACCCTCAGATAGATCCAGTTGCAGTAATACCCTTCCCTGTCACTCATAACATTGGGGGCAAGCGCGAGATCTATCTTTTCCCAGTGAAGACCCGGAATAAAACCGGCTTCGACCAGGACCTGGGCCCCGTTGCAGATACCGAGTACCGGTTTGCCCTTTCCTGCGAGGTCACTTAATTTGTCCATAATCCTGTCCTTAGCGGCAACCGCTCCCGCTCTAACCCTGTCCTGGTATGAAAACCCGCCCGGCAGGATAACAGCAGCAGCTTCGTTTAGAAGCCGGGGGGACATATTCCAGCGGAATATTTCCGCTTCCAACCCGGCGGCCCGAGCTGCCCTTACGGTTTCAGGTTCACAGTTTACACCCGGGAACTGGATAACAGCCACTTTTCCACTAAAACTATCCGGCACTTGTTCTCCTTTTCCGCTTTCCGAATACAGCTCTGCAGGCGCTGAAATAAACCCCGCGCAATGCGGCTATATCCCAGCCCGCCAACCTCTCGTTTCCGGCTGATATATTAAGCTTCGGCCTGGAGTTGATATTCCCAAGCTTGAACAGTTTAACGCGGTTCCTGGCGCACAGAGCGAGCACATCTCTATCCAGACCTTCGGGAAGTTCTACCAGGAAGGCCCCAGTTTCGGAGAAGAGGAGTTTTTCCGGTTCGAGAGCGTTTTTACCGAATTCATCGAGATTAACCGTAAGTCCCAGATCGTAATCAGAGCCCATGGCCATCTCGGCGAGGGCTGTAATAAGCCCTCCCTGGCTTACATCGTGACAAGCCCTTATCCACCCCAGTCTGTGCATCTCTATTATCGTTTTAATTTGATTTCTTTCACGGATAAAATCGGCCTCTGGAATATTCGCTCCGCTCGTATTATAAATCAGCCTGTAATACTCGCTGCCTCCAAGCTCATCAAGCGGTTCACCTATCAGAAACACCGCGTCTCCCTCTTCCTTGAAAAAGATAGAACGTGACCTGGAATAATCTTCCACAACTCCGGCGCACGCGATAATGGGGGAAGGCGGTATGGCTTTCTCTTTTTTGCCCTGGTTATAGAAACTGACATTCCCGGATACAACCGGCAGGGGATCCCCCTCGCTGCCTATCAAACCGATCCCCCTGCAGGCATCGCCAATCCCTCTCACACCCTCGTAGAATTCCCAGAAGACTTCCGGGTATTCGGGATTTCCGTAGTTAAGGCAATCTGTTATTGTTGACGGGACCGCCCCAACGGCGGCAACGTTTCTGGCCGCTTCACAAACCGCGAGCGCGCCCCCCTGATAGGGATCAACCATTCCATAGTAGGGATTCCCGTCAACTGAAAAAGCAAGGCCGGTCCTGTTGCCCGGTATAGGAGCAATAACCCCCGCGTCCGCTTCCCCGGGTCTTATAACCGCTCTTCCTCCGACTTCAGAATCATAATGTCTGAAAGCATACTCCTTCGAAGCAATGTTCACGGAAGAGATTATTCTCATAAAATCTTTTTCTATCGACCTTCCGGGATCGAGCTTGGGTTCTTCGAAGATTCTCTTTCCCGTCTCTTTAACCCTGTCATAAGATATTCCCGTTGTAATAACATCCACAGGGGTCTCACATACAATCTCTCCTGAGGTTTCTATCCTGTAGATCTTTTCATCTATAACATCTCCTATTACAAAAGCCCCCGCCCCGTGATAAATATGGGGAAGCTCATAATCTTCATTGTAAATCCCAAGAACCTCATCGACAAAATTCTCAGGAACAGCAAGACAGTAGCGTTCCTGGGTCTCGGAACACGAGATTACAGACGGAGGGTAATTCCCCACGGCGAGATTAACACTGTCAAGATTCAGACGGGCTCCGAATCCGCCCGCGTCTGCCATTTCAGATGTCACGCATGCTATCCCTCCGGCTCCAAGGTCTTTAAAACCTATATTGATCCCTTTCTTATGCGCAAGATCGAGAACTTTTCTATTGGCTACCGTAAGTACGCGTTTAAGAAAGGGGTCGGGGACCTGAACCGCCCCCCTGTCCGCTTCCTCCTCATCGGCAAGGTCTTCAGAGGCAAACGCCGCGCCGCCGAACCCCGAGTCATCAGTCGGCTTTCCGACGAGAATAAACTTGTAGGGGGTCTTTGCCGCCTCCTCCGGCACCCTGCTCCTTATAAGCCTCGATTCCTTTACAAGGCCGACGGCCACAACATTTACGAGGCAATTATCGTCATAGCCGCTGTCAAAAAGAAGATCGCCGCCTAGATTCGGCACGCCGAGAGCGTTTCCGTATTGAGCTATACCGTCAACTACTCCGCCGGCTATAGCCGCTGATTCCCTCCCCCTCTCCCCTTCCGGATCACCGAAACGAAGGGGGTCGAGTACACCCACGACATCCGCTCCCATGCAGTATACATCTCTTACAATTCCGCCTATGCCGGTCGCGGCTCCTTCAACGGGCAGAACCTGAGAAGGATGATTGTGACTTTCGTGAGCTATCACAAGACAGTATGAATCGTCTTCGCCCGCGGGAGCAAATCTGATTACGCCGGCGTCTTCACCGGGCCCCATTACGACATTGGAGGCCTCTGTGGGAAGAAATTCCGAAAGCACTTTGCTGCTGCTTTTATAGCTGCAGTGCTCGCTCCACATAGTATTGAATATAGTAAGCTCCACATGAGTGGGGTCTCTGCCGACGAGCTCCACAACTTTCCGCGCTTCTTCAACTGTGATATTAAAACCGTTTTCCGACAAAGATTCTCTGACTTCAGAATCTGTTTTCCCTTTTACAGATACAGTTCCTTTAACCACCCCGTTTTACCCTTTCTCCTACTTTCTAAATACTGATATACAGACAAACTTCCAATCTATATTAATCCGGAATAATTGTCAAAAGGAGAGATGACAAAAATACAAATTGAAAAATCGTAAATATGCTGTTTCGTCTCTCTATTTTTTCAGTACTCTCCTGAAAATATAATCTATGTTTCTATAATGATTATCCAGGTCGAAGGCCCTGTCGAGCTCCTCTTCGGAACAAAGCTTTGTGAACTTTTCGTCGCGGGCCAGGCACTCTTTAAAGCCGGTATCCGATTCCATGCTCTTCATAGCTGCTCTCTGCACTATAGAATAGGCTTCCTCTCTGGAAAGCCCCTTTTTCACCAGAAGAAGCAGAACATGCTGCGAGAAGATATGCCCGCCCGTAAGCTCGAGATTTCTCCTCATCGCTTTCTTGTTGACCCTCAGATTTTTTACAGCCCAGGTAAACTTCTCAAGCATATAGGCCAGTATACCGGTTGAATCGGGGAAAATCATTCTCTCTACCGATGAATGACTTATATCTCTCTCGTGCCAGAGAGCTATGTTTTCGAAAGCTACAAGTGAGTTTGATCGCAGAATTCTGGCCATTCCGCTTATCCTCTCGGTAAGAATCGGATTTCTCTTATGGGGCATCGCGCTCGACCCCTTCTGCCCGGAGGTAAAGGGTTCTTCGGCTTCGGCAACCTCGGTTCTCTGAAGAGCTCTTATCTCTATTGCCATTTTTTCGAGTGAAGCTCCGATTAGAGCTATCGTGGACATATAGCGCGCGTGCCTGTCGCGCTGAATTATCTGAGTTGTCACCCGCGCGGGGGTCAGCCCCAGTTTCTTCATTACAAAACTTTCGACCTTAGGGTCGGTATGAGACATCGTTCCTACCGCTCCCGTAAGCTGGCCGACTGAGATACCGTCAATCGCTTCCCGCAACCGCTCTATATTTCTTTCCGTTTCACTGAACCAGACCAGCAGTTTAAGACCGAAAGTGGTCGGCTCGGCGTGTACTCCGTGGGTTCTTCCCACCATAGGAAGGTTCTTGTACCTTACCGCCTGATTTTTAAGAACTGTGCGGAGTTTCCTGAGTCTCCTGAGATTTTCCTTTCCGGCTGAGCGGAGCTGGCAGGCAAGCACGGTATCTAAAAGATCCGAACTAGTCATCCCCATATGAAGGTATTTCCCCGCAGGTCCGATATTCTCAGCCATATTGGTAAGGAACGCTATTACATCATGCCGGGTTTTCTTCTCTATCTTTTCGATCCTCCTGATCTTAAAATCCGCTTTCGATCTTATCTCTCTTGCGGCTTTTTTCGGAATGTACCCGTACTTTGCGAGCCCTTCACAGTAGAGGACTTCGACCTCCCGCCATAAATCATACTTGTTATTATCAGACCAAATCTCCGCGATAGCGGGAATAGAATATCTGGATATCAAAACGACCTTCCTTTCTAATCCGGGTATTGCCCGCAAAAACGGATATTCTCTATATATTCCATTTCTTTAAGCAACCACTGCGAGCAGGTATCGGCGCAATTCCGTCACGCCCTGTCAAGGGATTCAGCGAGTTTTAACTCAACTTTCAGAATCTCCCCGTCTCGCCAGACGGTAATCCTCAGAATATCTCCGACACGTTTCCCGAAAATAAGCCTGTTCGCCTGTATAAAACTGTCAACCTCTTTACCGTCAACCCTTATGATCACGTCTCCAACCTTCAAATCCGCCGCGTCCGCCGGACCGCCCTTTTCAATCTGCTGAATAAAGAGTCCGTTATTAAAGGGGAGCGAGAGCCTCTCGACCATTTCTCCGTCAAGTTCTACAACTCCCAGGCCGGTCCAAACCTGTCTGAAACGGCCGTAAGTGATTATTTCCTCCATTACCATTCTGGCTGTATTGACCGGAATGGCAAACCCCATCCCGATACTGTTATTCTTATTATTCCCGGAAAGGATAAAAGTGTTGATTCCAATTACTTTTCCACTGCTTGATACAAGGGGCCCGCCGCTGTTTCCGGGATTTATCGCCGCGTCTGTCTGTATCATGTTATTAAATATGTGGTCCGCGCCCTCACCCTGGCGGACATCTCTTCTAAGCGCGCTTACGACTCCCGAAGTTACGGTAGGCTGCGTATCATTGAAAAGATATGTAAAAGGGCTCCCTATAGCTATAACAGGTTCTCCGATTTCGAGGTTGTCTGAATTACCCAGCGGAGCGTAGGAGTATCCCTCCCCGTCTATCTTAAGCAGGGCTATATCAAAACTCACCGTTTTACCCGCCACGGCAGCTTTCTTCTCCGTGCTGTCGGGAAGTGTTATATATATCTCGTCGGCGTTTCTTATAACATGTTCATTGGTGAGGATATATCCGTCGGGATTAACTATGATACCGGAACCGAAATTCGGGTATTTTTCCTTCCGGCGCCTGGGCATTCTTCCGGAAAACTGCATGAACCACTCATAGCTCGAACGCGGCCTGTCATAAACCATTTTCGTCTTATAAGCGGTAATTGTAACTACCGCGGGGCTTACCAGCTTTCTGGCGGAGACCATCGCCGATCCGCTAAGGTCGGGGATATCTTCCGTGTCCAGCTCTTCGAGCGGGGCGGGCAGAAAGGGTCTGCTGCTGCTGACCTTTTGAAACATCACAATCGATATAACAAGAAGGGCAACGGAGAGACCGAAGATCGTCCCCATAACATAGGGGAATGCTTTAGACCACCAGGTATTGAAATTTTTCACAGTAGATCACCCGAAACTACTTTTCGACCTTTTCCCAGTCAGCAAGAAACTTCTCTATCCCTACATCGGTAAGGGGATGCTTTATCAGCTGTTCTATTACTTTCAAAGGAATCGTTGCTACATCGGCTCCCATTAGAGCTGCTTCGTACACATGCTGAACGCTGCGGATACTTGAAACAATAATCTGGGACGTAAATGAATAATTGTTGAATATCATGACAAGGTCAGAAACCAGATCAAGCCCGGGAGACCCTACATCATCTATTCTTCCCACAAAAGGGCTGACGTATGTCGCTCCCGCTTTCGCGACCAGAAGACCCTGGTTGGCTGAGAAACAGAGGGTGGCGTTGGTCTTTATCCCCTCAGCTTTGAATTTTCCAATCGCCTTGATCCCTTCGCGTATGCAGGGAACCTTTATAATAATATTATCCGCTATCTTGCATAACTCTTTTCCCTCTTTTACCATGCCGTCCGCCTCGAGAGAGACAACCTCGGCACTGACAGGCCCGGGAACTATCGAACAGATCTCCTTGAGTATATCCTTAAAACCCCCCTCCTCTCTTGAAAGAAGAGTCGGGTTAGTTGTAACACCGTCAAGAACTCCAAGTTCCGCCGCTTCGCGTATCTGCTGAACATTTGCCGTGTCGATAAAGAATTTCATTTCTGCCTCCCTATGAACCTGATTTCCACAATTCAAAAAGTGAGAGTTCAGTATACAAAGTTCCGCCTGAGTTGACAACCAATTTTACAAACTTAAGGCGGGGCTTTGCCATAAATTGCAAGTTCGGATACATGGTCTTTGTTAATATTAAAATCTTCTTTGCTAACAGATTTCATCTGGCCACAGTTTTTCCCGCTCAATGCGTATTTTTTTTTACGTGGTCAGATACTCCAAAGGTTTTGGAAATAGATGGGCTTACTGCACTTAACATTTGATCTGGATTCATATTATAGGCGCTGGTCAAATTCTCATTTTTAATACGTCTGATTGTTTTTTTGACTTTTTCAACTAAAATTTTGCGGGGGACAAGTAACCTTGCTGCGAAGTCATTGGCGTTGTAACTGAATCTTATACTGACCGTGCGACCATATATAAAAAAGTTAAGTATTTAAGGGATAAAAATGGAATTGATGTTTGCAAAAAATACTGAAATATTTTTTTGAAGGTTATTTGAGGCGCCTTTGGGTCTTGACAGAAACTGTCCCGATGTGTATAATAAATACACATGATGGAGGTGTATTATGAGAACGAATGTTGTAATAGATGACGAACTGATGTCTCAAGCGCTGCGTTTCAGCGGATGCAAGACAAAGCGGTCTGCAATTGAGTCTGGGTTGCGGCTACTTGTCCAAGTCAACAGTCAGAAAAAACTTCGCAAACTTAAGGGTAAAATTAGTTGGCACGGCGACTTGGACGAAATGAGAAGAGATTGAAATGGTTATAGTCGACACATCGGCTTGGATTGAATACCTGAATGGAAGTCGTTCCCGCGTTGTTGCCAAAGTCGACCAATGTCTGGAGCAGGATCTTGTCGCCATTGGTGACCTTATATATTGCGAAATAATGCAAGGTATTCACTCTACACGCGAACGGAGTCAGGTCTCTTCTCTTCTCCTCGCTCTGCCTAAGTTTGATATGGTTGGTTTTAGCATAGCAGATAAGTCCGCGGCGAACTACCGACTTCTAAGATCGAAGGGTATCACTGTTCGAAAAACCATTGATGTACTAATCGGAACATTCTGTTCCGAGCATGGTTTTCAAATCGTGCACAATGATTCAGATTTCGATTTGATGGCAAAACACATAGGCCTAGACATAATTTAGTTGCAAAATTGAATTCACCGGCAAAAACTTCGCTGATAATTTTAATGTTATACAGTTATATTGAAAGAAATACGCCCTGCTAACTGGATAGCTAAAGTCTGGAAAGAGGACACCCTTCTCTGCAGCAAATGCGGGGGGAAAATGAGAATAATATCCTTTATCACCGATCAGGTGGTAATTGATAAGATCCTGCTTACGCATAGGCTGGAATTACTGCGATCCACCATCTCCTCCCCACTATCATCCTCCACCCCGGCTCTGCAGCTCACCGCTTACCTGAAGCGGGGCGGATTCAGCGTAAATTGTGTTACCTCGCGGGGGGAGTCAGGTGAGGTGTAATCTGATTTGCCCCTCCCCCCCCGCACTACAGCAAATCCTGCTTTAAGAGCCCGGAACATGGCTGAAGGAACCCTCTTTGGGCCTGAAATCAGGATAACGGCGACAAAGCACAGCATAAATGGGGCGCAAAACCCCTTTGTCAGCAATTCCCTCGTTGACAGAAAAAACCTAATTTCTTATAATCCTAAAAAATATAGGGAGTTTTCATGTCATTAAATCGTCGTGATTTTTTAAAACTGGGTGTTGCTTCATCTGTAGCCTTGTGGCTGGATACCATTCTGGAGCCCTTGGAACTGGTGGCAGGAGAAATCAATCAGACTGTGCCGGAAATGATTTACCGCCGGTTTGGAAAAACCAATATGAACCTGTCAATTCTTTCCATGGGTGGCTCCCGCTATCCATACAATGAAGGCGATCCCGAAGAAGCGGTCAAGTTGATTACAAAAGCTTACGATTATGGCATTAACTATTTTGAAACAGGACCGGAATACGTGAAGGACAAAAGTGAGGAGTTCCTGGGACTGGCCCTCAAAGAAATAGACCGGAAAAATAAAGGTGTGAAAAACCCCCTCCCCTATTACTGGGGCACCAAAAGTGGCCTTTACCTTGATGATAAAACTGCCGATGATGTACGGCGCAGAATAGACACCTCTTTGAAACGCATGGATAAGGAAAGTGTTCCCCTCTATCACATGTGGGCCATTATGAATATGGATCATTACAAGGAAGTCATGAAAAAGGGCGGTCCTTACGAAGGCGCTTTGCAGGCCAAAAAAGAAGGACTCATCGACCACATTATCTACTCAACCCATGCTTCCGGTGACGAAAATATTCAGATCATAAATGACGATGTTTTTGAAGGTGTGCTAATCGGCTACAATATTACTAACTTTCCCCGCCAGGAAAAGGCGATCAAACGGGCGGCAGAAAAAAATATGGGCGTTCTCGTGATGAATCCTCTGGCCGGCGGTCTGATCCCCAGGAATAAAGACTATTTTAAACAACGTCTGCAAAAATCAAACACGGATATGTCCCTGGTGCAAACCGCGCTGGCCTTTGTTATGGGACAACCGGAAATTACAGTGGCCCTGTCCGGCATGGAAAAAGAAGAATATATTGTGGAAAATATCAAAACCATTAATTACCTGAAAATATTCAAACCGGAACAACTGAGTGGTCTGAAAAAACAATATCTGAAAGGTCTGGAAGGCATCTGTACCACCTGTCAGTATTGCACCAATAAATGTCCTGAAAATATCGCTATCGATGCCATAATGAGGGCTTACAACTCCTACATCATGCAGGGTAAGAAACGGTTTCAGGCATGGGCTCGCTGGTACAAAGGCACTGAGGGTATCGATTTCAAAACTGAGATCGCCAAATGTATTCAATGTGGTAAATGTGAAGAAGTCTGTACACAACACATTGATATATTGAGCCGGTTCGATAAGATCACAACGGAATTGCTGGACGTATAGAGACCCAAAAATCCCCTTTTCTAACTTTCCAATCAATGGGATTTACCGAGCAGGCGTGAATCTGTACCAATATCTCGTTATCTTTGATAACAGGTCTTTCTACCTTTTGAGGCTGCAAAACTTCAACCCCCCCATAGTGATTGGTAACTATAGCTTTCATCAATACGTTACCTCCTTCACATACGGTTCTTCTCTGGTCAGATGGCTAACCAAACGTTTGATGAACAGGAATGGTATGAACCACTCAAATCCTGGTGTTGGCGACAGAGCGTATAACGATAAAAGAATTACCCCTTCCCGCCCGCGGTCATCAGCCCGGAAGGTCATACCCGACCTCGATCAGGTACAGAGCGTAAGGAGGCAGGTTAGGCCCAGCGCGGGACCTGTCGCGGGCGGCAATAATCCCGTCGATATCATAATCCTTCCCCCTTCCCGCCTCGAGAACTGTCCCCGCTATAGTACGCACCATATTGTACAGAAACCTGTCCGCCGTTAATGAAATTATAAGAAGCGGATCTCTCCGTTTGAGTTCCGCTGAGATTATCCGGCATTCTGTTGTTTTTACGCCGGATGATGAGGCGAATGAAGCAAAATCTTTTTTTCCCTTTATACGCGACAGAGCGCGGCTCATAGCATCTATATCAAGACCCTCTCTTACCTGCAGATAAGACCTTCTCCACAGGGCGGTTTTTTTCGTAATAAATATATAATTATAGGTTTTATACTTAGCGTCATAGCGGGAATGAAACGACAGAGGCACCTCCCGTGTATCTCTTATTAAAATATCGGAGGGGAGGATGTTGTTCAGAGCCCTCTTTATCGTTGCCGCGGAATGATCAGATTCAGTATGAAAATTCGCCGCCTGCCCGGCAGCGTGCACCCCCGCGTCTGTTCTGCCCGCGCCTGTAACCCTTACCGCGCTTCCGGTAAGTTTTGTGACCGCGCGCTCAATCTCACCCTGCACCGTCCTCGCAGAAGGTTGAATCTGCCAGCCGGAGAAAGCGCTTCCGTCATACTCTATTGTCAATTTAATATTTCGCATACAACCCCGCCGAAAACAACAGAACCGCTATAATAATAACCGATATATCCCCCGCCGACATTCTCTGTTTCTGATTGAGGATCCTCCCGCTTCCCGTTCCGTACTGCCTGGCTCTGAGAGCCAGTTCAAGCTCGCCGGCCCTCCTCAGAAGAGATGCTATAAGGGGCGCGAGAAAGGGAACGACTCCGCCTCTCTTTCCGGACAGCCAGCTTCCGCGCCCGCACCTCACCAAGCGCGCGGTTTTGATTCTTTCCGCCTCCTCTGTGATGTGAGGGAGGAAGCTGAAAACAATCATAAGAAAGAGTGAAATATCCTCTCTTCTCAGCCCGATACTCTCGAGAGGTTTCAGAACGGACACAATCGAATCTGAAAGGTCCACCGGATCTGTTACCGCTAGGAAGAACCCGGCTGAAGTGATAAGAACCAGAACCTTAAGCCCCTGCAGAAGCCCCCCGGCGGCATGGCTTAAAAAGGATTGCCCGTCCCTTAAGAAAATGACATTAGCCGCTACGATTAAAACAACAAAAAACGGAAGGAGCTTTAAACCGGAGAAGTATCTCTTGATCCCGATTCCGCCTGCCGCGTATAGAAGAAAAATAAGCGCGGCCAGCGCGGCATTTACGGCCGGGCCGTACATAAAAACGGACAGCACGACAAGGAAAAGGATCAAAAGCTTCGCGGCCGGGTTCATAAGGTGTATAAACGAATCACCGCCTACGTATCTCAGTTTTAAAACAGCCATAATATACCCTGCTTCTTAATCCCTTGTTGCCGGAATACTATCAGTACAATTTCTTCCTTATGAAATGTAAAGGAATACTCCCGCGGTATAAAACAAAAAAATCTTTCCATCGAGGATAATAACAGAAAAACAGATTCGGGTTTAAAAGAGGGTGTCCAGTTCCGGATAGTAGAACGGCTTCTGTACGCGCTCAGTATCGGACCCCCCGCGGCGTGAATTTATCAGCTTGCTTACCGGATGAGCCCCGAGAGGAGAGGCCTCAAACGGCACCATAAGTTCTCTTAACTCTTTCTCTCCCAGATCCCCGTCAAGCCAGGCACCCTCTTTATCCCTGCTCAGAATAACAGGCATACGTTTCCTTATATTATGAATCTTTTCAACAAACGGGTTTGCCGCGGTTGTAAGGATAGAGTAGGTGCGTAACAACCCTCCTGTTTCACCGCCCCGCCACTCAGACCAGATACCCGCCATCGAGAAAATATCACCACTTTCAAGATAGATAAAATGGGGATACTTTTTCCCCCGGACGCTCATCCATTCGAAGAATCCGTCCGCGGGAACGAGACACCGCTTTTCTCTTATGCTGCCGCGGAAAGAGGGTTTCTCGAAGACGGTTTCACTCCGCGCGTTGAGAGTCATCCTTCTCAGCTTCAGCGCGTCTTCATCCGATTTTACCCAGTAAGGGACCAGCCCCCAATTCATAAGCCGGATCCTGTGGATATCTCCGCCTGTAACGACCGGCATCCGGGGAAAGGTAAATCCATTAGCGTGATAAACCCCCGCGAACGATTCAGCCTCCCGAGCCGGGGCAAAATCGGCCTGAAACCTGTTCCTCAATTTCTGTGCGTCAACACTCAGAGCGTAATTAAAACACATATAATCAGACCTTTACCGTTATAATATCACGCCAGCTTGTTGTATAGCGGGGAGAAAGTCTCTCCTGCCGAAGCTTCCATTCACCGCCGCTTCCCTGTGCGCCTATTTTTATCGTCTCTCTCCCGTAGCGGTCATTGACACTGTCAAAAGCATCCATGACCTTACTGTGCTTCTCCCTGTCAACATTGTCGAACAGGGATCTCTGCGTCTGTCCTTCAGGAACAATGCCGGCCGTGATAACACCCGCTTTCTTGTATCGGTAACCCTCTCTGTATATGCTCCTGAGCCCGGCAAGAGCGTAACTTACTATTTCCATACTGCTGTTTGACGGCACCGGAAGCTTAAGCACCCGGTTGCGGGCGTACTGCGGATCCCTCTCTCTGAAGGCGTTAGTATGAATAAAAACAATGACTGTGTCCGCGCGCGAGTGCTGACTTCTGAGCTTGGCGGCGCAATTGTGGGCGAATGTCGCCACCGCTTCCTCGATATTCTGCAGCCGGGTCTGCATGGTGCCGAAAGAACGGGAGGTGCATATAGCTTTCTTAGCACCCGGAACTTCTTCCAGCTGAATGCACGGCTCTCCCCGCAGTTCCCTTTGTACGCGCAGCCCCGTAACTGTCATTTCCCGTTTTACCCAACCGCCGGGAAGCCGGGCGAAGTCGCCGGCGTTTCTGACATTATACCGGCGCAGTTTTCTGCCGTACTGCCTGCCTATCCCCCAGATATCACCCACGGGAAGTTTTCCGAGATAAAACTCTCTTTCCTCCGGCCCCTCTATTACCAGTGTTCCGCGGCAGTCCGCGTTTCTCTTGGCGAAATGGCTCGCGGCTTTGGCCAGCGTCTTGGTCGCGCCGATGCCGACACTGACCGGGATACCCGTACTCTTTACCACCTCGCGGCGGATTCTATCCGCGTAAGCGGACAGAGCGCGGCGGGAAAATCCGCTGAGATCCAGAAACGCTTCATCGATGGAGTAGATTTCCAGCCGCGGGGTAAACCTGCCGAGTATATTCATCACCCGCCGGGACATATCGCCGTAGAGGGCGTAGTTGGAGGAAAAAACCTCGACCTCTTTTTCCCTGAGAAAATGCTCGGACTCGAAAAAGGGCTGTCCCATCTCAATCCCGAGGGCCTTTGCCTCATTTGAACGCGCGATAATACACCCGTCATTATTGGAAAGTACCACAACCGGCCTGCCGCGCAAGTCGGGCCTGAAGACGCGCTCACAGGAGGCGTAGAAATTATTGCAGTCAACCAAGGCGAACATGGCTACATCTTCTTGATAATATAGGTAACTATACCCCAGACAATAAAATCGTTTTCCGGCGTCACCTCAACCGGGTCATAATCTTCATTATCGGGAACGAGAAAAAGCCTTTCCCCGATGAATTTTATTCTCTTAAGGGTAAATTCGCCGTCTATAAAACAGACGGCCACTCTTCCGTTTACCGGCTCGAGGGATTTGTCGATAACGAGAATATCGCCGTTATGAATGCCGGCGTCTTTCATCGAGGAACCTTTTACCCGGCCGTAAAATGTGGAACTTGGATTACTTACGAGTTCTTTGTTGAGATCGAGGGCCAGATCGATATAATCTTCAGCGGGAGACGGAAATCCCGCGGCTATACCGCTGTCGACATAAGGAAGCTGCATCTCGGAAGATATATCAGCCGTGTAAAAATCTATCTTCGGCGTCGTCTTTATTCTCTTCATCTTTATCACAGTGTGTCTCCGATCCCGGTATTGACCGATTGCGTGTCCGTTTTATTTCCGCGCGGCGAAATTAAAATGGTCAAAGTATTTCCTCCACAACTCTTCAGAGGATGAGAACTGGTTGGTCCCGTAGAAGTAATCAACTACGGCTTCGCGCAGACGGGCCAGCTCCTTGAGCCTCGGAAACGACCTGGTGGAACCGAGACTCAAATCAAGCAGTTCAAGGGCTCTCGCGGCGGCCCGCCTGGAGTATTCCCCATTCTCCTTCTTCCGCCAGTTGAGCGCGCGGCTGACTTCACTGCCGATATTGGCCAACTGCGTAGAAAGAGATAATTCCCGCCATCTTCCCGAAGCAAGGTCTTTATGCCGGTAATTCATCTCTTTACCCATCTGTCTACTATTTTGAGAATCGCTTTTCGTACCGAAGGATCATCCACTCCTCGGCTCATGTTCCCCCCGGAAGGACGCATGTTGATCATAGAATCGAATTCGACAAAATCATCGCCTTCCAGGTAAGGGTAGAAATTTATACCCCACAGATCTTTCTGACCGGAACCGTTTGCTATCAGCAACGCTTCCTGATCAGAATGCAGTTCGGCGTCAATCACGATAAGCCCCAGACGTACATCGACGACAGCCTTGACCATATCACCGAATGTATCCGCGGCGATTTTTTTCAATTCATCTATCTTTACAGGCTTTCTAAGTATTCTCATAGCTTCTCCGGCCGGGAAAACCCGCCGCGGCAAAAGGTCTTATAAGTCAACTATGAAATAATAAGATTTTACGCCTGCTTTTAAAAGTATTAATCGCTTTTCCGCCGTGTTTTGCAAAAAAGCCTCAGCGAAAGAGAGGAGGATGCTTATCTTTGAACCCCGCCGCGTCCTGATACTTCTTTGCCACTGCCATAAGTTTACCCTCTTCGAAGAGTTTGCCTATAAAACTTATGCTGACCGGATCTCCACCGCTGTCAAAGCCGTTAGGGACCACCACGCACGGATGCCCGGTCAGATTAGTGAGAAGAAGGTTATTCCCGCCGAAAGAAGGCGCGAGATACAGATCCACATCCATATCTTCCATCTCCTGAATGAGCTTATACCGCACGCGGTTCGCCCGGATATATTCAACCGCGGGGATCAGCCGCGAGGCTCTGAACACATTGGGCCACGCGTTTCTGCCCTGTCTTACCATCATGTCGTCCTCTCCGGAGCGGGTAAGCCGGTCGAAAGCGGCGGCGGCTTCGGCATTCAGAATAAAAGACATGCTCTCTACCGGAAAATCCGGCAGTTCCACCGGTATCAATTCGGCGCCGAGCTCACGCATCTTTCTCAATGCGGCGGCATCTGTTTCCTTCTGCCGGTAATCACTTTCGAAGAGCCCTTTAAGATATCCTATCCTCATATCCTCAAGATCGATATCATAATTGTAATTGAAGGGAAGATCGACCGCCGCAGCGTCATTTCCGGCCGGGCCGCGAATGGCGTCGAAAACGACAGCGCAGTCTTCGACATATCTGCATATCGGGCCTATCTTATCCATCGACCAGCTCAGCGCCATCGCCCCGGAGCGGCTGACCCTTCCGAATGTGGGGCGCAGCCCTGTTACACCGCATCGCGTCGAGGGTGATACTATAGACCCCCACGTCTCCGTTCCTATTGAAAACGCGACAAGTCCTGCGGCCGCGGCCGAAGCCGGGCCCGCGGAAGATCCGCTCGATCCTTCCTCCAGATTCCAGGGATTAAGCGTCTTCCCGCCGTACCACACATCTCCCCAGGCGAGGGCGCCCAGGGTAAGTTTCGCGACCAGGACAGCTCCCGCTTTATTAAGCTTATCTATAACTGCGGCATTCTCATCTATCACCTGATCCCTGTAGGGCATAGCTCCCCAGGTAGTTTTATACCCCTTCACAGAAAAAAGATCTTTGACTCCGTAAGGAATACCGTGAAGAACCCCCCGGTAATTGCCTTCCGCTATCTCGCGGTCAGCCCGCCCGGCCTGCTTTAAAGCCAGCTCTTCTGTCAGTGTGATAACACATTTAAGCTCCGGGCCGTACCGCTTCAATCTCGATATATACATCCTGGTAAGCTCTGTTGAAGTTATCCTGCGCTCTCGTATCAATCCGGCCAGCTGGCGCACTGAGCAGAAGGAGAGTTTTTCGAGATCCTCCGGGACCTCTACATCTTCGGCGGGGCTGAATTTCAAGCCGCTTTCCTTCCCTTCAAACTCCGCTCCTGCCGGAACAGGGTTAAAGAGCAGCGCGGGCGGGACCGCGTTTGATATCCGCGCCTCTCTGAACTTACGATAGGAATGGAGATTGGCGGTTAAATCCTCCAGCATGGAATCTATCTCAGAAACCGTAAATTCAAGTCCTGTTAACTTCCCCGCCCTTTCCACATCGGCCCTTTCGATTTCCCCCTGATCTTCCCTCCCGCAGGATAAAGCGCAGAGAAGAACAGCAGCAACAACCGCTATTACCGCGTAACAAGCAATCCGTCTGGTAAACATGATTCAACTCCTTTTCATTAACAACCCACAGGGTTCATCTCTCAGAACCGGCATTGAAAGAACCGGGCTTCCTGCTCCCCGCCGATACACCGGAAAACGGTATTCCGAAAGCGGAAAACAGAAACAGCTGGATATAGTGTGTTGCCGGGCTATATCCGTCCGGATATAGCGCTTATTGCCGGCATCTATCCCCGGTTTCTCCATGCTAATGTTAAATGCCAACTCTAACAAGACAATAAATACAATAATATCTATCACCGCCGTGTTATTTGCTTCCCATTTCGCTTATAAGCATCCGGAAGATGCCACAAGCGGCTATCTTCCGGAATAAACTTATATTGGCCCCTGCTTCAATAATATATACAGCTTTCTCCGCCTGGAACTCCGAGCCTTAAAAAAGGAAAAGAAAAAGTGTAGATACTATTTCGTATTTATTCCCGCCTGAAGTAATTATAAATTTACTTCAAAAAATTTGTGTTGAATTCAATGAATAAATTTTGATAATAATCTTAAAAACGGTATCCGCTTGACAGAAGATGTTGTATATATCAGGATGTAAAATAATAAATATCTTTTATCCATAGGAGAGCAATTGGATTTCCTGAGACTGTTTGAACCCAAAACAATAGCGGTGGTCGGGGTTTCCCTGACAAACGACCGCCACCCGGCGAATGTGATCTACAATAAAAACTACTTCCGCTATCCCGTGAAGGTCTATGCCGTAAACCCCAAAGGCGGAGTATATTACAAGGAAAAAATTTATAAGAGCATAAAGGATATCCCCGAGAAAATCGACCTGGTGATCATAGCAATCCGGGCTGAGTACGTACCGGCTGTTTTGAGCGACTGCATCGAGCGCTGGGTCGGCAGCGCGGCTGTTATCTCAGGCGGTTTTGCCGAAGCCGGCCGCGGAGATTTGAAAAAGAAACTCCTTGAAGCTGTCGAAGAAGCTGACTTTCCAATAATAGGCCCCAACTGTCTCGGAATATATTCGCCGGGTTCTGTTGACTCCTTCTTCCTACCCAGCGAAAGAATGGTAAAACCGGAATCGGGTAATGTAGCGCTGGTCAGTCAGAGCGGCGGTATTCTCGTCGATCAGATGGTTAAATTCGCAGGACAGGGGGTAGGGCTTTCACGAGCCGTAAGTATTGGAAACAAAGCTGTTGTGAATGAGCTGGACCTGCTTACCTTCTTTGCCAGAGATGACATGACCGATGTTATTGCATTCTATATAGAAGGGTTCGGCCCGGGTGAAGGCCGCGAGTTTGTGCAGACAGCCAGCAGGTTTCCAAAACCTGTAATAATAATGAAGGGCGGACAGAGCGCGGCGGGAAGCAGAGCAGTCTCGAGCCACACAGCTTCAATCGCGGGGGATTACAATGTATTCTCCTCTGTTACGAAGCAGTTCGGGATGGTGGAAGCAAGAGATGAATATGAAATGATCTCCTTCTGTGAGTCATTGAGCTGCTACCCGGAATCGATATCGGGAAAAGTGGGTATTGTCACCGCCAGCGGCGGTCACGGCGCTGTAGCCGTGGACAGATGTGATATATCAGGACTGGAGGTACCGCCCTTACCTGAAAAAACCCAGAATCATATCAGGAAGAAACTTTCTTCCAGCATTCAGCCCATTGCTTCACTGGGGAATCCCCTCGACCTGACAGGGAGCGCCCGTGACGATGATTTTGTGACCGCGGCTTCAGAATTAGGCAAGCTTAAGGAGATTGACTGCATTCTTGTGCTCCTCCTGCCGTATCTTCCGGAAGTTACAACCGATGTGGGAGCCCGGCTCAGCCAGCTTTATCAGGAAATCAGCAAACCGATCGTCGCCTATGTCCCTCATGTCGAGAGATACCGAATGATCATCGAAGGATTCCAGCTTAACAATGTCCCCGTGGCCCGCTCAATTGACGGAGCAATTCTAATGGTAGAAGCTATGAAGAGGTATAACCCATGGTAAACGGAGAAATCCTCGATATTCTGAAAAATTCCAAAAAGAACGGCTGGGTACTCGAGCCGGATGCTAAGAGAATATTAAGAATATCAGGCTTTGACTTACCCGAGCACACACTTGCCTCGAGCGCTGAGGAAGCGGCCCGTTTCGCGAATAAAACGGGATATCCCGTGGTAGCAAAGGTAGTATCCCCTGAAATAATCCATAAATCAGACGTGGGAGGTGTTGAGGTTAATATCGATAATGATAAAAGATTAAAAACTGTCTTTAACCGCTTCAGCAAGATGGATGGGTTTGCGGGTCTCTTTGTGGAAAAGATGGTATCGGGCACCGAATTGATTATAGGGGCGAAGATAGACGAGCAGTTCGGACCTGTAGTGCTAATGGGGATAGGAGGAGTTGGAGTGGAATTGTACGGCGATACCTCCATAAGAATGGCCCCGGTCAGTAAAACGGATGTTAAATCGATGACAGGTGATCTCAAAGCAAAAAAATTAATAGAAGGTTTCAGGGGAAGCCGGCCTGTAAATACGGATAAATTATCCTCAACGCTGGTTAAATTCTCCGAATTGGTTATGGAACTTAAAGAAAAGATTGAATCTATAGATCTAAACCCCGTTATATGCCGGGGGCCGGATTGTGTGATAGCTGACGCGAGGATCATACTGAAAAAGAAGTAATCAAGCGGCCGGAGTAAAATCCGCAAAGATCTTGACAGGTATCTCACCTGCCAATATTCTATACCTGATATTTAAAAATACTGACCTAAAGGGAGGATTAAAAATGAAACAGGGTATTATATTCACCGCTTGCCTGGTTATCTGTCTTCTACTTGTTCAATCCCCTCAGCTGAGCGGGAAGGAAAAAAGAGCTATAACTTTCGATGACCTCATTTCATTCGGAAGGATCGGAGATTTTGAGATCTCGCCCGATGGAGAAACGGTTATCTTCACCGTGACCTGGTTCGACAAGGAAGATAATTCGTCCCGTAAAGATATCTACAGTGTTCCCGTAGCCGGGGGCCTCCCGAAAAAAATTGTCGGGAGCGAAAGCAACGACTACGCGCCCTGCTGGTCCCCCGACGGAAAGAAAATAGCTTTCATCTCCGACAGGGAAGAAACACCTCAAATATGGATTCTATCCATAGAGGAAGGTGAAGTCCGCCGCGTAACCGATATCCCGACAGGGGTATCCGCGCCCCTGTGGTCGCCTGACGGGGCCACACTTGCTTTTACGTCAAATGTATACCCGGAATGCCCGGATATGGAATGCAACAGGGAAAAACTTGAGGAATCCAAAGAGGGTAAGGTAAAGGCGAGAGTTATAGACCGCCTTATGTACCGCCACTGGAATAGCTGGAGAGACGGGCGGTGGAGCCACCTCTTTCTAACCGACACTGAAGGTTCAGCGATTACCGAAATAAATAAAGGGGAAACTGATGTGCCTCCTATCTCCCTGGGCGGCGAAAGAGATTATTCCTTTTCTCCCGATGGAAAAGAAATATGTTTTACTATGAACCCGGATTCCGTTATCGCCACCTCGACTAATAATGATCTTTACATAATGAGCCTGCCGGGCGGCGCCCCCGAATCGATTACAGAGGAAAACCTCTCTAATGACAATAACCCGCGCTACTCTCCGAACGGAAAATTTATAGCTTACCGCGCCCAGTTTACTCCGGGATTCGAAGCCGACAGATACAGGCTTATGCTCTATGACAGGAAAACCGGTAAAGCCCGCAATCTGACGGAAGACTTCGACTACAGCATAGGAAATTTCACATGGGCCCCGGATAGCAGAAATATATATTTCAACAGCGAAAAACACGGCCGGATCTGTATCGGCAGGGTTTCCGCCGGCGGCGGCGACGCGGAATTTATTCTCACGGATAAATTCAATACGAATCTGCGGATAACTCCCGGCGGCAAAGAGATTATAATTTCAAGACAGGATATTTCACACCCTACCGAATTATATAGAGCGACAACAGAAGGTGATGAAATAACCCAGCTTACCGATATAAACGGAGAATTACTAAGTAACCTGAAGATGAATCCGGCCGAAGAATTCTGGTTTGAAGGGGCCGAATCAAAAGAGATACACGGCCTTCTTGTAAAACCGCCCTTCTTTGACAAGGAAAAGAAATATCCGCTGGTAGTTCTCATCCACGGAGGGCCTCAGGGAGCTTTCGGTGATGAATTCCATTACAGATGGAATGTTCAGATGTTCGCCTCCCCGGGATACATTGTAACCATGTTCAATTTCACCGGAAGCACCGGCTACGGGCAGGAATTTACCAGTGCTATAAGCGGAGACTGGGGCGGCCGTCCATATGTCGATATAATGAAAGGCACGGATTACGTGCTGAATAATTACACCTGTATAGACACAAACAGAGTGGGTGCCGCGGGCGCTTCCTACGGCGGATTTATGATAAACTGGATAGAGGGGCATACCGACAGATTTGAATGCCTGGTCTCGCATGACGGAGTTTACAACCAGACAAGTATGTACGGAGCTACCGAAGAGCTGTGGTTCCCCGAATGGGAGTTTAAAGGAACTCCATGGACAAACCCCGAAATGTACAGAAAATTTTCACCGAGTACATACGCGGAGAATTTCAAGACTCCCTGCCTTGTTATTCACGGTGAAAACGATTTCAGGGTACCATACACCCAGGGGCTTGAATTCTTCACCGCTCTCCAGCGCCAGGGTGTGGAATCGAAACTTCTCTTCTACCCCGACGAAGATCACTTCGTTCAGAAACCTCTGAACGCAGAGCTGTGGTGGAATACGATACACAAATGGTTCGCTGAATACTTAAAAATGTAAAAGTCCGGCAGATGGTTGGAAACTCCGCCCGCAAAAAGGCAGCTGGGGGCTGACGGCATCTTTACCAGGGGTTTTTACAGGGGGCTTGCCTTTTAAGGGAAGATATAAAATACCGGAAAAGAGAACCAATGAAAGGGTCACACGGGCCGCCTTCTCAGTACCTTCCCCGGTAATTTCTAATTTGAACCCGACTTCTTTCTATAGTATACTAAACGGAAGAAATTTTCAAGTTTAATTTATATAATATTTTAAAAGGGTGAATTGTCGATTAATCCGCGATAATCTACGGAACCTGAAGAGTTCCTTTTCCAACAAGTACAACAGACCCGGTAACACTTACACTTTTAACCATCCCCCTCTCGCAGCGGACAAAAACCTTGATCTCGCTGGGACGGCCCATTTCAATCCCCTGCCGCACCTTTAAGGACAATTTATTGGGAAACTTAAGGAGTCTGGCCAGATATCCGCCCATGGCGCCGGCAGCAGAACCGGTCGCGGGGTCTTCCCACACCGATAAGCCCGGAGCGAAAAAACGGGCGCGAATATTTTCTCCCCCTTCATTAATCCTCGCGAACAGATAAATTCCGCATACCCCGTGCCTGGAAATCACATTGGAAGCCTGTTCGAGATTCAGTTTCGCTCTGCTTACAATTTCCTCCCCTTCCACTTCTATCATCAGGAAAGAAAGGCCGTTTGAAACAACCCCGCCCCCCAGGATCTCATACCTCTTCAATCCGAGACCTCTGGCAACCTGTCCTCTGTTCTGAACAGCTGTTCCGAATTCCGGAACCGGCTGATTCATGGAAAAGAGCTTCGAATTTCCCTTCTTAATAATATCGACCTTTATCATCCCTGAGCGGAGTTCAAGCACAAGCTCTGACGGCTTTCTTCCCTTCCTGTGCCTTAGAATTACATCAGCGGCGCCGAGAACCGGATGCCCGGCAAACGGCAGTTCCTCAGAGGGGGTAAATATGCGCACTTTCGCGTCAGCATCTTCCAGTTTCGAGGGAAAGATAAAGACAGTTTCAGAGAAATTTATCTCCCTCGCGATCGACAGCATCCTCTGCGGGGAAAGTCTGCCGGGATTTCGGAAAACAGCCAGTTGGTTGCCCCGGAAGGGTTTTTTTGAAAAAACGTCAACATGTTCAAAAGACAGCTTTCTACTCATCTAAAAGATCCTTTGAAAAAATATATTATCACCAGTAATGCAGGTCTATAATCAACAGCCTTTAATCCCCGTAATCATATGATAAATACAATTCGGCGCGATCCTCTTAATATTCACATATTATCAGACCCGCCCTTAATGTTAAAAGGAAAAATATTCCTTTGGGCGGAATCAATAAAATCGTACCCCTGTTTGATTTTATTCTTTTAAAATGATAAATTACTATATGGAGAAATGTAAACCGCTCTAACAGACTAAAGGGAGGTATCTGAATATGAATTCAAGAGGGATTACAGCCTTACTGTCAATTAGCCTTATCCTCTTTTCATGTGTTTTCTTTGCCGGCAACGCGGCCGCGGGGAAGAAAGACAACCCGAGAGTACTCGTGAAAACCAATAAGGGATCATTTACTATCATGCTTTACCCCGACAAGGCGCCTATAACTGTCGAGAACTTTTTAACCTATGTGGATAGTGGATTCTACGACCAAACCCTTATACACAGAGTCGAAAAGGATTTTGTTATCCAGGGAGGCGGCTATAGCATAGATAACAAAAAGAAATATACAAGAGATCCGATAAAGAACGAAGCTGACAACGGGCTTAAAAATCTCAAATATACTCTCTCTATGGCAAGAACGAGGGCTGTGAACAGCGCGACGAGTCAGTTTTTTATTAATCTCAAGGATAACACTGCCAGTCTCGACCACAGAAGCGACAATCCAAATGAATTCGGATACGCCGTGTTTGGAAAAGTTATAGACGGGAAAGATGTTATCAAAAAAATAAGATATGTAGAAACCAAGAAAAAGGGTGTAATGCACGTACCCGTTAAGCCGGTTATTATCAAATCGATGCGTAGAATAGATTCAAAAGAAAAAGAAGGTAAAAAAGAAGAAGAAGGTAAAAAAGAAGAAAAGAAATAACTTGAAAACTTTAAAGAAACACAGGATTTAAGCGGGCAGCCAGACGGAAAATTCTGTTCCTCCATCTTCGGTGCCTCGGCAATAGAGTTTTCCGTCATGCTCCGCTATAATCTTTTGAGAAATAAAAAGCCCCGCGCCCATTCTCTCCACTCTCCTCTCGCTGGAATTTGATCTCTTCGGTGAAAGTTTAACCGTCTCATCAACTTTCTCCTCTTCAGTTCCGCCTCCGCTGTTCTTCACCCTTAGAACTATCCACTCCCCGGCCGTAATATCTCTCAACTGCTTCTCAAGAAAACCGCTTATACCGTCCGTTTTATTTTTACTGCCGATATCCTTTTCAAACGGCAGAGCGTCTGCATCACCGCTGTCGTAATATCTTAATTCTATCCCCTCCATTTCATTCGGACCTGTCTGATAGATAGATAAGGCGATTTTCAGATCTCCCCCGCCCGCCATAAACTTAACCGCGCTGCCGATTATCTCTTCCACCGCGATTTTGATTTTGGACCGATCTGCCCTTACCTCACGAAACACCTTTTCATCGAATGTAACCGAAATCCTCTTTTCTTCTATCTCCGGCAGGATATTCCTCAGACATTCTTCCACAATAGTAGAAATGTCTGTCATTCTAAACTGTAGACCCGTTCCATCAAATTCAATTTCCGCGATGTTGGCCAGTTCATTTATGCCGCTTTCAAGATGTTTTACCGCGTCTCTGGCCATATCCAGCATAAGGGATTCACTGACCGCATCCGACTCAACCGAGCACAATGTGCTTTTCAGTACTGTCAGAGGTGTGTTCAGCTCGAATGAACGGCGGCTTGTCAATTCCGACTTTACTTCCGAGAAACTATTCCTCTTAACACTGGATTTTGAAAGTAACTCAAAATCAAGCGCGTTCTTAACCGCGGCCGCACCGATCCTCATAAGAATCTTTAAAAGTTCACCGTCATTTTTATCGAAGCCTTTTCCGTTGACCTTTCCACTGAAAAATATCAATCCTTTCAGGTTACCATCGAACTGCAGGGGAAAAAGATAGGCAAATCCGCTTTTTACGATCTTCTCAAACCACTTTCCTTTTACAAGTAACCCGGAAGATTTGCCCGTATAGATAGTGTCAATATGAACGGGCGGGGTCTCCTCTCTCAGCCATTTTATGAAAAGATTGTTTACATTTATTGACTTGAGGTCGAAATCTGACCCCGTTCCCAATGAATAGATCGATCTGAGGCTCCCGCCGACGGCAGAAGCAACAAAAACTGAAACTCTGTTAACCCCCAGGTTCCCCGCTATAGACATCGCAAAAAGCCTCGCCAACCTTTTTATATCAAGGGTTGAAATAAGCTTTTCGGACAATTCCAGAACACTTTTCAACATATAATCAGATTCGCGGAGCTCCTCGCGGAGCTCGTTAAGAGCATCCGCGTTTTTATAACCTCTATCTTCCGTTTCTTTACTCATCAGAAATCCTTTTTCAAACCGCTGTCATACATCCTGCTTTAAAATTTTCTCTGACAGGTATTGCTCTTCCCGAGCGCCATCTCACGCGCACACAAAATAGCTGCCGGCTCCGATCATCTTGATCTTCGCGTCAATCTTACCCGGAACGTTCATAAAAACAACAGACCGGCCTTCGCTGCGCAGTGAAGACTGAATGCCCAGCAACAATCCCATACCCTCTTCGGAAATAAACGAAAGATCCTTCATATCTATTTTCAGATCTATTGATTTCCTTCTCATCAGCTTCGTCAATTCATCTTCCATATCCAACGCGCTTAGGCTATCGAGCCGGCCCGACGGCACTACCAGGCAGCTCTTGCCCTTATCTTTCTCTCTTACTTTGATTTGAAAATCGCTCATCGTGAAAACCTCTTCCGGGTGATAAATTTCTGTCCATTTGCCAGAATTTCGGTCATCCTTTACAGAAGATAACTGAAAGCTATATATAGCTGTAACGCTAAGGCCGAAGGGCAGTTAGAGATCTTTCTTTCTCCTTGCCTGTATTTACAATATTCAGGTAACTCCCTTTTATATAATAATATAACAGCGTTTCTCTGATACGCGGTCATAATTTATACACATAAATTACAGGGCAAGAATTGTTCACACTGCGGATGAGCAGGATATATTCAGGCCGCTGATCGGGTTATATTGCGGAATTGAAGGGGTCCGCGCAGGGTGGGTGATAGAATTACATCCACGCTTAACTCTACCTTCACAGGCATTTTACACGCGGAACCAGGACAATTTCATTTCCAGTGCCCCGGTAATATTTTCAAGCTGGTTATTAATCTGAATCAAACTCTATTGTTCAGGATGCCGGCAGTAAGACCTCAAGGGGCAATCCGAACAAAGAGGGATTTTTCTGCAAAAGGATTTAGCATGTTCTACTATAAGAGCGTGAAATTGATTGAACAGCCGGCTGTCATCGGGGAGATTCGTTTCAAAATATCCCCTTACAGCTTCATAGGAACCGTTTCCTTCTATAATACCAATCCTTCCAAACAACCTTCTTGTATAAGCGTCGACGACAAAATAAGGTTTTTTTAGAGCGTAAAGCATAATGGAATCAGCTGTTTCCGGTCCTATTCCGTAAAGCTCGAGAAGAGATTGACGGTTGATATTATTATTCTGAATGAAGTATCCGGCAAGCACCTTGAGTTTCTTCGCCTTCATATTGTAATAGCCTGAGGGACGAATGATTCTTCCGAGCCGCTTCTCATCCATCTTTACAATAGCTTCAGGGTTTAGAATGCCCGATTCGTTAAGGTTACAAACAGCGCGGGCGGCGTTCTTCCACGATGTGTTCTGCGTAAGAACAGCCCCGACGGCAACTTCGAATATCTGTTCGGGGTTCTCGGGGCCGCCCGTGTATTCGGGGCATCTCTTCCCCGGAGGGGTAACCGGCCACCAGTTTCTCGGGCCGTACCGGTCATCAAGAAGGTTGAAAATATCGATAAGCCTTAAGGGTTTCTCCATATTGTTTTCCCTGTTCATTCAATTTAAAGCGATGCGTCCCTTTACTTAAAAATTAACCTATATCCGACGTTCATGACAATTGACATCTTTGATCTTCTCTGAAACAGGATATAAAGAAAAAATGGAAAAATATATACATTTATCCTGATAAATTATAACCTTCAGTAAAATATTAATAATATCTGATGAAAGGAAAGTAAATGCGGCTAGCTATTCTAGGAGACGGCTCACTTAATCATATAAAACGCTGGGGAGGGTTCTTCCAGAGACAGGGCCACGAAGTTCTTCTGCTATCCTTCGAAGAAACAGTAAATTCCCCCGTGCCTGTAATAGATCTGAGGAAACACCTGCCCACAGATCTTCTCGGATACCTCTCATCACTTGGGGCAGTAAAGAAAAGACTCAGAGCGTTCCGGCCCGATATTGTCAACTCACTCTATATAACCGGATACGGATTGATCGGGGCCTTATGCGGCTACAGACCCCTCGTTTTATCAGCTCTCGGTTCCGACCTTCTCGTGGATTACAGAAAACATTTCATCCATAAACTGCAGATCAATTACTCGATTGGAAAAGCCGATTTAATCACGGCTGACTCTGAGGATCTTTCAAGAATTGCCGCTGAGGCAGGCGCTATGAAGAAAAATATCCTCAAAATATACTTCGGTATAGATAAGAATCTCTTCTATCCATCCGATGAAAACACCGAACCATCAGCCGGTAACGGTAAAACATTGATAATAAGCACTCGTAATCTTTATAGTATATACAATATAGACCTCTTAATAGAAGCCTCCCCCAAAATTTTAAAAGAGATAAACGCTTACTTTATTATATGCGGGGACGGACCTGAACGTGAAAATCTCGAGAAAAAAGTTGATAGCCTCGGGGTAGGCGGAAAATTCACCTTTAAGGGAAGACTCAGCCCTGAAAAACTCTCAGAGGAGCTTAGAAAAAGCGATATATATATATCAACATCCCTTTCCGATTCCACTTCCGTTTCCCTGCTCGAAGCGATGGCTAGCGGTTTGACCCCTATCGTAACCGACCTTGAAGGAAACAGGGAATGGATCGAGGATGGGGAAAACGGAATGATAGTACCTGCCGGCTCCCCCCGCATACTCGCGGAATCTGTAGTCAAAACGGTTAAAGATAGAAATTTTACTCGGAAAGCGCGTAAAATAAATATAAGCAGAATCAAAGAACGCGGCCTGTGGGAGGTAAATATGAAACGCGTGGAGGAGGAGATGTTAAGATTGATCGAGGAAACAAAACGCCGGCGACCGTTTAAGTTTTAAATAGTCCAAGAACTATCAAGCTATGAATAAAACCTCCTTTAACAAAATTGGCAAATTCTCCGGGATGATAATTCTGTCAGTCCTGTCTGGAATCAGCTCAGCTTTAATCGTTGGAATCTTTACATTTACCCTGGAATTTGCGGTAAGATATACAGGCCGGGCGGACAACCTCCGGGGTTTCTTGCTTCCCATAGCGGGAGCGTTTATTTTAGGGGCTTTTATACTGAAATACAACTCTGATGCCGGATATGACGGAATCCCGTCTTATATAAAAGCCATAAATCAAAAGGGGGGCAAATTCAACGCACCTGCCACATTTCTTAAGATACCCGCGACTCTTCTGACCCTGGGGTTATGCGGAAGCGGAGGAATAGTTGGTCCGCTATCAAGAATTGGCGCCGGCATCAGCTCTCTGGTCTACTCAAAAGTCCTGGCAGTGCTAAAGATAAGGTACGAAGATACGCTTCGCGTGGCTGCAATATGCGGCATGAGCGGTATTATCAGCGCGATATTTTTCTCTCCCATAGGCGGCGCTTTTTTTGCTGTAGAGATACTAAGTAAAAGATCCCTTAAGTATTCAAACCTTTTCCCTTCGATCCTGGCGGGTGCTATAGCCGTAATCACTTCTTATTCGCTCGGAATGGAACCGGTCTTCAGGGTACACACCATTTCATTCACAAACGATCTCTATATCTTAATGCTGCTGCCGCTCGCGGGAATATTAAGCAGCGCGACAGGATTATTGTTTATAACAATATTTGATAAGAGCTCAAATCTATTTCAAAATATATCCGCGAGACAGCCTTTCCCGGTACTTATTTCGTGTTTAGCCGTATCAGCCCTATGGCTATCCGGAGCAAAAGAGGTGCTTGGAACATCAATGCTCCTTTTTCGAATTTTTGCCGGCGGCAGTCTGGAGGACCTCTCTTTACTAACTATTAATTTCGGAGGCATACCGCTTATCATCATCAGTTTCGTGATATTAAAGATTACGGTAACTTCACTGACGGTGGGAAGCGGAATGAGCGGAGGCCTTACAGCTCCCATACTTATTACAGGAGCGGGATGCGGAGCTTTTCTCTGCAGCATATCAGGTATCGAGCCGGGATCAAGCGCGTATTACGCGGTTATCGTCTCCTGTATATCAGGGATACTCGCTTCGGGATTAAATATTCCCATAGCTTCAATTCTTATTTCAGCGGCGATATTCGGACATTCCTATACCGTGCCCGCCATAATCGGCGCTATACTCCCGTTCATCCTTTTTAAGGAGAAAACGGTATTTAAGTACTTAAAAGAAACCGGAGAAGAGATTCTGAAGGAGAAATTACAAGACACTACGACAGACATTAAGGAACAGCACTGAATCGAGGGAAACCCTTTCAACACAAGTGTCAAAAAAGTAGTAACAATCACCAATACTCTCCATACTACCTGAATTAGATGGTGGAATTTCCCCACAATATTTGATTCCAAACTTCAGTATAGTTATTAAAATTCGCATTTATAATAATAGTCCGTTTTTATTGAACCCTGTAACTTGCTGCGAAAAAGATAATTACATAATTTAAACCAGATTACAGAACCCCTCTCATTCCCCGGATGATTACACAATTGTTTAAGGAATATTTCTTGTTTGTGCAATAAAAGGAGAAATGGTATTAAGCAAAAAGGAATGGTGACGATGGGAACATATCATTTTCAGACTTTGATTCTTAAAATTCTGGCTGTTGCCTTCATTATGATAATTATAACGAGCAGTCCGAAAAAGAGCGTTCTTACGGCTATAATATTCACGGCGGCAATGTCGCTGGCTTTTCACGCGTTCAGAGACGGAATAGGTGGTGTTTATTTCTCGGCTTCCGGTATTTTTATATCACTTTTACTTACAACACCGATTCAGTTCTATGAAAAAACGTCAAAATCGGTATTTGTTTATTCAGCCGCTGCCGGAGCCATTACAGGCCCCCTCGGTTCAATACTTGTTTTTATTATTATCTTTACCTTCCTCGCCATTGCAAAGCTTTTTAAATCGCGGCAGTTTATGGTCCTCTCTAATCTTCATAACCTTGCATTCTACCCTCAATCCGCTATTCCATCACAAGAAACTCTTACATCTCAGCTTGCCCGAATAGAAGCGTCCAGAATGGATAATGAAAGCGGACAGACCGGCGAAATAGAATATAAGTATGAGGACGAAGAAAAAACGCCAAACAATATTCGCATAGCCCCCTGGAAAACAATACTCGCGATGTCAACTCTCGCCGTAGTGATAATAGGAGTTTTTATATAGAGGAGAATAAATGTCCGTCCTGAATCTAACACAGAACACCATACTTGGAGACACTCTCCTTACACTGGCTTCAAATTTCAATAAAACACTCAAGCGAATAAATAATTACGGAATACCAAAAGGGTGCGCGTTGTGGCTGCATCGATGCAGCGGTATCTATACCGTAGGAATGAAAAACCCGGTAGATATAATTTTTATCGATAAAAACAGAAGAATAATAAGGATATTGAGAAACTTCCCCCCCGGCTGTTTCACTGAATCAGCCGACGGTGCTATCGGCGCGATTGAGCTTCCTCCGGACACACTGTCCGAAACCCATTCTAATCAGGGTGATCTGATAGAATTATTCCCAGGCTGACATACCTTACCAGTAACCGACAGCCGCGTATCCAACCCAATGATGAAGGGTATTAATGTTTGTTACTCCAAGTCCCTCCGCTTCAGGGCTGATCTTCCCAGGCTCCAGGCTGGTCTGATATTTTAACAAAAATCCCTCCGGGGCTTCGCGGCCGGCAAGTTCACATAATCTTCTGGCGGCACTCAAACCGAAAGGGATCGAATAAACCCCGCACCACGGTATTTTATAGGGCCACTCCGGGTCATCTCTCTCAACCAGAGATCTGAATCGATCTATTTTCCCGTCATCTATTACACCTGTTAAGGATGAATCTATTATCTTCATTTCCTGTTTCAAGGCCTTCTCATACCCTTTGGCATCCGTCCCGAAAGGCGCGTAATTGCGCCCGCCCCATTTTTTATCTCCATAGTGCACGCAATCGGCTGAAATAAGAACCTGAAGGTCTTTTCCCAGAATCCAATCCCTCTCTTTCATCTCTTTTCTCAGAACGGAGGCAAGCCGGCCGGCTGCTTCCCCCTGCGACTCCCCCTTAAATCTGGTAACAAGAATGGGAATAATCCTCGGAAAAGAATAATCTCTCCTCTCCAGGGCTTTATTTCTATCAGAGAACTCCGAATGCTGCAGAAAGGGCAGAAAAGCCTCGAGAGAATGTTCCTTCGCGTGAATATCGCCGTCAACCATAACAATCTCCTCAGGAAGGGCCTCAATAATATCATCCCTGAGACTGGAAACCCTCACCTTCCCATAGGGACCTTTCCAGCTTTTAAAATCATCAAAAATCAATCTTCCCTCTATCCCCTTATGTCTGGCATGATGGGAAACGCCGATCATTAAAATCACAGGGGCCGTAATTTCTCTCATCACGTGAAAATAAACGGGAGCGGCATACAGATAATCGTCATGCGGGCAGATCGCCGCGATCAACTCCCCTCCGGACATTACAGGATGTGCCCTCTCATTCTTCAAACACCGGGCCTTTTCAATTGAATCACATAAATTCATAACCGCTGCGGTCTGCGAAGGGGTAACAGCGTATCCGACAGTATCTACGGGCTCCCTTGTCTTTCCTGTTGACTGCT
The DNA here is from genome assembly GCA_964554125.1 of uncultured bacterium. Classification (GTDB taxonomy): domain Bacteria; phylum Krumholzibacteriota; class Krumholzibacteriia; order Krumholzibacteriales; family WJIX01; genus JAGHBT01. Next base: position 17,784 of record CAZKNG010000004.1, on the reverse strand, counting down.
CCCTGCCGGGTGAAGAAACAGATGTTGATATCATCAACATTAAGAGCGATGTTGTAATCACCAGATATTTCATATCAATCCCCCTCCCAGAGGTAAGATTAAATCACTCGGAATTGTTTTATATTTCCTTTTATTCTGTTAATTTATATGATAGTAATGAAGCATAACAGATAGAATGACTATTTTAAACCTGCAAACACCATGGAATCAGGAAAAAAAGAAGAGATAGCCTACTTTGTAAACCGTCTCTACGCGCGAGAACTTACAACGGCGCGCGGAGGCAATATCAGCCTGAGAAACGGCGCGAACTCGATCCTCGTTACTCCATCGGGGCTCGACAAGGGAAGACTCACGGCCGAAAATATTTGTGAAGTTTCAACAGACGGTAAAAATCTTTCAGGTGACCTTACACCCAGCATGGAAACCTCCCTTCACCTTAAAATCTATAATCGCCGCGATGATATCAGAGCCGTTGTTCACGCTCATCCCCCGTGGGCAACCATCCTGTCGGCATCCAACATAGAGATAAAGACAGATTTCACAGGTGAATCACGATTTATACTGGGACAGATAGCCAATGTTCCTTATGCTCTTATGGGGTCAGAAAAACTTGCCTCCGCTGTCTCCGAAGCCGCGGCAGGCAGTGATGTAATAATGATGAGGAATCACGGACCTGTCTGTCTTGGGCTGACTCTTGAAGAGGCCTTCAGCAAAATCGAAGTGCTCGAGGCGGCGGCGCGAACGACCCTTTTCACAGAGCTTCTTGGAGGCGCTGACAGACTCACAGGCCAACAGATAAGTGAAATAGATAGACTCAGAGAACAGAAATGATCATACCCTTCAGTAGAGTCAGATGCTTTACAGCTTAGAGATGCCTTGCTGGCAGATCGGCCGCGCCCCCGGGTTCTTCAAACTCGTGCCAAGCGATAGTTTCCACATCATTCACCGGCAGAATACTATTGCAATATCTCCCGGGACCTGTAAAATTCGCTTAGAGCGTCTCCTTAATCGACATGTAATCTCAGCAGGATTATCACGGAGAAATTACCATGCCTGGAATAAGTTTTATCTATAAGCCCGTCGGAGGGCTGAAAAAAAGAAAGGCGCAGAGCTTGAAAGCTCTGGATTCGGTTATACACGAAAAATGGATCGAACGGAATATACTGCTCGAAGATGACAGATATTTCCTATGCTGCACGAGTCACGCGAAATATCCGGTGACGGTCATAGAGAATGGCGAATACTTTATCTGCCTTGAGGGAAAGATATACGGGAAAACTCATTCGGAGATCTCTTCTGAGATCAGAAAACTCGTCAAACTGTTTATAGAAAATTCCGGCAGCTCAAGAGAAAAGATCACTCGGTGGCTTATGGATACAAATGGAGATTTTATAATATTCATACTTCATCGGAAATCATCTTCTTTGTGGATACTAAATGACGCTCTGGGACGCCTTCCGCTATACTGGAATGAAGACGCGGGAACACTAACAGTCTCAAGAGAACTCAGATTCATCCATCATTTCTCCGGTGGAACAGGTTTCGATAGAACCGGATCCTCTCAATTTCTGCTTCTGGGATTCCCCCTTGGAAGAAGAACGCTGCTAAAAAACACCTTCCGCCTCCCGCCCGCTTCTGTGATCAGATCAGATGGAAAATCGGATAGAGTTTCAATAGAAACACTTTATAATTTCAATTACGATTCGAAAAACAATCGCGGGCTCAGTGTAGGTGAATCCGCTGACCGGATGGTTGCCATCTTCTCAGATATGTGCGGTAAAATGGCTGACCCCGTAGATAAGAATATAATCACCCAGAGCGGCGGGCTGGATTCCAGAGCAGTCGCCTCCGCCCTTACAGGGATCGATATCGATTTCTCGGGCGCCACCTTCCTCGACTACTATAAAACAGCGGCGAAGGATATTGATATCGCGAGGGAATTATCCGAAGTCCTGAATTTCGACTGGAAACTCTTTGAAATCGGACAGGCTACGGGAGAGGAGGTTCTAAAACTTCTCAGAATGAAGAATGGAATGAATTTCCTGGGAATGAGTTTTTCCATACCCTATTTCAACGCGATACGGACCGAATGGGGAGACAGAATTACATATTTCACCGGAGAGGGCGGGGGATTAATAATCCCCGATTCCAGACCTTTTAAGAAACTCAAAGACACACACGAATTGACCCGGTTTATTATCAAGACGAACCATGTCGTTCCACTTGATATTACAGCCGCTGTCACGGGGATCAGGGAAAATGATATTATAGCTGAAATAAGAGAAGAACTCGCGGCGTATCCCGAGAGAGGGATGGACGGAAAATACGTTCATTTTATAATCAATCAGCGTAATCTGAAGTGGACATCTGAGGGAGAAGACCGCAACAGATTCTACTTCTGGACTGTCTCGCCTTTTAATTCCATACACTTCTTTAACTTTGTCATGAATTGCCCGGATAAGCATAAAGCAAAATACAAACTCTACCGGGAGTTCCTGCTCAAACTTTCACCTGAAGCATCCGCTGTCCGTAACGCCAACTGGGGGTTCGATATATCTTCTAAAAAATATCTGTTATATCTTTACGCGAGAGAATTGTATTACATCCTCCCCGCGTCTCTGAAAAAGTTGTTAAGAAATAAGGTAAAACAGACCAACGATGTAATAGGACCGTATGGGAAGAATTCAAAGATAGTAGAATGCTTCAACCGCCAGATTCAAAACTGCCATTCAATCGGCGAATATCTGTCGCTCGGCGGAATTTCAGAAAACACCGGGAAACTGGGCAAGTTCGGCTTTGATCACCTGTTTACACTCACATCGATCATCGAAGACCTGAGCAGCTCTTCAAGCTCAATAGAAAACTACACCGATTCAGGGATGATATAGCTTTATCTAAACTAATCCGGCAAATTTCTAATGGAAGTCATAACTCTTACCGCTTCTTCGAAATCGCTCCTCGTTACAATGCCGGTAAATCTTCCATAATCATCGATTACCGGAAAAGAATCGTACTTTTTTTCTTGTATAAGACGGAGAAGTTTTCCGGCATTATCAAAAGCCCGGATCGCGTAATCTGAAATATTCCTGTTTACTAAATCCGCCGTCTTTATTTCAGGCCACTTTCCTCTCTCGACCTTCTTAACATCATCGAGTCTGATTATTCCCACCAGAACCCCATCCTCCACTACGGGAAAAGATTGAAAGGGGTGCTTTTTGAAATAATCCTCGACAAGTGTCCGCAGATCAACTGACAATCCGACTGTCACGACATCATATCTTACTATATCCGAAACCTTGAATCTCTCCATGACCTCCCGGTAAATAACGGCTTTGTAGCTTCTTTCGGCGGCTTGTCTCAGAAAAGTGCCGATTATCATCAGCCAGATGCCGTCTATAAGATTACCCTTAACCAGAAAACTGATAATGCCCATACCTATCAGGAAAAAGGCGAAACCCTTTCCAATCCGGCTGGCTGTTTTTGTTGCTCTGAGAAGATTGCCTGTCTTACGCCAGATAACCGCCCTCAGTATTCTTCCGCCGTCAAGTGGAAATCCCGGAATCATATTGAAAACAAGAATCGCTCCGTTTATAAACGCGAGTGAATTGAACAACACGAAAAGGGTGTCGAATGATCTGAAAATTACGCCCAGAAGGTAATAAACACCTATAAGCACAAGGGTCATCGCGGGTCCCGCCGAGGCCATCTTGAGTTCCACGGAAGGACTTTCAACCTCACGGCGCATCTGAGCTACGCCTCCGAACATAAATAATGTAATTTTCCCGATGGGAAGACCATTTCGGATAGCAACAACAGAATGACTGAACTCATGAAGAAGTATCGACAGGAATAAAAGAACAGCTGTCAGAAAAGAGATGATCCATAACTGAGTGGAAGAGAAAGTCCCGCCGTAGGACTCGGGATAAACACCGGTGGCAAAGCTCCATGTTACAAGTATGAAGATAAGAATCCAGCTGATATGAATTTCCACCGGGATGCCCCATAGCTCAAAGAGGCGCAGGCTTCTTTTGAACATTCATTCCCTTTCTGAGAAACCGTAGGAAGGGTCAGCGCTCACCCGTTTTGACATACCTGGAAAAATGATTATTCTCATCCAATTTTATAAAGAGTGATTGAGCTTCACCCGTGGTCCAGGAAAATGCCATGATATCAACAATGTCACCTTCATCTACAAGGTGAGCCGCGGCACCGTTGATGCAAATTACTCCAGAGCCTCTCTCACCGATTATTATATAGGTCTGGAGTCTGTTTCCATTTGTTTTGTCAACGATCAATACATTCTCATTTTCACTCAGATTCGCTTTCTCAACAAGATCTTCATCGATCGTAATGCTTCCCACATAACGAAGATCGGCTTGAGTGACCTTCGCTTTCAGAATCATAGATTTTAAAAACATACGTTTCATGACATACTCACATCTTTGCGGTTTCGATCGCGTACAGATATAAATATATCAAATTATCCATAAAATCAAAGGGAAAGTAAGGATTAATAATGCCGGACAGACTATTGATTATTAAGCCGGAGGAAAAAGTTTATCTCCGGCATCTTTAAAAGCGCCGGACAGATATATCATATTTTATGCCCTGGAAATTCTGTAAGATAACGTAAGAACCTGTTCCTCTTATCAACGAGAATATTACTGAAATCAACCTCGTTTTCCTTCGCCCATGTAAACGCCATTACACCTATTTCATCCCCCGGGTTAACTTTTCCCGCGACCGCTCCGCAGGCTTTAATATCACCTTTATCTCTGGGGGCCTTCACGGCGAATGTTTCGAGACGGACTCCATTTGTGGCATCAACGATGAGGATCTTTTCATATTCGGAAATATCGGCAAGCTCCATGAGTTTTTCGTCTATACACAGACAGTCATTCATATCAGGTTCTGCCGAGGTGATATTTGCCTTGTGTATCTTGGATTTAATGACAAGTTTTTCTTCGGTATCAGGAATAATAAACCTGGATTTCCCCGAGGGTGTAAGAGGAATGTCATCAACTTCAAGAAAGGTAATGTTTAAATTATCTCCGCAGTATGACTTGATCTTTCTATCAAGGATATCTTTAAATTCAACTTTCCACCCGGGACCGGTAACAATTCTGTAATTGATGCTGTTTAGACCCTTCTGCTCAATTTGAAATCTCTTTATCCCCGGCACTGTTCTCGAAAGTCTAGTCCAGAAAGCACCCCCGACAGATTTGCCTTCAGCAGTTCTGATAGTATTTAAGCTGCGTCCTTCAATCCTTTCAAGGAGAGGCAGACCTATTCCGCAGTCACAAATTCTTCCTGCCGGAACCGCATAATCTCCGGTTCTATATCTTATAAAGGGCATGTAAAAGTTAGACAGGTCTGTAATGACCAGCTCCCCCTTTTCGCCCGCTTCAGCCGGTTTCCCGCTATTGTTAATTACTTCGACGAAGAAGAGATCACTCGCTACATGCAACCCCTTATGCTGTTTACATTCGCTGGCTACATTGGAAAACTGACTGGTTCCGTATCTGTTGAAAACAGGGGCGGAAAAGACCTCTTCGATTATCTTCCTCTGCTCCGGGTACAGCATTTCCCCGCTTGTAACAACGGCTTTCGGTTTAAAAACCTTCAAAGCCCTCCTCTTACAAAAATGAGCCAGAAGAGCAAGAGCTGAAGGGTAGGCTACAATAACAGAGGGTTTAAAAAAGTGTTCAACATAGATATACTCTTTCATCGCTTCGTCTGACATATCAAACGATGACAGGAATTTAATATTATTGAAGTAATCTTTTACCTTCGCCGCGGCGTTTTCCTTCCATGTTCTATCCAGCTGATCTCCCATAAGCCGCAGCTGCCTGTCGCCAATATCAATACCGGCATAGCGGAACTGCCTGATTGTGTTGGCACGGCGGACGGGACCGGCCGCAAGATCACAGTAGAAATAGAGAGGGTCACCGTTAGACCCGCCGGTACTCGAAGCATATCCCTTCATCAGCGGATCTCCTGTAATAAGATCACGGCTGCTCTTTGTAATAACATTTCTTGTCAGATACGGTATATTCTTAAAATCAGCGGGGCTTTCTATCTCATCGGGTTCTATTCCCCTGTTACTGAAGAGATCCCTGTAATAGGGAACATGGATGGAAACGTAACTCAACAGCTTCTTGAGCTTCCTCCATTGTATCTCTTCTATCTGTTCTTTTCCGAGCCACTGATTATCCTCCAAATCGCTCAGAATAGAAAGGACCCTGTCTTTTCTATACCCTCTATAAAAAGGGTAAACAAAATGTCTCACTACCGAAGGTAAAAGAGGAGGTAACATATTTAACTTCCCTGCCCGGCTGTTTAATTACGTTCTAAAGAACCTACAGGATATATTCTAATTAATATTACACCGTTCTCCAACCGGATTCTTCACATTCACTGTAACTATATCTCTGAGTTCTCACTTTTTATGTTCGCGCCGGAAGCTTGAATTTGATTTTTTCTCATTAGACAAGCTAAACAGAAGCTTTTATAGGGTCAACTTCTCACCGCCCTGAGGGCCTGTCCGGGGTAAGATTGAAAGGAAAAAAGAATACTTGTTTTTTCCTTTAATCCGTGGCACCCTGTACTACAACTTAATTTGAGGAAGCTTGGGGAAACTTCTTATCCGGACAAGAGTGCGAGCAAAAGGGAGGGAAAAAGATGATTCATAAAAGTGCGTTGCTGATGATCGCCGTTATTATTATTCTGCCTGCGTCAACTCTGGCTGCGGACAGCATTATGGAACAAATCGAATTTAACGCCAATGCAGGACTATCAATACCTTTCGGCGATGCGGGCGATTATTTAAATACCGGAATATGCTTCGGCCTGGACGGTTTTATCCCACATACGGACAATATACTCCTGGGAGGAAGGATCGCCTACAACAGGTGGGGAGTCGATGAAGGCAACGGTTCAGCTTCGATAATGGAATTTATTCCCCAGGCGAGATATCTCTTTTCACAAAGTGATTCGACAGGCAGCACAAATAAATATTTCGGACAGGCGGGGATCGGCTTTTACCGCTTCGCTTTTGATGATGATTCGGAAATGAATCTTGGGATGAGATTAGGCGGCGGAATAATAATCGATCAGTCTGAATCAAGAATATGGGAGATCAAACCAGCCCTTAATATAATATTTGATGACGGCACAACTAAATATTTCACTATTTCCGGCGGTTTCTCATTTTAGTAACAGGCATAAGCGAAAAAGTATCAGCGGCATAGAAGCATAGACGAAACCACCTGCTGATAGGAATTGTAAACTGATTTCAGAGGAGTTCTGATTCTGTCTATTGCACTTTCCGGGCGGCAGGATCAGAACACTTCCTTTTGAATTATTATCTTAGGAAAAACCGTACCGCTATGGCAAAAGAAAGAATCCGGCAGACATTCCTGATATTCATCGTCCTGGCTATGCTGCCGGCAGCTTCCTCCAGCGCGCCGACTCCCCGCGCGGCAGATACAGATTCTCTTTCGGGGGCAGCCTGGCATAAATTCCAGAACGAATCATCTTACGACACTAGGATCTTCCGGTTTATTAATACGCGCCTCGCCAACCGTGCATTTGATACCGTTATGCCTGTTATTACCGATTTTGACAGGTCTAAGATTATTATTCTACTTTCATGGTCAGCTCTTGTAATATTCGGAGGGCCGAAAGGGAAATGGGCTGCTCTCGCGCTCATACCCCTTCTGGTAGCATCTGATCAGATATCCAGTGGAATTATGAAACCCCTCTTTCAAAGATCGCGTCCCTGCGAAGTGCTGGGCGGCGCGCGTTTCTGGAGCGGGAGCTCAGGATGGATTACCACATCTTTTGAAGCGGTCAGAGGATATAAATCATCCTTCTCATTTCCGTCCGGACACGCGGCTAATATAACAACTTCCATGCTGTTTCTCGGTCTCGTCTACAGAAAACTTCTCGCCCCTCTCCTTCTGATCGCGGCAACAGTTTCCTTCTCGAGAATCTATGTTGGAGTACACTGGCCTCTTGACGTGGCGGCTGGAATTACTCTGGGGATTATTCTTTCAGTGCCTTCGTACATTATTTTCAGCAGACTTACGAAAAAGAAAGAAGACTCCGGAGAGATAAATCCCGGGCAATAAAATCCGCGAAGCCGCTGTTATCAAAGGCAGAATTTAAAATATATATAATTTTCAGCTGTTTTCTGCTGGAAAATAATCGGCTTCTGCCTTATACCTTAACTGGAGAAGGGAGAAACAATGTTATTTGATGACACCGATGATGAACGGGAAATTCGCAAAAAAGAGTTTATCAGAAACCTGAAAATATCCAAATGCGGTGAGTTGATAAATCCTCTGCGGAAAAAACTCGATCTCTTTCAGGATGGCAGGGCCGATCCTGAAGAAGTTTTCAATACGGCGGGTTTTGTAGCCGGAGAAGGCAAGAGGCTCATCGGCGATTTCAGAAAAAAGCCGGATGTAATACTGGCCGGAATAGCCATGGAGAAAAATGTCTATATGTCCAGTATAGGAAAGATCGACGTTTCCGTGCGGGTGGGAGAAATTACAGATTTCTTCTCAGACGCCATTATAAATCCAGCCTCACCGGACGGAACTATGTCTGAAGGCCCGGGGGCCGCCATTAAAAATAAAGGCGGAAATGATATAGAAAAAGAAGCAGCTTCAAAATCTCCGATAACGATTGAAAAGCCGATCTCTACAACCTCCGGAAATTTGACATGCCGCTACATAATCCATGCAGTCCTACCTGAAGACTCTGCCGGTTATCATTCTGATGAATCGATTAAATCGGCTTTTTCGAAGGTTCTCGAACTTGCTGACAAACTCGATTCTGCTACCGTAACGATTCCGGTCATATGGAAGAATTTAGAAGAAACAAATAATCACCGAGCGGTGATAGCATTGCTTGAAACGATAAAATCTCAGGAAACTGAATCGATAAAAAGGATAATACTTGTCGCCGGGGCGGATGATCAGGCAAATGCCGTTGCCGGGATACTCACCGAGTATGATGAAGAAGTTTAATCTCCGGGTGCGATCTAACTTAAATCCTGTGATTTTTATATGCTATCCGCCGCGGCCCGATCATTCACCGTTCCAGCAGTTCAGACACAATTTTCCCCTCGGCATACCTGTCGATTCTATCATATCATCGATCGTCTGATATCTCAGAGTCGTCACTTTCAGATCCTTTCTTATCCATTCTATCATCTCCGCGTACTTCTCTGTTGTGTGATCCACATATTCTGAGACATCCCCGACATCAGCTCCTTCAATTGCTCTTATAGCCCTTCGGGCCGCGAGTTCGCCGATACTCCGGGTTGAAAAATTGAATTTACACGGAAAGATAAGAGGAGGACAGGCAACTCTGACGTGGATCTCCTCAGCTCCGGCGGACCACAGCTTCCTGATAGTATAATTTTTCAGCTGAGTTCCTCTCACTATCGAATCTTCACAAATAACAATTCTGTTTCCTCTAATTATAGATTCATTGGGAATCAATTTCATTCTGGCGATATGATCCCGCATATTCTGTGAACTGGGAATATAACTCCGCCCGTATCCGGGAGTATATTTTACCAGAGGCCTTCTGTAGGGCTTATTCGATTCAATAGCGTATCCTACCGCGTGGCCAATCCCCGAATCAGGAACACCCGCGACAACATCCACATCGATATCACGATCCCTCTTTGCCAGAAATCTGCCGCATTTTTCTCTGACTGTCTCAACATTTATACCTTCATACCTGCTAGTCGGAAACCCCGTATATACCCACAAGAAGGCGCAAATCTGGTTTTTGTCGGAACCCTTCTTTTTCCGCGTAAGCCCTTTTTCATTTATCAAAACGATCTCACCGGGCCTTAAGAACTTCTCACCTTCAAAATTGAGGTTGGGAAAGGAGGATGTTTCAGAAGCCAGCGCCCAAGAATCGCCGTTTCTCCCAACGGCCAGGGAGGAATGCCCGTGCCTGTCTCTGGCGGCATAGATTCCGTCTCTATGCAGCAGGAGAAGTGAACAGGAACCGTTTATCTGATCGAACATCTTTTCGATACCGCTGACAATGCTGTCACCCTGCGTTATCAATTTAGCAGTAAGCTCCGCGAGATTCACATAACCCTTCCCTACTTCACTGAAACTGATTCCACGGTCAAGAAGCGCCGAGGCAAGCTCCCGGGAATTATTGATAATTCCATCCATTATGAGACAGAAAGGACCAAACCTGGAATTCATATATACAGGTTGCTCATCAACAGCGCTCACGACCCCTATTCCCATCTTCCCCCTCATTTCCATAATATCCTTATCGAATTTCGATTTGAACTGGCTGTCACTTATATCGTGGATTTGCCGGTGAAAAGTTTCCCCTAAAACCGCCGCTCCTCCGAATTCATTGCCGAGATGAGAATGATAATCCGTTCCATAAAGCAGATATTCAGAACAACTATCGCTGGAAACTACACCGAAAAGACCACTCATTTCTTAACCTCCGAGGCGAATCAAATTATATATCACCACTCGCGAAAAAAAGCATTGTACCCTTTTAGTTTTAATTCCGCAAGAATTTTCAGGGCTTCAGGCACGCAAATCTATTTCCTGAAAGTAAACCCGCCGAGGTTGAAGAGCCTTTCCCGCCTTCCTTAGCTCTCTGATCAGATAAATTTCATTTTTTGATAAAATGAATTGAAATACCCCGCCCGGTTCATGTTAATATCTTATCAGCTGGAAGATAATCCTCTATACCCTTTATTATTGAATAAAGCAGAATAGACGGAGTATATAACTGATTAAGCCAATAACAGTTGAGGCAAAAGGGAGGAATCTCATGGATAAAGAACTTTATGAATCAGCGGTAACAGCCGTAAAAGACTGCCTGAAAGTAAAAAAAGATGAATCATTTCTCGTAGTAACAGACTCTGAACTTAAAACAATAGGCCAAGCTCTATTCGAAGCCGGCCGCTCACTCGGAGCAGAATCTGTCATAATGGAGATAATGCCTTTGAGTAGAAACGGCGAGGAACCTCCCGAATCTGTCTCGCGCGCGATGGCAGCCAGCGAAGCTGTTATAATCCCGACATCAAAATCACTTACTCACACGACGGCAAGAAGAGAGGCTTGCTCGGCCGGAGCCAGAGTAGCTACAATGCCCGGAATTACAAAGGATACAATGGTTCGCTGCCTTAAAGCCGATTACTACGCTATAGCTGACAGAACAAAAAAAATAACTAAGATGCTGACAGATGCAAAATCCGCTCATGTAACAACAGAGTCGGGTACAGATATAATAATACCTGTAGATGGTATAGAGGGTATAGCCTCAACCGGACTTATACATGAAAAGGGTGGATTCGGAAATCTTCCCTCGGGCGAAGCCTATCTAATGCCGGTTGAAAACAGTTCCAACGGAGTATTTATAGTCGATGGATCTATGGCCGGAATCGGTGACCTTACCGGGAAGACTCCTATAACAATTACCGTTAAAGACGGCTTTGCCGTGGAAATTACAGGCGGCCCCGAGGCGGATCTGCTGAAAGAAAAACTGGAAGCTGTCGGGCCAATGGCATTCAACACAGCCGAACTGGGCATCGGAACAAACGATGCGGCGAAAATAACAGGCAAGATACTCGAAGACGAGAAAGTTATGGGAACAATCCATATAGCTCTCGGAAACAATATGTCGATGGGAGGAACCGTGAATGTTCCGATCCACCTCGACGGGATTGTAATGAAGCCCACCGTAGAGTTTGACGGCAAAATGATAATGGAAAAGGGTAAGCTGCTGATAGACTGAAATACCTTTATACCCGCGCTGACTCAATACAGATTAATAACGGCGTTATAGTCTGCCGTACAATTTATACTGAATTACTGCCGCGCCGGGAATTACTCTATCCTGGAACTTCAATCAGGGTATAGGGAATATTAACGCGATAATATAAAACGCTTTACACTCTGAAAAACAAATTATCTGCCGGGATAATTTAAAGACACCTTTATACTTCCCCTTAAAAAGGTTTCTTAAAGTACGCTAAGCGCTTTTCAAAGACCCTTTCAGATCTATCGGAAAGCAGCCGCCACAGGCAGCAACTATTGTAAACGCTGAAGAACTAATAGCCACTGTAAAACATAATTTGGCATAATGAGAGTCTGATATTACTTCAAAATACAGGCAAAACCTCCGGACGATAGAATTTATCTATATGCGTGACAAGGAGTTACAGAATCTGATTTCATAGATAACATATGTGGCACACAGATTGCAATGGACAAGGCCAAAGGGTACAACCGGACTTTAAGAGACAAAAGGAGGTCTCAAAATGAGAAAGGTTTTTTTAGTTCTTTTAGTTCTCTCTTTGAGCGGCATGTTTATCTCGTGCTCAGAGGATGAGGACACCGTCACTCCGACACCGGAGCCGGAAGAGTTGGCAATCACAACTGATGCCACACTTGAAACAGGATATACCTGTTCCCCTTACAGTGTGCAGATGGAAGCAGAGAATGGAACTGAACCATATACCTGGTCACTTGATTCTGTTTCACACCTGCCCGCCGGAATGGAACTTTCTTCAGACGGTACAATTACAGGCGTGACCGAATCGGCGGGAAGTTATAATTTCAATGTAGTTTGTACAGACGATGAAGGCGCTACAGATGTAGTTTGTTTTTCATTTGAGGTAGACGTACCTAATAACCCTTCAATAGCTATCTTCTTTGATGAAGAAGCTTCAGTATGCAGTGGCGACGTTACATATCCATCCGTACTTGACTGTTACGCGTACATTATGCTGGATGAAAACGAGTCCATGAGGGGCGCAACATTTAAGGTCAATCTCGTGGATTCCGAAGGTTCACCCCTTGAATCGGGTTTTGTGTACACATATACAAGCATTCCAGAATATGCGCTTAAAATTGGAGACATCTCAAACGGTATCGCGATCGCATTTAATAGAGCTGTGTATCCCGATGGCGGAATATTGCTTTGTTCTTTCGGCCTGATGCTTACTGAAGATCTTGACGAACTTGCCTTTGACATCGTAGCCAACCCGACAGACCCGGGAGATAATGGAAATCCGAAGATAGTGGATAAGGATCATGTAGAAGCCACGGTACCAGGACGTAAATCGGCTGTTAATTACTAGAAGATGAGTTCAAACAAACGTTAAGCAAACTACCCCCGGGAAATGTGAAGAGACTTCACTTTCCCGGGGTTTTTTCTAGAACAGACCTTTAAGTTTATCAACAGCTTTTTTCTTTAATTCATCGACGACTTTCCTTTTCGCTTTATCTCCGGCTTCAGTCTGATCCAGCTTAACAGCCGGAGATTTAACAGTGCCGCCTATATTAAAAACAAAAACAAGATTCCCCTTGTCATCTTTGAAAAGATCCACAAGATCACCGTATTTCCTCAAATCTTTCATTCTCTTCTGCGCGCCGGGCGGAATAACCAGCTTTGCTGTACAACTTAGAGTGCCGTCGAGGCCTATCGAACCCCCGGGGAAGATATCGCCGTCTCCCGATCTGAGCTTCCAGTCCTTGATGATCACCCTTCCACCTGTAATAATCAGATTTCCCTCCCAGGTTTCATAGTGGTATTTCTCATATTTTGAGAAATCCAAAGGCACAGCGGCGGTGACAGGAGAAAAAATATCTGAGAAATCCACATATCCGTCACTTGAATAAATTGAACCGCGAACGTGGAGCGATTTTAACGGATCAGCATGGCGCGAATAATCTATCCTTCCCGTACTATTTATATCAAATTGCCCTTTTACCAGACTGCCCGAGCTTGAAAAGCGGGAAAGAATCTGCCCCGCTTTGATGCCTCTTGCTTTCAGATTCAAGGAGGTTCTTATCTGATCAGGATTCCTTAACGTTATCATTCCCGACGATTCAAAGCTGCCTTCCGCGAACTTTCCCTTAAGCGGATCGAGAGTTATCTTGCCATTTCTTATTTTACAGGCCATATCCAGTGAAGTTATAACGGCGCGGGATGAAACTACCGAATCAACGCGTGCTGTAAAATCTAAACTTTTAAGAAAAACTAATGTTACAGGGTTTTTAATAATCATGGCTTGGGGCATATTCTCACTATCTGAATCTTCTGTTTCCTCAGAATCCGGCCCTGAATCATCGCCTGAGAATTCCTCCAGGTCAATATAGGAACCTGTGATTTCTATTGAATTATCAGAATCTGAACGCATCCCGCTGAATATCGCGCCAAATTCGGCAGGGGAAAGATCCGGAGCGCTTTCACCGCTGAATAAAGAAACAACTTCAAGCGCGGCGGGAAGAAGATTTATAAATGAACCTTTAAGAGAAAAAGGTCTCCCGTTCAGCTTGAAATTGCCGTTAAGTCCTCTTATGCTTCCTCTGTTAATACCGGCATCTATATTTATATCTGAAATATTCACGGGAAGAGCCGCGGGCCCAATCGAAGAAAGATTGATATTCAAGCTCCCCTCCAGCTTGAAATCTTCGAATATCTGATCTGTTTCACCTTCACCGGCTGCCTTAGAAATATCCTTCAACCCTCTTATTAAAGGCTTTACCTTACCATCTCCCTTTAAATCCAATGCTACTGTACCTTCCGGAGCTATAGAAGATTCCCTGAAAAATGGTTTCAGATCAGACAAATCTATTCTGATACTCTGCGTAAAGTTCAGGTCCTCAGGTTTTCTGTCTTTATCAAAAACGATTTCGAAACTGACATCAGATGAAGATTTTCCTGATTTAACCGCCAGGTCATCCGTGGCAACAGCGTTACCGGACAGATTTACAGAACCCTCCCCTTCAAATCCAACAGGTAATTTTTGCCCGGAAAGCACGAGCTTACCGGTTTCAAATACGCCTCTTATGGTCGCGCGGGGGAAAAGTTCTTTGCCGGTTTTCCTAATGGGAAAATCTGTCTCTATCACACCTTTATAATTCAGGTTGGCCGCTGCGCTTATCTCCGTGGTCTCATCCGATCTTACCAGAAGAGAATCGATACCCAGAGATATGCCGATTTTGTACGATTTACCTTCCGGGACAAGAGAGATCGCCGAAGAGATCCCCTTTACAGTAAACGTCCTGCCTCGATCCTTCCTGATCGTTATATCCCCTCTGTTTATCCGGACTCTGGTAAGTTTCGGCTTCCTTCTGATTAATGATATAAGAGAAGCCTTTACCTCCGTGCTTTCAGAGTAGAAGCCTATTTCTTCACCGCTCTCAAGTTTCTTTGAAACCCTCAGCCGTTCTACCTCAACACCAAACCCGAATGGAAATTCAATTTTCACGTCCCCGACTTCAACCCGGGCGTCGAGTTTTCTTTCGATCCTGGGCACAACCATGGAAATCAGTTTATCATCAGTAAAAACTACCCTGAGAACAACGCTTGCTGCTATTACAACTATCGCGATTGCAGCTATAGTTACAAGTAATTTGCGGTTTATTTTTTTCATCGCCGTCCCCCTGAAGCTATTGAAGATATTCAAGTAACAGGACTAATTAACAGGTCTGCTCCGGCTTTCACTTTATGTCACCGCCTCGGGCACTATCAGAGAGAATAACCGATACCAAACTAAGCGTCAATTAATCTGCCCCCTCGAACTTGATTTTTTTAAGATGATTTAATCAGCTTAAATTGTTACAAGAGGAGCTGCTCTTTATTTAATGCCCCTCACCACGCAGCATTGCCAGCGAATGCTTTAAAATATCAGGGATCAGTTCAGCGCAGAAACCCGCTCCTTTGACAGATCCCGGAAGATTGATAATAATCGTGTTATCTTTGATCCCGGCAACCCCTCTTGAAAGAACGGCATTTAAGGTTTCTTCAAGGGATTTTATTCTTAAATATTCCGCTATACCGGGGATCAGCCTGTCACAGAAGTCGTTTGTAACATCGGGCGTGACATCACGGGGGCCGATACCCGTTCCGCCTGTAGTTATAATTACATCTTTGTCAAGATTAGCTTCCAAGGCTTTTTTGATCTCTGCTTTTTCATCCGGTACTATCTGTCTGTCTACTTCAGCCCCTGATATCTTATTTACAAGGATCCTTTCCACGGCGGGACCGGAGATGTCACTGTAGAGACCCTCTGAAGCCCTGTCAGATATCGTAAGAACCAACACTTTCATTCGTAATAACACCCCCTCTAATCACCCTGGCGAATAATCCTCTCTTTACAAGAAGAGGCTCAATGCTCAATCCCTTGATGGTGTGCCCTTTCCCTGGTTTTCCTATCTGTGTTACCTCAAATTCAACTTCGTCAACATTAAATCTCGTTCCAACGGGAAAGGATAAAAGGTCAACCCCCTCTGTAGTAATATTCTCGGCAAAATCACCGGGGTTCAATCCTGAAAATTTCTCCTTCTTTCTGTCAATGTCCTCCATCGCTAAAAATGACACCTGTTTTCGCGGACTCCCCGCGTGAGCATCACCGGCAATTCCGTATTCACTTTCAAGAACGATTTTTCCAACCGGCCTTTTCCCCGTCCCCCTGCCGGCGGAAATATTAACCGATACAACCTTGAATCTTCCTTTACTCATCCGGCTCTTCCTTCCTTTTACTTGTGAGTTTAATTTCGCCTATAACCATATCCTTACTTACAGCCTTACACATATCATAAATCGTCAGAGCGGCGGCGGTAACAGCCGTCAGCGCCTCCATCTCCACCCCCGTTTTCGCCGTTGTGACAGCGGCTGCTCTGATTACGACCCTGTCATTTTCGACCTCAAAATCAAGATCCACGTTTTCAAGAGGCAGAGGATGACAAAGCGGGATAAAATCACCGGTTTTCTTGGCAGCCGTAATTCCCGCGATTCGCGCGGCTGAGAGAGGATCTCCCTTCTTCAAAGACCCCGAATTTAAGAAGCCGATAACTTTGCTTCCGGCAATTATAACTCCTGAAGCAGCAGCGGTTCTCTTCTGAACCGGTTTACCGGAGATATCAACCATTCTCGCTTTCCCCTCTGAATCAATGTGAGTAAAATCCATTCCCGTTTCCTCTCTTGATAAGTCAGGCCTTTAAAGGCACCGAACGCGCCTCCCGTTTACCGAATAATGACAAATTCAGAAATTTTTCAAAGGCGGCAGATATCATCCTCCTATCTGCGACATCATTCTGTTATCACAAACATTGCCTCTCGGGGGCTTCTCTCTTACAGCTCTTTTCAGGCTTTTCTCTATATCGTTCCAATCTATTTTGATCTCAGAATTTGACAGAAGACAGGGTTTTAATAAACCATCCGCTGTAAGTCTTATCTTGTTGCATAAGCTGCAGGGTTTCGGCCTGTCAAAGACAAAGGGAAACCCGATTTCTTCCTCTCTGTTATAAAGTGAAAACTGTTTTATCGTCTGAAGCTTCAATCCCTTTCTCTGGCAAAAAGAACGCATTGCCTTAATATCATTCTGTGAAGTATCCTCGGATATCACCATATTTATCTTAACGGGATCGAGCCCGGCGCTCCTCGCGGCTTCTATTCCGGAAAGAACATCTTCTATGTTGCCCCTTCTTGTTATTTTTCTGAATTCACCGGCATCGAGAGTGTCTAAGGATATATTAATTCTGTTTAGCCCCGCTCTTTTCAATTCTAAAGCCTTTTCCTTTGAAAGCAGAGAACCATTGCTTGTCATTACGAGCTCATCGATCCCTTCACAATGAGCAAGCATGGCGACAAGCTTTTCAATATCCTTTCGTACAAGCGGTTCTCCGCCCGTAAGCCTTATTTTCACAATACCCAGACGGGCCGCGCGGCTCGCAATTCTTGTTATCTTTTCAAAAGACAGTATCTCCT
>CAZKNG010000003.1:0-73058 GCA_964554125.1 uncultured bacterium | reverse complement strand
TAATTTCCCGTCTCGTCGAAGATATGCCTTTAGATATAGTATCTACGTTCATGGGGGCTCATCAGAAACCCCCTGAATTAAGTGGTAAAGGTGAATATGTGAAATTCGTCATTGATGAAGTAATTCCGGAGGTTGCAAAGCAGGGCAAGGCTGAATACATAGATGTGTTTTGTGAAAAGGATGTTTTTGACCTTGACGAAACAAGACAGATATTAATTGCGGGTAAAAAGAATGGATTTAGACTTAAAGTACATGCCGATGAAATATTCGCCATTGGCGGCACTGAGTTGGCCGTTGAACTCGGCGCGGATTCCGTGGATCATCTTACGAAGGTGACAGAGTCGGGAATTAAAGCTCTGTCGAACAGCGATACTGTGGGAGTTCTTCTGCCGGGGACAAGTTTTGGACTCGCGTCGAACTCTTTCGCGCCTGCCAGGAAACTGGTTTCAGCCGGTGCCGCGATAGCGCTTGCAACGGACTTTAATCCGGGAAGCGCGCCTTCTTTATCGATGCCTTTGGCAGTCTCGATAGCATGTTCTCAGATGAGACTTCTGCCGTCTGAAGCTGTTAACGCGGCTACTATAAACGCGGCTCATTCAATAGGCATGCAGAATAAAGTCGGATCTTTGGAAAAGGGAAAGAAAGCTGATCTGGTAGTGTATGATGTTGAGGACTATCGTGAGATACCTTCCAGGGCCGGGACAGATCATTCTGTGATTGTGATTAAAGAAGGCAATGTCGTCTGGGAGTTAGAAGACTATAATGTCAGGAGTGAGATCGGGTTTTGAGCAAAGCAAGTAAATTAAGAAGGCAAGCACAGGATTTACTGAAAAAGGGTAAGCTCGAAAAGGCTATCAATGTATATAAAAAGATCCTGGACGGTCATTCCAGCAATCCTAATCTATCGAATGAACTGGGTGATATATATATCAAAGCCGGAGATCGTATCCAGGCTATTTCATCATTTGAAAACGCGATAAATCATTATGAAAGAGTCGCTCTTTATAACAATGCTGTGGCTGTGTGCAAAAAGATACTCAAAATTATTCCGGGAAGATTAAGCACGGTTTACAAGCTTGGGGAACTTAAGGCGAAACAGAATTTTACAAGCGAAGCGGCAGAATATTTCAACGCGTACATGGATCTGCTCCTGTCGGAAACTGATTCTATTCCTGAAGGAACTGATCAGCGGATAGAGACAATATTGGAATTGATGGGTAATTACAAGAAAGTAGTTTCAAAATCCGTTGATCTTTTTGAGACCCTCGGAAACAACTTCAGAGCTTCCGAAATAAACGCGGAACTTATTCGGGATGACCGTGAAAGCGGAGACGGCGAATCGGTTGAATTCTATAAAGAAAGAATGGAGAGATTAAAATCATCTCTGTCGGATAGAGAGCGCGAGAAGGTCGATAGGATACTTGATTCTATAAAGATAGATCCTTCGCTCGAGGTTGATGATGTAGAAACAGAAATCGATATGGACTCAGAAAGCCGGGATACGCAGTCTCCTAAGCCGGATTTGAATGTTAGCGACGGCAGTGAAACCACGATGGATAAGGATAGGGAAAAGGAGCCGGCAGAAGGGGGTCAATCCGAAGAGCTCCAAGACGATGATCAAATAAATGGGGAAGGACAGAGAGATGAATATGTCATAAGTTCGGACAACCACTATCAAAATGCGGAAAAAGAATCCCCCGAATCCAAGGATGGTATTTCTGATTCCGGAAGAGAAGAAGGAAAACCTGATAAGAGAGAAAGTGATCAGACGAAGGATTCTTTTGAGAAGGATGAAAGCGGAGATTTCTTAGAGGATTTTTCTGACATAACACAATTCAGCGTTGAAGATGAAACAAAAGTTCATGAAGAGATAACAAGTGATATTGAGAAGGATGATTTCAAGAGTCACTACGATTTGGGGATGGCTTATATTGAAATGGCTCTTTTCAACGAAGCTGTAAAGGAACTGCAGGTAGCCTCACGCTCAGAGGAGCTCAAGCTGCGGAGTCTTGAGATGATCGGTTATTGTTTTATACAGAAGGGGCAGTATAACCTCGCGATAAAACAGCTTGAGAGGGGAGCGGAAATAGCGGACAGTTACGGTGATGAAGACCTCGGAATTCATTATAATCTCGGGCTTGCCTATGAAGCTGTTGACGATGTTGAGAAAGCACGTGAGAATTTTGAAAAAGTCTATGTTGTCGATGTTTCTTTCCGGGATATAAGTGAGAAGATGAAAAAACTAAACAGTCATACCTGAGAAGATATAATAATGAAAAAAAGGTTTTGTTGCGACCTTCATACCCATTCAAGCTGCTCAGATGGTGAATTATCCCCTCGCGGGCTGGTTGAGCTTGCCGCCCGATACGGTCTGGGCGCTGTATCAATAACTGATCATGATACTATCAAAGGTCAGGAAGAAGCCTTGAAGGCTGGAAGTGAAATGGGAATTGATGTTGTAACGGGTATAGAATTCAGCGCGAGAGACGGCCGTGACACAAACGTTCATATCCTGGGGTACTACATAGACATATACGATCCTGTAATTAAGACGAAATTGAAGTGGCTGAGGGATAAACGGCTCTTGAGAGCTGAAGAAATTCTCAGGAAACTCTCTTCTGAATGTGGGATTACTTTGTCCCTAGATGACCTGCACGCGGCGGAGGCCGATTCCATGGGGAGACCCCATATTGCTGTGGCATTGCTTGAAAAGGGAATTGTTTCATCTTTTCAGGAAGCTTTTGAAAGATTTCTGGGGTATGGTTCTAAAGCCTACGTTCCCAAGCAGGTATTCTCTTCAGATGAAGTTATTGAACTTATATTGAATTCGGGCGGTGTCCCGGTTTGGGCTCATCCGGCGTATGAAATCAGAAAAACAAAATTATTAAATGAATTTATCGAGAAAGGAATTGCGGGGCTGGAAGTGTGGCATCCAAATCATAATGCAGCTTTGGAGAATCAAATTCTAACCATAGCCAAAGAAATGAAATTAATACCCACAGGCGGATCGGACTTTCATTCTAAAATAGCAATGAAAGTTGACGTGGGAGGAAAAGGCGCTCCGTACGAGTCAGTTAAGTTACTTAAAACGGCGGCCGCGAGAGGACATTTTTCTTGACCACCTGCTTCAAACTTGCGTAAAGTATTTCGTGTGTTTTGTTATGTTTCGGTTTAACTTTCAGGTTTGTGGGCTTAAAGATGAGATCCTCTTCGAAAAGATACAGAACTATTCTTGCCGCTCTGTTTACATCATTAACGGTTGTTTTAGGATATTTACTTGCCGCGGTTCCAAATGTTGAGCTGATGACCTTATCTGTGTTTTTGTGCGGAGTATTTACCGGTCCGCGTTATGGCGCTGCAACAGGAATTCTTTCTATAACTCTGTATTCATTCTTTAATCCATTCGGAATTTCACTTCCCCCTCTTCTCGCCGCTCAGATGACAGGATTTCTTGTTATAGGGACAGCAGGCGGTCTTCTGAGAAAGATAATTCTAGTTGGAGGAGGGGTTGCTGTTGTAGTAAGTGCCGTTTCAGGTTTCCTGATAACTCTATTTTATGATATTCTGACAACAGTTGCTTCCGCGTATGTGTCGTTGGGCTCAGATGGTTTATTAGACGGAATAATCGGTTTTTTCTCAGCAGGATCTGTGTTTATATTAATACATGTTATTATCAACTCACTTATTTTTTCTCAGGCAGTAGTGCCTATTGTAAAGGTTGCGGGCTTTAATGATGCTTGCAGGTCAAATCAATAAATATTTTGTTTATATTCCGGCAATTCTCTGGGTTATGAGTCTTACCGGTATATCTTCAGCCGGCGAGATCCCGGAAGGTTCGGTTGTATCGGATTCGCTTTCTCTTCCGGGCGAGGTTTTTGTCCTCACAGCTGAAGACCTACGTGATTATAATATCAACACATTTGATGACATACTTGAAATAATTCCCGGTGTATCTTACTGGCGCGAAGGTCCTCCCGGTTCTTCAACAGGTTTTTCAATAGGAGGAAGGGGAAGCAGGGGGGTTAATCTTCTTGTAAACGGTGTTCCCCTGACTGATATATATAAATCTGAAGCCCTCGTCAAATTTGTCGACCTTTCACGCGTAAAGAGAGTTGAGGTAATATACAGTGGCTCTCCCGCTTTAACAGGGCATATTTCAAATAACGGCTCAATTAATATTGTTCTTGAGAGAGGAGGAAGAGAAACCCCTTTCGCGCAGGCCAATTTTACTTACGGGGCAAATAATCGCAGAGCTAGAAGAATATGGTTTTCTACACCGGAATCATATATAAACGGCACCATCATTTATAATGGATACCTGCAGGATTTCTATAAACCCCTTCAGTATTATCCGGAGAGGTCTGTGGGAAAAGATCACGCTAAATCGGTTTCAATGGAGGTCTCACTGGGTCGCGATCCGGGGAATAGAGGCGTTGTTCATTTTACAAGGTTTGAAGATCTATATGAGGGGACGGCTTGTTCGAGCAGGGAAAATATAAGAAGCAGAGGTTTTGATTCCCAGCTGCATTACAGATATGATGATTTTAAGATGTCAGTCAGAAATTTCGGTTTTGAAAAGAAAGGTTTAGAGGACAAACTTTCAGGTTTGAGATCAAGCGTTTCCCTGGGGTTGGAAAAAGAATTGGGCCGGGCGAAGTTGAAAAGTTTCTTTTCCGGGCGGCGTGATATATATGAAAACAGATTCGAGGGTAAGAATGTTGACCCTGAGGTGGAAAATTATGAAGGAGGTTTTATTCTTTTCTCCCCTTTTAAGAGAAAGTTTGCCTTAAGAGCAGGTTTTTACGGCGGAGATCACAGTGAGGCCGGAAATTATCTGGGAGGAGAATTTGGCATAACTCATAAAGGGGGTGGGAAGTCATATGAAACACTGATACTTTCAAGGAAACTGGTACTTCCTTCCTCAGAGATGCTCTTTCATCCCGAACCTGATACTGTCTCAAGTTGTTATGATTTAAATTATATTGCCAACAGGGAATTACAACCTGAAATAGCTTACGAAATTTCGGCAGAAAAATCTTTCAGTTCGGGGATTTCAGTAAACTTGTTTTTGAGGCATGAAGACCGATACTCCAGGCCTGCTGTTGGGAGCGGCATATTATATAACTCTTCTGAAACACAGAAAGTTTCAGGCGTGAAGGCAGAATACAGCACCAGTGGAAAATATCGGCAGGCACGCTATGGTTATAATATTTCGGGAGAATATTTTATCAATTCCAATGAATATAGGTATGGAGTACCGGAATACCGTGTTAACGGGAATTTCTATTTAAAGATACCTGTATTCAAAGGTACCGAGACACTTACCCTGCGTTTTAATTCAATCGAGACCGGAAGAAGAGATTGGGGATCAGTGGATCTGGAACCTGCAGCTGTACAGAATTTTTCTTCTTCAATAACTCTTATGTCCGCTCTCATAAAGCTTCAGGTTAAGAATATAATGAACTCCGCCTATCAGACAGTTCCAGGTTATTACATGTCAGAAAGACATTTCAGGATTGGAATAATATGGGATCTGGTCAATTGATTTTTTCTCCATCCGGCAAATTTTAAGCCGGTCTTTGCCAGATTTATATGCTATACTTCTAATTCGCATTATCTTTCAGAGTATTTGCATAATGCGAAATCACTTTGGCAGAATCCCTGCATGAGCATTATTATCCGTCAATTTATTGATCATTTTCTTTTTTTTTGATCTTAGAACCACCGGTCATTAAGCGATATAGCATATGGATTTTAGTTGACCCGGCAGATTGCAATTCGAGCATATATATGCTGAATTGGCTTCAGGCTCTGTGTCAGAACGAAATAAGCGGGATAATGGCATATTAATTGCGCTTTGAGAAAGTAGAAAATATTTGAAAAGTTATACTGAATTACGGATTTGAAGAATGTAAATGCAGTTTTAATCCAGAATTAATTTTTTACTTAAACATTTTCCGGGTGGATGAGCGATTTGAAAGATGTTATAGCAGAACAGCTGCTGGAGACCGATCTGATAACTGAGGACCAACTCGGGCTGGCGGCTAAAGAACAGGATAAAACCGGCGGCAGTATTGGGTATAATCTTGTAAAAATAGGCGCGTTGTCGGAAAAAATGCTCTCAGAATTTCTTTCACAGCTTTATCAGGTAGAGGCAATTGCTCTGGAAGATATCGAGGCGGATGAACAGGCTGTGGAATTGATCCCTGCCGAGGTTGCCACTAAATTTCAGGTTGTACCCGTAAGGCGCGATGGAAGAACGTTAACAGTCGCGATGTCCAACCCTGATAATATTTTCGCGATAGATGATATTAAATTTATTACCGGACTTGAAGTTCGTCCGGTGGTAGCAACAGAGAGTTCAATAAAAAAGACTATAGACCGCTTCTATGATTCAGCTGATTCGCTTGATGAAGTGATGCGCGACATGGAAGAAGATTTTGAGATTGTCGAAGAACAAGAGGATGAGGATCTGGGGCTGGAAGACGCGCAGAATGCCAATGCTCCTGTTGTTAAATTGGTCAATTCCCTTATTGCAGACGCGGTTAACAAGAACGCAAGTGATATTCATATAGAGCCCTTCGAAAAGAAAGTGAGGGTCAGGTTCAGAATTGACGGCGTTCTTCATGAAGTGATGTCTCCACCCTACAGGATGAAGAATGCTATCACATCCAGGCTGAAAATTATGGCGGAACTCGATATTGCGGAGAAAAGAGTACCTCAGGACGGCCGTATAAAGATTCGTATCGCGTCAAAGAAGATCGATCTTCGTGTTAGTACACTTCCGACAATATTCGGAGAAAAAATTGTAATGAGAATTCTTGATAAGAGCAACCTTGAGATTGATTTAACTAAACTTGGGTTTAATCCGAACTCGTACAAGAAATTCATTAAAGCGATAAAATCGCCGTACGGGATGGTTCTTGTAACCGGTCCGACAGGAAGCGGTAAGACGACGACCCTTTATTCCGCTCTAAGCACAATAAATGAACCGCATCATAATATTATGACCGCCGAGAATCCGGTTGAATACAACCTCGATGGTATAAACCAGGTTAATGTTCATCAGGAGATAGGGCTTACTTTCGCTGCAGCTCTGAGGGCTTTTCTGCGTCAGGATCCTAATATTGTTATGGTTGGTGAGATAAGAGATCATGAAACAGGCTCAATAGCGGTAAAAGCGGCTCTTACCGGGCACCTTGTGCTGAGCACATTACACACAAACGACGCTCCGAGCACTGTAAACAGAATGATAGACATGGGGATTGAGCCTTTCCTGGTTGCAAGCTCTACGAATCTTATATTAGCTCAAAGGCTTGTACGCCGTTTATGCAATGAGTGCAAGGAAAAAGCTGAAATGCATCCGGAGATGGCCAAAGAGCTCGGGTTGAAAAAAGAGGAAGCGAATTTTGAGATCTATCAGCCGGTTGGATGTCCCAGATGCAACAACACAGGCTACAAAGGAAGAGCAGGATTATATGAAGTTATGCTTGTGTCTGGGAGGATAAAGGAAATGATCTTAGACAGGTCTTCAAACGCTGAGATTAAGACCCAGGCTGTTAAGGAAGGCATGTTCACTTTGAGAAGAGACGGTGTAGATAAAATAAAAAGTGGTATTACTTCTGTCGAAGAAGTTTTGAAGGAAACAAGTGATGATTAAAAATATTTTTAAAGAGAAGGGGATATTTTGAATCTCAGAACACTGCTTCAGGAAATGATCGAAAAGAAAGCAAGCGACCTGCACATTACGGCGGGCGCTCCGCCTGTTCTCAGAATAGACGGTAAGATTGTGCCGTCCGCGTATGATGCTGTTACTCCGGATATTTCCAAACAGATCGCGTACAGTGTGTTAACTGAAGATCAACAGAAGAGATATGAAAATAACAAGGAACTCGACTTCTCGTTTGGTATTCAGGGACTCTCACGGTTTAGGGCGAATGTCTACCAGCAGCGGGGAGTAACAAGTATTGCCATCAGGAAAATCCCATATGAAATACTTGATTTTAAAACTCTGGGTCTTCCGCCCGTAGTAAAGGATTTTGCTGAATCGAGGAAAGGATTAATTCTGGTAACAGGTCCGACGGGAAGCGGAAAATCAACATCCCTTGCCAGTATAATTGATAAGATAAACAGTGAACGCTCAGAGCATGTAATTACAATAGAAGATCCAATCGAATATATACATAAACATAAAAAATGTATAGTTAATCAGAGGGAAGTAAAAGCGGATACTGAGACATTTGCTCAGGCACTTAAGCATGTGCTGCGTCAGGATCCGGATGTAATACTAATAGGAGAGATGAGAGACCGGGAAACGATGCAGGCCGCTTTGACAATAGCTGAAACGGGACATCTTGCTTTCGCGACCCTGCATACAAACTCCACCTTCGAATCTATTAATAGAATAATTGATAATTTCCCTCCGACTCAGCAGTCACAGGTAAGAGCTCAGTTGGCTTTTGTCTTAAAAGGTGTTGTTACACAGCAGCTTATTCCTCATATATCCGGAAGGGGAAGAGTACTTGTGGCTGAAGTTATGGTTTGCACTCCGGCAATAAGCGCGACAATCAGAGATGACAAGGTTCATCAGATATACGGGCTTATGCAGGCGGGGCAGAAGCATGGAATGCAGACAATGAATCAGGCGCTTTACAGAGCGGCTGTTGCCCGGAAAATAGCCAGAAATGAAGCCCTGAGGAGAAGCCCCGATACGATAGAGCTTAAACAGATGTTTGGAGAGAAGAATACAAGAAGAAACTATCAGATGAGGAAATAATTCAGACAAAGGGGGAAGTAAATGGCTACAACTTATTTATGGAAGGGAAGGACACCCGCCGGTGAGGATGTTTCCGGAGAGTATCAAGCTGAAAACAAGATCGAGCTTACCAGTCATCTTCGGAAAAAGAAGATCATTCTTACTCAGGTCAGGCAGAAACCCAAAGATCTGAATATTGATTTCGGGTTCAAGAAGAAGATCGGAATTAAAGACCTTGGAATTTTTACCCGTCAGTTCGCGACCATGATTAATGCCGGACTGCCCCTCGTTCAATGCCTCGATATTCTATCAAGCCAGCTGGAAAAGGATAATTTCAGAGAAATTGTAACAGAAGTTATGGAAGATGTTGAATCGGGTTCCACGTTAGCCGAGGCTCTGTCAAAACATAAATGTTTCAGTGAGTTGTTTGTGAATATGGTAGACGCCGGTGAATCGGGAGGAATCCTGGATCTTATTCTTAATAGATTAGCCCTTTTCCTTGAAAAGCAGGATTCGCTGAGGCGTAAAATAAAAGGAGCTTTGACATATCCGACAATAGTTATGATTGTCGCGGGTGGCGCAACGATTTTTATGCTTATGTTTATTATTCCGACCTTTGCCAAGATGTTCGTTGATTTTGGAGGTGCTCTCCCTCTGCCGACACAAATTGTAATGGGGTTGAGCGATTTTCTCAGAGTTAACTGGTATCTGCTTCTGGGGGCGGGAATTGGACTATATTTTGGTATTAAGAAATATAACAGCACAGAAAAGGGGAAAATGAGAATTGACCGGTTTCTGCTGAATTTACCCATACTCGGGGCAGTGATAAGAAAGGGCGCGGTTGCGATGTTTACCAGGACTCTCGGTACTCTCACTGCCAGCGGTGTGCCTATTATTGACGGGCTTGATATAACCGCTAAAACAGCCGGCAACAAGGTCATAGAAAGTGCGGTTGTCAAGACGAAAGAAAGTATCAGCGAGGGTAATACTATCGCCGAACCGCTTAAACGGAGTGGAGTTTTCCCTCCCATGGTGGTTCAAATGATCAGTGTTGGTGAACAGACGGGTGCTCTCGATGAAATGCTGGAGAAGATAGCCGATTTTTACGATGAAGAAGTAGATAGTGCTGTAGATGCTCTTACCGCCGCTATAGAACCTATTATGATTGTTGTAATGGGAGTTATTGTTGGAGGAATGTTGATATCGATGTATCTGCCTATGTTTAAATTGATTTCTGTTGTTTCCGGAGGTTAGGTCTCTTTCCGGGGAAGGAAACCATGAATTTTATACCGCGTGCTTACCGGGATGATGAAAAGATAAGAAACATAGTCTATATCAGAATTGTTGTGGCAACACTGATAGTAGGAGCGGCTATTATTGCCCTGCAGTTTCAAAGCAGAGAACTGTCAGCCATTGCCCTTTACAGCCTTCTCGGTGTGGTATATCTGGGTACGGGAGCGGTTTATATTGCGCATGGAAAGGGAGTTTCATTCAACAAACTGATTCGTCTTCTGATAGGTATTGATCTTGCTGTTCTGACACTTATTGTTCACTACAGCGGCGGTTCCGGCTCAATCTTCTCTATACTTTATATACTTCCAATTTTTGTAGGCGGGTTGTATTTTGGCGTCTCGGGAGGATTGGTTACTTCGCTCGTAGCGGCCTCGGCTTATATTGTCTACAGTCTTCTCGAAATCAGCGGTCATGTAAGATCTCCGGAGGGGGCGCTCATCTTTACGCGGCAGAATCTTTTTGATTCATTACTTAGAGGATACATACATATGGGGGTATTCGTTTCCACTGGGCTGATAAGCGGATATTTTTCTAAAAGAGTAAAAAGAAGCGGAAAGGAACTGGCCGACAGGGAAAAAGAGATAAAGAGGATACAGCTGAATAATGATTCTATTGTAAATAATATGAGCAGCGGTCTGGTTGTCATAGATTTAGACGGCTGTATTGTTTCGATGAACCCGGCGGCCAGGAGGATCCTGGAAGTTGAGAAAAACGTGGTTGCCGAGGGTAAGCATTTTGAAGAGATCGTTCCGGGAATGACTCCTCTATTCAAGCAGTTGATGCTTGTTATGGAAACCGGAGTTCAGCGAAACAGGGGTGAAATAACACTTTCAGGGAGTGATGGGAGAAGATTGCCCATAGGTATAAATATTTCACTTCTGAAAAATGAAGTCGACGAGAAGAAAGGTGTTGTAGCCCTGTTTCAGGATTTAACCGAAGTAAACAGGATGAGAGATAAAATAAGAAGATCAGACAGAATGGCTGCTGTTGGAGAGCTTTCTGCGGCAATCGCGCATGAGATCCGGGCGCCTCTCGCGTCTATATGCGGGTCGACCGAAATGCTCAAGGATGAACTCGATGTTACCGGAGAGAACGGTGAACTTATGGATCTGATTATTCGCGAGTCAGACAGGCTCGATGGAATGATTACCGATTTTCTTGAATACGCGAGACTCCGGAAACCGGAATTTGACTCTATAGATATAGAGAACTGTCTGAAAGAAACAATTCTTCTTTTAAAGCACGGATCCTATCTCCACAGAGGAGCTGATATCACCTTCGAAAGCGATGTTGAAGGAGTGAGGATTTATGCCGATGATGAACAGATCAGGCAGGTCTTTCTCAATCTGGGACTCAACGCGTGTGAAGCTGTTCGAAGAGACGGCAGTATCTATATCAGAGTCAGAGTAGTTGAAGACGTGCTCGAAGAAGGCAGTGATAAAACCAGGTACGCGGAAATAGAATTTACAAATGACGGTCCGCGAATACCCGATGATGTACTGGAACATATCTTTGAACCTTTCTTTACAACTAAGGACGGCGGCACGGGATTAGGTCTTGCTACTGCCGGGAGGATTATCGAAAGTCATTCAGGATCGATAAGTGCTGAAAATTTGAAAGAAGGAGTAACGTTCAGGATTCTGATTCCGGTTGAGGATAAAAGAGGAAGAATAGGAATCGAAGAGGTTAAACATGAACTTAGCAGCATAGAATGCGGGAGGTTTTGATTAATGGCAGGCGAGAGAGTATTAATAGTTGATGATGAAAAGAGTATGTGTAAATACCTTTCAATAATGCTCAAGAAGGAAGGGTATAAGGTTAAAACGGTCAGCAGCGGTAAGCAAGCCATATCGGAGATAAAGAAGGCGGAATATGACGCCGTTATGACCGATATAAAAATGAAGGGGATTGACGGCATTGAAGTTCTCTCAGCTGTGAAAAGCCACAAGCCGAACCTTCCCGTCATAATTATGACCGCTTACGCTTCACAGAAGACAGCGATTGACGCTCTTAATAAAGGCGCTTTTCACTATATGGTTAAAAGGGCGGCAAAGAATGATGAAATAAAGATGATAGTTCATAACGCGGTTGAGGCGCGTAGAACCAGTAATGAAAATGCCTATATAAATAAGAAGCAGAGAAAAAAGGACAGTTATAAGAATATTATAGGTGAGAGTGAACCGATGCAGAAGGTTTTTCAGAGGGTAAAAAAGGTTGCCGCCACCGACAGTACTATTCTTATAAGAGGGAGGAGTGGAACGGGAAAGGAGCTTGTAGCAAAGTCAATTCACCATGAAAGCAACAGGTCTGATAAACCCTTTGTTTCCATTAACTGCGGGGCTCTGCCGGAGAATCTTCTTGAAAGTGAGCTTTTCGGACATGTCAAGGGGAGCTTTACCGGAGCGATCAGAGACAAGGATGGATTGTTCAGGGTGGCATGCGGGGGGACATTTTTTCTCGATGAAGTCGGGGAAACATCACCTGCGATTCAGGTTAAGCTGCTGAGGGTTCTTCAGGAAAGAGAAATAGTACCTGTTGGCGGGACAAGTCCCATAAAAGTAAATGTGCGTTTAATCGCGGCAACCAACGCGGATCTCGAAGAAGAGGTGCGTGCGGGCAATTTCCGTCCGGATCTTTATTACCGTTTGAACGTTATACCTATAAAGATTCCTCTGCTCAAGCACAGGTCGAGTGACATACCTCTTCTTGTCGAACATTTTCTTAAGATGGCATCTGAAAAATCAAAAAGAAAAAAGACAATTTCAGACAAAGCGCTGGAACTGATGGTAAATTACGATTGGCCCGGGAATGTACGTGAACTGGAAAATATAATTGAACGGGCCATTGTACTCCAGGAGGGTGATACAATAAAACCCCATGACCTGCCGGACAAGATACGTTTTCATTCGAGAAGTAAAAGGAAGCTGAGTTTAGACAGGGAGAAGATAACTCTCGAGGAGCTTGAAAAGGAGTATGTCATCTCAGTTCTCGATGAAACGGGATGGCAGAAGAAGAAGGCCAGTGAGATATTAGGGATCAACGCGTCAACACTTTACCGGAAAATCCAGCGTTACGGACTGAGCCGTGAAGGACAGAAGGTGGGGTCGGAATAATGAACCGTTGCATAGCTGGAGTGCGAAATGGCAATTTACAATCCACGGTAATACGTATTAACCGCGGTGCTGGTATAACGTTATATGAGACAAAGGATTAACGTTTATGGATCCCGCGTGCTCTTTGGCATATAAATTGCCCATTACTAAAAAGGAGACCGTAAGAGGTCTTAGAAAAAAGAGTTTCGACGGTTTTAACAGCCGTAAGGTTTTGATTTTCAAAGTGTAAGCTTTGAGTTTAAGTACCTAAAGGAGGTGCAGAATGAATAACAAGGGTTTTACGCTGATTGAGCTTATGATCGTTGTTGTGATTATCGGTATTTTAGCCGCGATTGCTATTCCTAACTTTATCAGTATGCAGTCGAGAGCGAAAGAGGCTTCGGTTAAGTCAAACTGCCATACAGTTCAGCTGGCGGCCGAAGATTTTGCCGTACAGAATAACGGAGTATATGCTGCAGATCTATCAACTACCCTTTCGAATGGCGAAGATTTGGTTGATTTGTTGCCCGGCGGTACTAGCCTGTCAAATCCATTTACCAACGCTGCCACGGAACCGGTGGATGGAACTGCCGCCACAGCTGGCCAGACAGGTTACGATGATACCACAAACGCTTCAGGAACTTCAATGGGTTATACTATTACCGGCTGCGGTGAAGATGCCGGAGAACTGGTAATTACATTAACGAGCGGACAGTAAGAAAGAGCAAAGTTTAGCATTGCTGCGGGCGGCTCACACGGGCCGCCCGTTTTTGATTTATGGCTACAAAGCCGGCAGCATGCCTGTTTGTCAGCACTTTACAAAAAGACTTCTAATGATCCCATAAAATCGGCAGGGTTTCTATCCGCTGACCGGCATTGTCAGAGGCGCGGCCTCTTTCCACCGCGGAAAAACTGCGTTTTATAAGCCTATGATTCGTTCTTTCTGATCGTTCTGTTCGGGGCGGATCAGAAATCCATGCCCGCCCCTAAAATAAAGTTTGCTTTTCAAGTAAGTATATTGTATTCTATCATGTAATATGAACGCGAGGTATTCAATATGCAAGGTAAATATATACCACGGCAACTCCAGTCGGATCTTGGGCGCTATATGAAAGAATTTCCGGCTGTTGTTATTCTGGGACCCAGGCAGGTTGGAAAATCTACTCTGGCCAAACATTTTCTTAGAACAGATCCCGGGGCATATTACCTGGATCTGGAAAGGCCTTCCGATCTGCGTAAATTATCTGATCCCGAATTATTCTTCAAATCGAATCCGGAAAAAGTATTCTGCCTGGATGAAATTCAACGGACCCCAGAGCTGTTCCCCTTTCTGAGGAGTATTATTGATGAAAATGATACAACCGGGCAGTTCCTTATCCTGGGGTCTGCCTCGCGGGATCTTATTCGGCAGTCATCTGAAACCCTCGCCGGACGAATTGCCTATTTGGAATTAACACCTTTTCTATGCTGGGAGGTTACCGCCAACGCCAGTTACAACTCATTGCAACCTCTCTGGTTAAGGGGAGGATTTCCGCTAAGTTTCCTCAGGCAGACCGAGGACGCTTCGTTAAGGTGGCGAGAAGAATTCATCCGTACTTTTCTGGAAAGAGATATACCTCAACTCGGATTTAAGATTCCTTCAACTACCATGGAGCGTCTATGGCAAATGCTGGCGCATTATCACGGTCATATTCTAAATACCAGCAAACTTGGACAATCTTTGGGGATGAGCCACACGACAGTGAAACGTTATCTTGATATACTGACAAAATCATTTATGATTCGAGTCCTTCCCCCGTTTATCAGCAATGTAAAAAAACGTCTGGTAAAATCGCCGAAAGTTTATATAAGAGATTCCGGGATACTGAATTCACTTCTTGAAATATGTGATTTCAATCAATTACTCGGGCATCCCGTGTTCGGCGCATCCTGGGAAGGGATTGTCATAGAAAATATTCTCTCAAACATAAAAAACTGTAGTTTCGGGTTTTATCGTACTTCAGCCGGAGCGGAGATTGATCTGGTTGTTTCGAGGCAAAATCGTACTATAGGCATAGAGTGTAAGGCGTCAACTTCGCCGCAGGTCACCAGGGGATTCTGGAATGCAAAGAAAGATCTTAAACTGGATGAGTGCTTGATTGTTTCTCCTGTAGATGAGGGATATCCAATTGCAGGCGGTGTATCAGTCTGTACTCTCCGGGGTGCTGTTGAAAAAGTACAGAATCGCTTTTTGTAAATTCTATTAACGAATTTTACACACCTTCAGCCTTAAAATAGTTTGGTTACCGGAACTTACAGGAAGAAATATAAACTAACAAGGGTGCCCCTTTTCATAAGGTGACACCCCTTTACACTATAGGCCCACTTTGGCATAATATCTGCAATAAATGCAATAGAGAAAAAAATGTTAAGAAAGTACCTCTTAAAGGCAGAATATTTGCCGGGTTTTAATTGTGGATGTAAAGATTTTATGCGTCAGGTATTTATTTAGAGTTTAATATGGCTCCGGGGCCATCCGGAAGAGAGATCTACAGGTGGTTTAAATTTATGAAGATTCTAAGTGTCGAAGATATAGTAAAAACCTTCCGGGGTAATTTTATGCTCAAGAAGAGCAGGGTTCTACGTGGCATCTCCTTTTCCGCCGGCGAGGGAGAGATTCTCGGATTTCTTGGACCTAACGGAGCGGGAAAAACAACCACGATAAAGATTATTCTCGGGCTCATAAAACCTGATTCGGGAAATGTCAGTGTGCTAGGCAGATCTATCTCGGATACTCATACGAAAAGAGCGGTAGGTTTTCTACCTGAAAACCCATTCTTTTATCCGCACCTCACGCTCGAGGAATTCCTTAAGTTTTGCGGGAAGATGAGCGGTATCGGCGGAGAAGAATTAAATGACAGCATAATGAAGGTCATAAGCAGGGTAGGTCTGGCGGGAGACGGGAAAAAAAGATTGAGCGGTTTTTCAAAGGGTATGCTGCAGCGAGCCGGGCTTGCTCAGGCTGTAATTCATGATCCGGATCTGCTGATACTTGACGAACCATTCTCCGGACTTGATCCCATGGGAAGAAAAATGACCAGGGATTTTCTTCTTGAGCTTAAAAAGAAGGGTAAAACGATATTTTTCTCATCGCATATACTCTCCGATATGGAGACTCTTTGCGACAGGGTTTGTATTATCCGTAAGGGGAAGATAGTAAAAGATGCCGGGCTCGATGAACTTTTCAGGATTGGGAAGGGAAAGCTTGATATAACAGCGCAAGCGTTTCCGCGTGACGGGGAGAAGATTGTGGCTCAATATACGGATTCTGTAAAGAGAGTGGGCGATAAGATCTTTCTGGTTGTAAAAAAGCAGGAATATACACGGAGTGTCCTGCAGTATTTATTAAATAAAGGCTCTGAGATAATCAAGGTTGCTTCCGTTAAATACTCTCTGGAAGAGATCTTTGTAAATGAGATCACAGAACAGGATAAGGAGATAAAATCCGCGGTTGACTCTGATAAAGCCCGGGTTGAAAGTTCGATTTAGTATCTCTATGGAAACGCGGAGGAAAGTTATGGAAAGAATAGCAAATATAGCGTTTAATACATTCCGCGAATTAATCAGGGGCAAACTCCTCTATATAGTCCTTTTTTTCGGAGTGATCCTGATTATCAGCACATATATACTTTCTCCCCTTTCTGTCGGCGCGGCAAAGGATAAGATAATAACAGACGTGGCGTTGGCGTTTATTTCACTTTTCGGCATTTTTACAGCGGTTGTCTCCGGAAGCACACTTCTGCACAAGGAAGTAGACAAAAGAGCTGTATATATGATTTTTACAAGACCTGTCACGCGGCTGGAATATCTTATCGGGAAGTTTTCTGGTATAATGGCCGCTCTTACAATGATGGTTATCATTATGGCCGCGGTAACGGTTGTTGTTGTTGTACTAAGCGGAGGCAGTATAACGGCGGGGATACTCGCCGCCATCTTCCTTTCTCTTCTTGAAATGGCCGTTATAACTTCGATTGTAATATTATTCAGCACATTTACGTCCCCTATTCTGACATTCTTTTTCACTCTGTGTATCTTTGTCGCCGGAAGTTTGAGCGGCGATCTGCGTGTTTTCGCTGAGAAATTCGGTTCACAGGCGATGAAATTTATCGTAGATGCTTTCTATTATATCCTGCCGAATCTCAATCTTTTCAATCTGCGTCATGAAGCGGTCCACGGAATGAATTTTCAGTATTCAGATATTATGATCACAGTAGGTTACGCGATCGTTTATTGCTCTGTTATTATATATTTCTCCTGTTTTATTTTCCGAAAAAGAGAGTTTGTGTAAAGAGGATATGAAGGGACTATTTAGAAATACTCTGTTTATAATAGCGGCTGCCCTGCTGCTTGTGGGGGTATCTAAGAGTGTGGAAGGAATAAGCGGCAGGAATAGAAAAGCCGATATCATGTACCTTCCCTCGAGTGAAGCGGTAAGAATGTTCTCTCTGGGTTACAGAAATATTGTTTCAGATATTTTATGGTTTAAGACGGTGCAGTATTACGGCGGTTACAGGATGGGAAAGAACAGCTTGAGACTCTTTCGCCATCTTGCCGATGTAATAACAGATCTCGATCCACGGTTTATCTTTGCTTACAAACTCAGTGCTGTCATTATGGCTCAGGACCTCGGGGAGTTAGAGGAAGGGATTGAGATTCTAAGGAAAGGGATTGAAAATAATCCCGCGGAGTGGTCGCTGGCCTTCGAAGCAGGATTTCTCTATTACCTCGACGGGAATGATTATAAGGAATCTCAGCGCTATTTCAGACTTGCCGCGGATATGCCCGGCGCCGATGAACGGGCAATGCGTTTCGCGGCGAGCGCCGCGGCCAGGGGCGGAGATGTCGAAACAAGTATAAATATGTGGAGAAGACTGGCCGATAGCTCGAACGATCCCTTCATGGATGATCTGGCAGCGGGTTATATTGAAAAACTTGAAAAGAAACTTTCAAAGAAAGAAAAAGATTGAATACGAATCCCGTAGCGTTAATATTCATTTTCACCGCCGGTCTCGCGGCCGGAAGTTTTCTTAACGTGATTATATACAGGGTACCCAGAGGCGGATCTGTTATACGCCCCAGGTCTTCCTGCCCTGCCTGCCGGCGCGTATTAAGGTGGTACGAGAATATTCCCCTTTTAAGCTATATATTTCTTAAGGGGAAGTGCGCCGGCTGCGGGAAGAAAATATCTCCGAGGTATCCGTTTATTGAGCTTTCTGGCGGGATTCTGGCCCTACTCTGTTTTTATTATTCGGGATTCACCCTGGATCTATTATTT
Organism: uncultured bacterium; assembly: GCA_964554125.1. Taxonomy (GTDB): domain Bacteria; phylum Krumholzibacteriota; class Krumholzibacteriia; order Krumholzibacteriales; family WJIX01; genus JAGHBT01. The sequence goes on along the minus strand of CAZKNG010000003.1, from coordinate 54,604 downwards.
ATATATCCGTTTATTATGTCCCTTATCGCCGTTACATTGATAGACTGGGAGCACAAAATCATACCCGATTCGATCAGTCTGCCGTTTATACTGATCGGTTTCATATGGGCTTATTTAAGTACAGATATCGCTTTATCGAGTTCTTTCTACGGCGCTTTAGCAGGAGGCGGTTCTCTCTATCTTGTGGGTTTAACTTATAAATCTTTTAGAAAGACTGAGGGTATGGGTGGAGGGGACGTTAAACTTATGGCCATGATAGGGGCGTTTCTTGGAATAAGACTTGTGTTACCCGTTATACTTGTCGCTTCATTCTTTGGAGCTCTTTATGGCATTTTCCTCTTACGCAAAGGGGGGACCGGCAGGACAGCTGTTCCTTTTGGATCGTTCCTCGCGCCCGCGGGGATTCTCTGTCTGCTACTGGGGGATTTTTTTATCAGCTGGTACTTTCTGAATTTTTATTAATTTATCACTTTGCACAAAAACCTTGCAATTGTGTAATTCTCTCACTGAGGGTTAAGAGGCCCTGTTTGATAACCCTCGGCAATTCAAACCCTTACGAAGACTTTAATTTCAGAACTTTGGCACATATGTTGCGACCACTACTTGATTGGAATTTAAAAAGTGCAGTTAGTCAAAAGATGTAAGAAAAAATTCAGTATTGGAAAGCACAGTTTCCTTGTATAAAAAGGATGGTGCGCGAATGATATCTTTACCATTTAAGAAAAAACCTTCAACGATCAGTATTGATGTTGGTTCCAGTTTGATTAAGGTTGTTGAAATAGAACATTCTGAACAGATACCGAGGATAGTCCATTTTGGTATAAGCAAACTCCTGCCGGAAGCAATCGTGGAAGATGAAATTATGGACAGGAACCTCGTGGTAGAAACTATTTCGGAATGCGTCGATAAGTCCGGGATCACGGGGAAGAATGTTGTCTCCGCCGTATCAGGACGCGCGGTTATAGTTAAAAAAATTGTTATGGACAAAATGACAGCTGAAGACGCCGCGGAAGCAATATTCTGGGAAGCTGAGCAGCACGTTCCTTTTGATATTGACGATGTATGTCTTGATTTTCAAATACTTGATGAAGATATCGGCGCCAATCAGATGGAAGTTTTGCTGGTTGCGGCTAAAAAAGATATGGTTACAGATTACGCTGAACTTATCAGAGACGCTGGGTTAAACCCGGAGATTATTGATGTTGACTCTTTTGCCCTGCAGAACAGTTTTGAAGAAAACTACACTTCAAGCGAAGAAGAGGAAGATGAAGTTGTAGGGCTTGTAAATATCGGCAGTGATGTAACCAATATAAATATAATTCAAAACGACAGCCCCCATTTTACCAGAGATATCAGTGTGGGAACCAGCAGTTTTATCGAGGAGCTTCAGAAGGAACAAGGTCTCGACTATGAAGAGGCGTTGCGAGTCGTAAGAGGTGACCTCGGTGATATAGACGAGGAATCCGTAAAGGAAATATTCAGAAAGAAGGCAAAAGAACTGTCTCTGGGAATAGAGCGGAGTATTTCCTTCCTCAAGGCTGCCGGTGACGCGGATAAAATTGATAAAATTATTCTAAGCGGCGGGGGCGCGAGGCTTCCGTTCTTACAGGAAATACTTTCGGATAAACATGACATTGAATTTTTAATACATAATCCTCTTTCCCAGATCGATTTTGATGAAGGGATTTTCACTGAATATGGAGAGGATTTGAACGAGATAGCGCCATTACTTACAGTGGGCATTGGTCTCGCTCTGAGAAAGGCGGGGGAATAATGATTAGAATAAATCTGCTGCCACCTGAGGACAGGGATAAAAAACGCAGTTTCAATCTTCCCGATATGTCGTCGGTATATATGGTTGGTGTGGTTTTAATTGTCATAGGGGGCATACTTGCTTTCAGTTTTATACAGGGCCACAGGATAGCCGATCTTGAAGAAAAGATAAAAACCGCTCGTAAGGAATCCAGAAAGCTTGCTCCGCAACTGGCAAAAATAAAGAAGATCACAAAGGAGCGCGGAGAGGTTAATAAAAGACTCCAGCTTATTACTTCGCTCGATAAATATCGGTTCTTCAGGGTAAGATTGTTGAATGATATCAGTATGAAAATCCCCGGAAACTGCTGGCTTACCGGTATAACTGAGCTTTCTTCGAAAGAGTATGCTATTGACGGCATTACTTTTAACAACTACAAAGTAGCGGATATGATGACAAATCTGGAGAGATCTTCCTTATTTACAAAGGTAGATCTGAGTGTGGTGGAGGAAGGGACGATACACAATAATAAAGTAATGAAGTTTTCTTTAGTGGGCAATGCAATACCGCAATAACGGAAAGAGGTAGAAACGATGGATTTAAAAGATCCACAGGTACAAAAATCAATGGTGATAGGTATGTTTCTGGCTATGATCGCCTATGTTTATTTCTTTACTTCTTTCATGCCTTTCTTATACAAACCGCGGGCGGCGAAGGAAGAATCGCTTAAGAGGGAATATGATAAGGTAAGCACAGAACTCGAAAAAGCCAGAAAAACTGTCGGTAATCTTGAGGCGCTGGAGACAGAATACAACAGATTGCACGAGAAATGGGTCGCTGCGCTTAAATTACTGCCCGAAGAGGATGAGATAGCCGGATTGCTGAGAAAGATAACGATGGCCGGAAATCAGGCAGGTGTTAATTTTACCCTTTTCGAACCTAAGCGGAGGATAAGAAAGGACTTTTTTGCCGAAAATCCGATAAATATAAGAGTAAAGGGGAGATATCACCAGGTGGGCATATTTTTATCGAAAGTGGCAAATCTGGACCGTATTGTTAATGTATCTGATATGGAAATATCCTCTTTTGATAATAAAGATGACGGTGGAGTAGGAAAAACCAGAACAATTGAAGCGCAAATGACGATGACTGCCTATACACTTCTGAAAGGTGGTGAGATTTCGGATGTTAAGAATAAAGACAAATCCTGATAATACCTCAGTGGTATGGGAAAGATTAACGGTTTATTTAATTTTTCTGGGATTACTGCTGCCCCAGACAGCTTTTGCGGCGGAAAAGAGAGACGGACAGGATAATCTTAGAACAAAACATTATTATTATCAGGCGTTTAACCACAGAGACCCCTTTCAGAGCCTTGTGTCCGGCGATTTTGAGGAAGGCAGCTCCGATCTTATTAATATCCAGAAGGTCAGCCTGGTTGGTGTGCTTTCCGGAGGAATGGAAAAATACGCCATGCTCGAAGACAGAAATGGAATTGGTCATATATTAAAGGTAGGGGATCCGATAAGGAATGGGAGTATTGTTTCCGTTTCAGAACGTTCCCTGATAGCGCGAGTAAGATCGTACGGACAAACTAACAGTATAACTCTGAACCTAGAGGGTGAGAAGGAAAAAGGAGATTAAGATGCAGAAGTTTCTCAAATTAACATTGATATTACTGGTTATGGTTGTTGTCCCTATTAATCTTTTAGAGGCATCTGACACCGCGGGGGAAATTAAGAACCTCCAGATCATGAAAGCAAACGGAGATTTGAGAATCGAGATTGCCAAGTCAGGTGATATCGAATTCAAACTTTTCTTTACCGATGATCCGAAAAGGCTTGTTGTCGATTGTGTGGGCGCGGCAAACAGGTTGGATGAATCTACATATCAAACCGAATCCCGGTTGATATACAGAGTGAGAACGAGCCAGTTCAAAACGGACCCCGTGCCTGTAAGCAGACTTGTATTTGACCTGAAAAAAAGTGTAAATCATCGTATTTTCGAAATTAATAATAAACAGGTCCTGCTTATTTCTGATACGAACGGGGCTGATGACGCTGATATTTCATTAAATGACAGTAAAACAGAAAATAGTGTTGCTGCTCCGGATCCCGTAAGTGAAGTCCGGGAACTTTCCGAAACAGAAGATAAGAATGAAAAGAATATAAAACCTGTGATAGAAGAGAATCATTCAGCGGTTAATCTGTCAGACGATGACAAAATAGAAAACAGGAGTGATGCTGACAGAAATATCAAAAAGGATGAAGATGAGGTTGATTCTCCCTGGATCGAAAAAGAAAACAGTGGTGATACCGCGGATATAAGCCGCGTCGCGGAAAACCAAACCGTAATATCGAGTTCAGGAAGTGAAATAGATGTTAATAATTCCGCCCCGCGCGTGAAGTTTGAGAATCTTCCCTGGTCAAAATCATATGTCAGGGGAGCTCCGGCTGCTGGATCCGGTATACCTATGGGATCGAAAAGAATAACTCTGGATGCCCAGGGGGCTGATATTAAAACGGTTCTTCAGACAATTTCACATTATGCCGATATTAATATCGTTCCGGGTGATGATGTAGAGGGAGATGTCTTTGTTCATATAAAAGATTGTCCCTGGCAGGAAGCTCTCGAAGTTATTCTGAAAGCCCATGGATACGGTTACAGGGAAGAGTACGGGATGATAAGAGTCGGTGAAAGTAAGCGTTTGCTCCGTCAAGAACTTGATCAGAAAAGTGCTAAGAACAAAGAGAAGGATCTCCTTCCCCTGAAAACGAGGGTTGTTTTTGTAGATAATTCAAGCGCGGAAGAGATCGGTGACGCCCTGAAGAATGTAGTAAGCAAACGGGGTAAAATCGATGTTGATCCTGGAAGCAACACCTTGATTATTAACGATATAGAAGAGAATCTTGATAAAGTATCGGCGATTGTAAAAGAACTCGATACTAAACATGTACAAGTTAATATCAACGCTAAACTGGTTGAGATGGATGTTGAAGCGAAACGCGAGCTTGGAATTAAGTGGGATTTGCTGAACCTTCATAAATCCGATGTCAACGCTATCGGAAGTGCCGGTGTGGATGAAGCCCTTCCCCTTACAAGCGGGACGCTCAAGATCGGCAGTGTTCAATCGTGGGGAGAACTTAATTCAATTCTTCAGATGATGGAAGAGAAAAATAATGCAAATATAATCTCCAATCCCAGGATTACCACTATGGAAAACAGGGAAGCCACTATACTGGTTGGAAAAGAGATACCTCTAATCGTCGCGGATGAAGCCGGAAACCCTTTAACAGAGCTTACAAAGATTGGAATAATGCTTAAAGTTATTCCGCACGTAAATAAAGACAGAACCATCACTCTTGACCTCCATCCCGAGGTAAGTGAGCTTCAGACCGAGTCAACTCAGCAGGGCGGCGTGATAATCGCTACCGCTGAAGCTGACACGAGGGTCGAAGTTGCAAACGGAGAAACGGCAATTATCGGCGGATTGATCAAGAAGCTTGACACGAGTGTAAGAAGAGGCATACCTTTTTTGAAAGATATACCTTATCTGGGCGCCCTTTTTTCATCCTCCTCAAAGTCGAAGAAAAAACAGGAACTTGTGATTTTCGTTACTCCGACGATCGTGGAATAATTTTGCCCCTCCACTTACCGTCGTACCCCCGGAAGTTATTATAACTTTCGGGGGTTTTTTTATGCGGTGGAGAAAAATGATTTTACTTGCCCGCGCCGAGAATCTTATTTATGCTGAAGTGTTTGCGCAATCTGCTGAATCTGGGTTTTCTCGAAAGGCTGAGTTTGAAAGTAATATCCGGAAAGAAGGGTGGAACCAAGCTTAAAGGAGCAAGGGGGAAGGATTTCCGGCCTACTACACAATTAGTAAAGGGTTCTGTTTTTGATCACCTGCAGAATGAAGTAGAGGGTTCTGTTGTGCTTGACCTTTTTTCGGGCTCCGGGGGTCTCGGTATAGAAGCTTTGAGCCGGGGCGCTGAGAAATCTACTTTTGTGGAGATTAACAGAAACGCCGTAAAAGCTATAAGATCAAATATTGAAAAATGCCGATTCAGTTCCGATCACGCTGAAGTTATAAGGACCGACTCTGTCCGTTTTCTCAAGAAGGCTGTTTTAAAGGGGTACAGGTACGATATAATAATTGCTGATCCTCCATATAAGAGCAGCTATGCCGAGGAGATTTTAAAGGTCATAAACGGAGCCGGAAGAAAGATATGCGGGCTTCTTGTAATTGAAAGCAGCAAGGAGCTGGAATCTGTAAGCGACCAGCCTATGGAGAAATATAAAGCTAAAAAGTTCGGGAATACCTGTATAAATTACTTCAGATATATCGAGAGCTGATTGAATCTTTCTTAAGAGTTACGGAAGGGGAGGTCATGAGTTTGAAAACTGCTCTTTACCCCGGCACTTTTGATCCGATAACAAACGGTCACGTTGACCTTGTTAAGCGGATCGCCCGTGTTTTTGACAAAGTCATTGTTGCTGTGGCAGTGGGTACTCACAAGAACACACTTTTATCGCTCAAGCAGAGGCATGAAATAGCCAGTAAGAGTTTAGAGGGATGCAAGGGGATCGAATGCGTGACTTTCGAAGGTCTTCTTGTCGATGAATTCAGAAAGAGGAAGGTGGATGTTGTTATAAGGGGTTTGAGGGCGATATCGGATTTTGAGTATGAACTTATGATCGGGCTTATGAACAGGAAGCTCAACCCGGACTTTGAAACTGTATTTCTCATGCCCAGTGAGAAATATATCTACCTGCACAGTTCCCTTGTAAAAGAAATTTATCGTCTGGGTGGTGAAATTGACAGTCTCGTGCCGGAACCGGTAGCGAAAAGTCTTAGAGAGTGGTTTCCGCGGGATTAGATAACAGTGATTTATTCTGAGGAGGAGATTTATGAGTGATGTGATAAGTGAAAGAGCCAGGAATATAGAACCTTCAATTACCCTGAGTTTGAATACAAAAGCCAACAACCTGCGTGAAGCTGGAGAGGATGTAGTGGGGCTGGCGGCTGGCGAGCCCGATTTCGAGACTCCGGATGTTGTTAAAGAAGCTGCTTATGAAGCAATAAGAACCGGAAAGACCAGATATACACCGGCAGCGGGGATATCACAACTGAGAGAAGCTGTAGCGGATATATATTCAAAGCGGATCGGCATACCCTACAAGAGCTCGGAAGTAATGATATCAAACGGGGCAAAGCACTCTATTTTCAACGCTCTTTTTGTTCTGACTAATCCGGGCGATGAGGTTTTGATATTCACACCCTACTGGGTAAGTTATCCGGAGATGGTAAAACTAGTAGGAGCTAAGCCCAGGGTTGTAAAGCTCAGCGCGGACAATGACTACAAGCTGACCCCGGAGAAACTTGAGGACGAGGTAGCAAAATCAAAGCCCAAAGCAATTCTGTATAATTCACCCAATAATCCGGCCGGCGTTGTTTACAGCGCTGATGAGGTTAAAGCTATAGGTGAAATCCTCCGGCGCGAGGGGATATCTCTTATCAGCGATGAAATATATGAATTTCTGACATATGAGGGGAATAAGCACTATTCGCCTGTTTCTCTGGTCCCGGAACTGAAAGACAGCGCTGTTATCATAACCGGTGTTTCTAAGAGTTACGCTATGACGGGCTGGAGGATAGGGTTTGCGATGTCCGGCAGTGACGTAATTTTCAGAATGAGCGCGTATCAGGCGCACGCTACCGGATGTCCTAACGCGATTTCCCAGTGGGCGGCGTTAACCGCTGTTAAAGAAGGTGCTGAAGACAGAGATATGATGCGCGGTGAATTCGAGAAGAGAAAAAAACTATTCTCAGATAGGCTGGGGAGAATACCTGGGATAAAATATCCTGATCCCGGCGGAGCTTTCTATTTTCTGGTAGATGTATCTTCGATGTATGGCAGTTGCGGCGTTTCCGGCAGCGGGGAATTCTGTGAGAAACTCCTGAAGGAGAACGGGCTGCTTTTAATTCCGGGCGGACCTTTCGGGTGTGATAATACAATCAGGTTCTCATTCGCGGCGGGTGAAGAAGAATTAAATAAAGCGCTTGACCGCTTTGAAGAGTTTGTCGGGAATTATACTTGATAATACTGAGAGTTTTGTATGATCAACCGGTTATAAAAGAACTAATTGCGGAACATTATATCTGATCCGGCAAGATCGGTAAGAGTAAGATTTGGAGCTTGATGATGACGCAACAATCCCCGGGGAGAATAAAGGAATTAAAGAATCGTATCGGAGATGTAATCCTGCATACTGAAAATTTCTTCAGAGTTGCCTATGGTTATGATGCTACCGGCATAAGAGGGTTTTGCGCGGGAGTGGCTTTCCCGGAATCTGAAAATGATCTGGCTTTAATTGTTAAAAACGCTGCGATGCTCGGAATTCCGCTTATTCCGAGAGGCGCGGGAACCGGATTCTCCGGAGGTTCGGTCCCTGCTCAAGGCGGTATTGTCGTTTCGACGGAAAAGATGAGGAAGGTTCTATCCTTTAACCGGAAAATGGATGAAGTAGAGGTTCAAAGCGGGATTGTAAATGGCAGTCTTCAGGAGTACTTAGAGCCGCTCGGGCTTTTCTATCCGCCTGATCCGGCGAGCTACAAGGTTTCTACAATTGGGGGTAATATTGCTGAGAACGCGGGTGGGCCCAGGGCGTATAAATACGGTGTGACGCGCAGGTATGTGGTTTCGCTCAAGTGGATTACTCCGGAAGGGAGATTTCTTGAAGGGGAACCGCGCGGCCCGGCTTCTCTTCTTATAGGTTCTGAAGGTACGCTGGGGATTATTTATTCAGCCCGTTTGAAGGTGTTTCCGATTCCAAAGATAAGAAAAACATTCCTGCTGGGCGGCGGTGTTGACGGAGACGCAATGGTCACAGCTTCTAATCTTCTTCGCTCAGGGTTCAGGCCGAGTGTGCTCGAGTTTATTGATTCCAAGACAATGCGATGCGTTGCTGAATATCTTGATATTTTACCGATAATTGAGAATAAGGGGGACTTAAGTTATCTCTTTCTCGAGATTGAAGGAACAGATATTCAAACCGCCGATCAACAGAGACTTCTTGAGAACTTTTGTAACAGTAAAGGGTTTTCACTTATAACCGCTGAAAATTATGAAGAGAGAGAACTCCTGTGGAATCTTAGAAGATCGATAAGCGCGAGTCTCGCGAGAAGAGGAATTACAAAGGTTAATGAAGATATCGCTCTGCCTCTGGGCAGGCTTTCCGAAGCGGTAACGGAGGTTCACAAACTTGCAAGTGATAAAAGACTGGACTGTTATATCTTCGGGCACTGCGGAGATGGTAATCTGCATGTTAATATCATGACTGACAGAAGGAAAAAGGAGGAGATGGACAGGGCAGCTGAGTTTGTCCATGATCTTTTTTCATATGTAATTGCCGCGGGAGGCACTTTGAGTGGTGAGCACGGGATCGGCACAACAAAACGCCCCTATCTCGATCTGGCATTCAGCGAGACAGAGCTTCGCCTCCAGAACGCGGTTAAAAATGTGATCGATCCGTCCTCCAGGCTGAATCCCGGCAAATATTTTGATAATATAGTATGCGGAGGTGCATAAATTGGCTAAGTCATTCATAGACAGAGTTACGATAGATGTGGAGTCGGGTGACGGAGGTGATGGTTGTGTAAGCTTCCGGAGAGAGAAATATGTTCCTCGTGGCGGACCTGACGGCGGAAATGGAGGAGATGGCGGGGATATTATATTGAGAGTTGATCCGAGCATCAACACTTTAGTTGACCTCAGGTATCGTAAAAGTTATAAGGCGGGAAACGGCAGGCCGGGGGCCGGCGCGCGCAAAGCCGGAAAGAAAGGAGAATCAGTTATAATAAGAGTTCCCAAGGGTACTCTGGTTGAGGACTCTGAAAGCGGCCACCTTCTGGCTGATCTTAAAGATGATGACGATGAGATCGTGCTGCTTAAAGGGGGGAAAGGAGGAAGGGGTAACTATACTTTCCGTTCATCCAGAAACAAGACACCGAGGAGAGCTACCGGCGGAGAACCGGCCAGTAAGAAGACCTTACAGCTGACTATGAAACTGATTGCCGATGTAGGGCTCGTCGGGTTTCCAAACGCCGGAAAATCAACACTGATAAGTTCTGTCAGTGCCGCTCATCCGCGCGTCGCTTCCTATCCTTTTACTACACTTTATCCCGTGCTCGGTATCGTCAGAATCGATGAGTTCGCGTCTTTTAGTATGGTCGATGTGCCGGGGCTTATCAAGGGAGCGCATGAAGGGAAAGGGTTGGGGATACAGTTCCTGCAGCATATTGAACGATGCAGCGTCCTTTTATTCGTAATAGATCTTTGCGGACCTGAAATAACAGAGGCATATAATCTGTTAATTGAAGAGCTCGGTGCCTACGATGCTGACCTGTTATCAAAACCAAGGGTTGTTGCTTTAAACAAGGTCGACACGCTCGAAGAACCGCTTGGTGATGATTTTTCTTCGGTTCTGGATGAAGAAGTATATCCGATATCCGCCCTGACAGGTAAAGGCCTTCCCGTTTTAATCAGCAGGCTGTGCGAAATAGTTAATCGGAATTTGACTTAGGCGGCTCCCGGACCGACCCTATAAACAGAGGCAGGCTGTTGCTGTTTTCAGTTATAACCAGAAAATACGGTCTGTTAAATACAATATGAAAAGGCTCGGGCTGTTTATGAGCCGTTGAAGTGAGAGTTAATCCTACCGAGGTTGCCGCGGCGGCCTCAGTCCCCTTTTCGTCCATCTTTAGAAATGTTTTATGAAGCACTTTGCTTATATATACATTCAGTTTGCTGTCGATTCTGCACATCCTTGAAAAATCCGCGTCAGACGGAGAGAAAGCTATTTCCATCCCCAGGGCTGAGAGTGAGCTGTTGAGTTTTGACTTGTATTCTATCCTCAGCTTTGGTAATTCAACGGTACCTTCACGCTTTCTGAAATCAGATCTCCAGCGTTTCCAGGATTTATAAGATAGACTTTCACGGAAGGTATCCAGGCATGAATCTTTATCAGGCAAAAATAGAGAAATGTTCGTTTTCCCATCTCCGTAAGGAATAGTTACCGCTTCGAACTCTTCTGTCTTAAGATATTTGAATCTGTCTTTGCGCTTCATCATATCTACTTTGATCTCTTCTCCGCCTTTAAGGTAGAAGCTTTTGGGTTTCGTTAGTTTCCTGTCGAATTCCTCTGCCCAGCTTCCCTTGAAATATATCGCGTTTACAAGATACGCGATATCTGCGGGGGAGACACTTTCAATGATATCCTTTATTCTGCCATTTGTTTTCTTTTCAACCCATTCGTTTATGGGGTCGGCGGTAGTTAGAGAGAAGAGATCGGCGAAAAAATAGTTCTCAGTGTCGGTTTTAAACTTTTCGTAAAAATTAACCCCTTTCTTAAGCCAGATAGAGTTCGCGATAGAAAGCTCCACATCTTTATCATCTTTGAGTAAATTCGAAATGAGGTTTTTATTTGCGTTACCTAATGTTTCGCGCTTGATACCTTCGAGGTTAAGGGTTTTCAGGATCGCTTTCTCTGTTTCTCCTTCACTTCCGCCGGATGTCATCGCGAGGGCCAGAGAAACACTAACCGGTGATATGAATATATTCTCGTCCTTATGAGTATTTATTTCCTTTTTATATAGATCAAAACCGAATTCAGTATAAGCATTAACGATATTATTATTTACCATCTTTTCAGCATTCTCCCCCGTAGATGTCTGAGGCATTAGCGAGTACGCGATGATAAGCAGAAAATGAATAGGAATTACATTTGAAAGTGACATCTTGCACCCCCGAATTAGAATCAGACCGGTAAAAAAGAAGTTCCCAAGCATTATTAATTATACACAAAGTTGTGATTTTATCAATCTTATAGTGATAAGATATGAAAAGAGGATATAAGTTTTTTAACTGAAAGTAGTTACATTTATGTTGATAAATATAAAATGTTGGGTAAACTTCAAAGTTGCTGATGAGGGTACAATCGATAAATATTAAGGTCTCATTTTGAAGGGAATTTATTTTTTAAGAAGAAAAAGCTTATCCAGTGGTAACGATTTTATCTTTTTTATGGACAATCAATTTTGATTCGGATAAATATATAGAGTATATTGACCGTTGTGTGAGAAAGATGTTCACTCCGGTAGAGATATGCTGGTGCCGTCAGATTTGTCAGCGTTTATTTTATAATAGAATAGAAAAGATTACAGGTCAACAGGGAGGTCAATTTGGCGATTACACTGAATGGCAACGATTTGACAATTGAAAAAGTAGTTAGGATAGCCCGCCATGGTGAAAAGGTAGAACTCTCGGATGAAGCTCTAGGCAGGATCAGGAAATGCCGTGCTATGCTTGAAAGAAAGATAGAAGCTAAAGAAATCATGTATGGTGTTAATACCGGGATAGGCGAATTTTCAGAGGTTGTTTTAGATGATGAACAGGTAAAGGAGTTTCAGAAGTATCTTATCTATAACCACGCGGCGGGAATCGGCGACCCTGCTCCGCTTGAGTATGTTAGAGGAGCGATGGCCGGCAGAATAAATGTCCACGCCCATGGCAACTCCGGGTGCAGGCCTGTAATAACTCAGACCCTGGTTGAAATGTTGAATAAGGGTGTAACGCCATTTATATGTCAGAAAGGCTCGGTAGGCGCGTCCGGCGACCTGGCGCCTATGTCTCAGATTGCTCTCCTTCTGCTTGGAGAGGGGCAGGCCTATTACAAAGGTGAACTTCTGGATGGGAAAGATGCAATGGACAGGGCGGGGATCGAAATACCGGGATTGAAGGCCAGAGACGGGCTCGCGACGATAAATGGTTCCAATGTATTGACCGCTATGAGTGCTATTATGCTTTATGACACCAGGAATTGGCTCAAGCAGGCAGAGATAGCTGCTTCAATGTCATTAGAAGCTCTTAAGGCAAACATGAAGCCTTACAGCCGGAAACTTCATGAGGCCAGAGGGTTTGCGGGAGCCGTAAGGAGTGCCGAGTCGATAAGAAAGCTTGTCGAAGGGGGAGACCTCGCGAATGAAAAGATAAAGTGCAAGGTGCAGGACGCTTATTCGATGCGTTCGGCTCCTCAGGTTATCGGCGCGGCGCATGACTCGATTGAATTCGCTGCGGGGCAGGTCGAAGTTGAACTTAACGGAGTAGGAGATAACCCGGTCTTCTTCCCCGATGATGATTTGCAGATATCCGGCGCGAATTTTCAGGGGTCACCCGTTTCCCTTCCAATGGATATGGTAGGTGCCGCTGTTACGATGGTGAGCGTCATGTCGGAAAGAAGGATGAACAGGTTGAACCATCCCGCTTTGAGTGTGGGGCTTCCGGCATTTCTAACAGAAGGGGCCGGCATGTTTTCCGGGCTGATGCTAAGCCAGTATACGGCCGATATGCAGATCGTTGAGCAGAGGATACTTTCAAGCCCCGCGTCGATTCAGTCGATACCCGCGGCAGCCGATCAGGAGGACTTTGTATCTATGGGCATGAATACGGCGATTAAGAATTTTCAGATACTGGATAACGCTTACGGTATTCTGGGAATTGAATTTATGGCGGCGGCCCAGGCTCTCGATTTCCGTAAGTTCAAGTTCGGAAAGGGAGTAACCAAGGCAAAAGAGGTGATAAGAAAGTACGTTGATTTCCTGGATGTTGACAGGCCGCTTTACCCTGACCATACAAAGATGAAAGAGCTTGTGCGGTCCTGCGAGATACTTCAGGAGGTCGAGAAAGAAGTTGGAAGCCTCGGTTAAATTTTTTTGTACCTCGGAAGAGTGAGGCCAAACTTATGGATTTTGCAGATATAGTTTCGTGGATTAATGATAATTTAGGGATCAGCCAGACTATACAGTTTAAAATCTTTTCATCAATTGCGCTTATAATCTTAATCTGGGTTATTCGAGGAATTACCCTGAGAATTGCTTTTAAGCGGGTGGGAGAAATAAGGGGACGGTATCAATGGCGGAAGATGTCCGCCTATATTTCGGTTTTTGTCGCAGTACTGCTCGTAGGCAGGATCTGGATACATGGGTTGCAGACATTAGTGACCTTCATTGGGATTATATCCGCCGGACTTGTTTTAGCGCTTAAAGATCCGATAGTTAATTTCGCCGCCTGGATATTTATTATATGGCGCCGTCCTTTCGAACCCGGAGATCGAATACAGATAGCGGGATCATCGGGGGATGTTGTTGATATAAGAGTGTTTCAGTTTTCCCTTATAGAGGTGGGGAATTGGGTTGACGCGGACCAGTCCACCGGGAGAATTATACATGTACCCAACGGCAAGATCTTTACAGAGGCGCTGGCGAATTACAGTGCGGGGCTCGAGTATATCTGGAATGAAATACCTGTTCTTATTACGTTTGAGAGTGACTGGAAGAAGGCAAAAAAGATCCTCCTGGAAATAGCCGGAAAGCACGCGGAACACCTGGCTAATACAGCCCGCAGTCAGCTTAACAGAATGAAGGGGAGGTTTCTTATTCATTACGAGAAATTAACACCTACCGTATATACATCTGTTAAGAACAGCGGGGTTATTCTTACAATCCGTTACATGTGCGATCCCCGCGCGAGGAGGGGAAGTGAGCAGGAGATCTGGGAAGATATTCTTAACCGGTTTGGCGAAAATGAGGATATCGATTTTGCCTATCCTACTCAGAGGATTTACAGTGAGTATTTTGACCGGAAGCCCGGGAAACCATCCTCTCCGGGCGAATGATAAAATCCCTTGATGGATAAAAGAATTATCGGTTAGAATAGATATGGGAGCTGTCTTACGGCAGCACCCTGGAGTGTGGTTCGGGCAGGGATATATTTTACCCGCCGGTTATTAATAATTTAAAACTAATATGCTGAGTCGTTTGAGAAAGCGGAGGTGTGGATGATGTGTTCAAGGGAAGCAGCATTATGGCTGAATCTTCTTTCTGTCGAAGGTGTAAGTGTTCCTACATGGATAAGGTTGAGAGACAGGGTCACGCTTGAGGAAATATCAGGAATGCTCCGGAAACGAACCGGAAGAAGAGAACTGGGTGCTCTTATTGGAAAAAGAATCAGCGGTATTAACAGAAGATTTGTTGAAGAGCAGCTTGAAGCAGCGGAAAGCGGATTGTGCCGGATTATAGCAATATCCGACGGCGGATATCCAGCTCTTTTAAAAGAGCTTAAATATCCTCCGCCAATACTCTTCTGTAGAGGATGTATCGAAAGACTTGGAAAGAGAAAGGTCTGTATTGTGGGTTCGAGAAAGTGCAGCAGAAGAGGGAGGGTGACGGCAAAAACTCTGGCAAGGGATATATCCGCTGCTGGTGTGGTTGTTGTCAGTGGGCTGGCCAGGGGAATCGATACATCTGTTCATGAAGGAGCCCTTGAAAATGAGGGTGGAACTGTTGCCGTTCTTGGATGCGGAATCGATATAGCATACCCGAGGGAAAATTCTTCGCTGGCGATAGATATATCAAGAAATGGATGTATTATCACTGAATTCCCTGTAGGAACACAGCCGTTGAAATATAATTTTCCACGGAGAAACAGGATTCTAAGCGGTATTTCAGTGGGCGTAGTAGTCGTAGAGGCCGGAATAAGGAGTGGGGCGATGCTCACTGCCGGATGGGCGGCTCAGCAGGGGAGGGAGGTGTTAGCCGTACCGGGACCGGTTGAAAGCAGAGGCAGCAGAGGGCCTCACAAACTGATTAGAGAGGGAGCGGGGCTTGTTGAAAGCGCTGAGGATATACTCGGGATACTTATGCCCCTGTTCGATTTAACAGGAGAAGTAAGCAGTTCAGAGGATGATAATATTTCATTGACCGGTAATGAAAGAAGGGTGCTTGATATCCTTGAGTTAGAACCAAGGCATGTCGATGAACTCGCGCTGGAAAGTAATATTAAAACGGTATCGCTTATGCCTCTACTTTTGAGGTTAGAGATAAAAGGGCTATGCAGGTCTTTTGGGGCCGGGCTTTACGCGGCAAAAGAGATTCGATCTTTATAGAATAAATTACGATGAGATAATAAAAAACAATAATCTTAATTTCAAAATCTATTTGCCGGGTACGGGAAAGGAAACCTCTTAGAAAAGTGAATAAGAAGGTTGAACGCGCTTCTCTCAAATAAATGGTCCGCGGGTAATTGCCGGTTGCTTTGAGATGGAGAATATTTTATTCTCCGTGAGGGGGAATTCAGCGGAGGATTCAGGTATGAGTTCACGGAATACTAAAAAGAGTATTGTTTCTATTACAAAGTGCGCCGGCTATGAAATTACCGATGTTTATGATTCCGTAAGCAGAAGTATCGAGCAGGTGGGCGGCATTGAGCACTTTGTTAAACCGGGGCAAAGAGTTCTTCTCAAACCGAATATGCTCTCCGCGAAGGCACCTGAAAGAGCGATAACGACGCATCCCTCTGTAATAGAAGCGTTGGCAATGATCGTAACAGAGTGCGGCGGGTATCCGGTGATCGGCGACAGTCCGGGAGGGGTGTTGCGCGGAGTAAAGAGGGTATGGGAAAACACCGGGATTGAGGAAATGGCCCGCCGAATCGGAGTAGAACTCGTAAACTTTGAAGCTTCAGGGTCAGTGGAGGTAAAAAGCGGGGATTATCTTTTTTATATAGCGAAACCTGTTATGGATGCCGATGTGATAATAAATATCGCTAAGCTCAAGACACATACATTGACGCTCTTGACATGCGCTTTGAAGAATATGTTCGGCACCGTATGCGGTTTTAGAAAGTCAGAGTTACACAAGGAGTTTCCGAAACCTGGAGAATTCGCGAGGATGCTGGTTGAGCTATACAGCAAGGTGAGGCCCTCTCTGAGTATCGTCGATGCGGTTGTGGCGATGGAGGGTGACGGGCCAAGTTCAGGGAATCCAAAGAAGCTGGGGTTGGTTATGGCCGGCGAAGACGCGGTGGCTATCGACGCCGTAGCAGCGGGAATAATCGGTTTTAAGCCAGGCTCGATTGATACAACGAGGATCGCGGATGAGATTGAACTGGGGGTTGGCGATATTGAGAGTATTCAGGTAACCGGTGACGGTAAAGATGTAAGACCCGTATCCTTTGATCTACCGTCAAACAGAAAACTAAGGATGATTCCCAGGCCTCTGGCCCGTCTGATATCACCCTTTGTATGGTTAAAACTTGTAGTTGATCCATCGGTATGTACCGGATGCCGTCTTTGCCAGAGAAGCTGTCCCGTTGAGGCTATATCCTATCAGGACGGAGTGTGCAGAATAAATAATGATAAATGTATTACCTGTATGTGCTGTCATGAATTATGTCCCGAAGACGCAATTGAAATAAAGATGAGCCGTCTGGCAAAACTTGTAACTTGATGGAGGGAAATATAGATAACTGGAAGAGAATACGGCACCGTTTAGAGCTGATGGGAGTTTATATTCTTTCCATTCTGCCCAGACTTCTGCCACTTAAGGTTTCAGTAAGGTTCGGCGCAATTCTCGGCTTTCTTGCTTTCGATATTTTCAGAATAAGAAGGTCTGTTACACTTAATAATCTTAAAAGAGCTTTCGGAGACAGAATGAGCAGCCGGGAGCGGCTGAGAACCGGCAGAAGATCCTATATCAACTTCGCGAAATCGATGATCGAGTTTGCTTCTATCGGGAGCTTGTCTGGTGATGACCTGCGGGAGCTTGTATCCTTCTCCGGTAAGGATTATATGGAAGAAGCGCTCAAAAAGGGTCATGGGGTTATCGCGATTACAGGTCATTTAGGAAGCTGGGAGCTTATGGGAGCGGCTTTTGCCGCTACTGGAATCCCGACAGATTTTCTCGTTGGACAGCAAGGGAACAAATTCGTAGATTCCCACATTAACCGGCTAAGAAGAAAGGCCGGAATAGGGACCATACCGGTTGGTGTTTCAATACGAGGTATCTTCACCTCGCTTAAGAAGAACAGGGTTGTCGCGATGCTTTCCGACCAGGACGCCAGGAAAGCCGGCATTTTTGTGGATTTTTTCGGGATACCTTCTTCGACATATCCGGGTGCCGCCCAATTCGCGTGTCGCGTGAACTGTCCAATAATCTTCTGTTTTATTGTAAGAGGGGAAGATGAGACTCATCACGCGGTATTTTGCCCTCCAATTCAGGTGAATCCTGAAGCGGACAGGGAAGAAGAAATAAAGAGATTAACCGCTCTTCACGTCAAGGCGCTCGAAGAGAGCGTAATAAAATATCCGGATCAATATTTCTGGGCCCATAAGAGATGGAAAACAAAACCACCCGATAAATAACAGCAGGGTATAGTTTGTCCCGGCAGGTGCTGTTGCCCTGCTTTTTCAGTTCTTCTTATCTGAACCAAGGTCTGAATTTGCGTGAAATCCAATCGGCTGGTTTCCTTTTATCCCTTTAACTTCGATCTCTCCGAATTTACTCTCATAATTTTTCACTGTCTGGCTTAGTAATCCTAAAAGTGATTTCGCGGATTGAGGGGTCATTACTATTCTCGAATGAACCTTGGCTTTCTTTAATCCCGGAAGCATTCTGGCGAAATCTATAACAAATTCAGCCGGTGTAAATGAGGTAAGAACAAAATTGGAATATACTCCTTCAGCTTCTTTTTCATCGAGCTGTACGGGGATTTGATGTTGTTTCTTCTTCATAATTATCCCTTCCTTGAAAAAATTAACCTGATTCTGCTGATTGTCAATGCTCCCACTGGAGACGGCAAATAATCGCATATCGGCTAACACCGAATTATTATTCTTCTATGTTAAGGTTAAACGATACTGTACGATTAGTCAATTGCTATGAAACAAATGAACGATTACAGCAGGCGGGTTCATCTCTGACCATCTGTTTTTGATTTAAATGGCAGGATTTATCCAGACGAATTTATCTTCTTCTTGATTGAGAAACAATTTAACGCTATATTTTTTTAAACTTGAAGTGTTAAATGCTCAAACTGATATCTTTTTTTATCTTCTGGACAAAATGTTTCACCAGAGAGGATGACGATTGAATAAGGACAGATTAGAGGAGATAGGAGAAAAGATAAGAAGCTCATCTGTCGCTGTTATCGGAGATGTAATGCTTGACAGGTACTATTGGGGACTTGTTGATAGAATAAGCCCTGAGGCGCCTGTTCCCGTGGTAAAAGTTGAAAAGACAGATGTAAGACCCGGCGGGGCGGCAAATGTTGCGTGGAATCTTATCTCGCTGGGTTCTGAATGTTCTCTTGTAGGTCTTTTATGTGAAGGGCCGGCCGGCGAGGAACTTGAGAGACTCATAAGTAAACTTGGTGTTACAACCGATTTTCTTGCCAGAGATAAGTCAAGGGTAACAACTGAAAAGATCAGGATTATCGCGCACAACCAGCAGGTTGTAAGAGCCGATTTTGAATCTGAAGGGGATATAGACGGAAATGTTTTAAATGAGATAATTGACATTGTGGAAGATCTATTGAAAGATGTCGGCTCTGTGGTTATTTCAGATTACGGGAAGGGTGTTGTAACCGGCGAATTGATGAAAAATGTCCGTCGTTTATGCCGGGCTAATTCAATACCCATGCTTGTTGATCCAAAGGAGAAACATTTTTCTCTCTACCATGGTTCTTATATTATTACACCTAACAAGAATGAAGCGGGGGCGTTCTATAACAGAAAGATCAAATCCGAGAAGGATCTTCTGGAAACAGGAGAGTCTCTCTTAGATGACCTCGAGGCGGAAGCCGTACTTATTACGAGGGGCCAGGAGGGGATGACATTGTTCAGGAGAGGACAAAAGCATAGTCATTTTCCAACGATGGCCAGCGGGGTATACGACGTTACGGGCGCGGGGGATACCGTTATCAGTGTTCTGGCCGCGGCACTCGCGGCCGAAGCAGAACTTGATGAAGCGATAGAGTTGGCCAACGCGGCGGCAGGTCTGGTTGTACGTGAGCTCGGCACTGCTGTTGTCGACTTAAAAGAACTTGTTTCTTCCTTTACTTCTTAATATTATGAATGAGTATACAGAGAGAATTATAAACCCGGTTGAACTTTCCGGTTTCAGAAAAGATAAGCTGAACGGCCGAGTGGTTTTCACAAACGGCTGTTTTGATATTCTTCACCGAGGGCACGTTGAACTGCTTGTTAAAGCGCGTAGTTTCGGTGACTGTCTTGTTGTAGGTATTAACAGTGACCGTTCACTAAGACGTCTGAAAGGGCACCGAAGACCTCTTACGAAGGAATATGACAGAGCTTTTATCCTCCTTAACCTCGTTTGCGTTGATTATGTAACTGTTTTTGAGGAGGATACCCCAGTTGAAGTAATCAGGAAATTAAAGCCGGATATACTTGTTAAAGGGGATGAGTATTCCGTGGAGGAGATAGCGGGAGCGGATTTTGTGCTCCGTAATGGCGGAGAAGTTAAGAGGGTAAAAATGGTTGAAGGTTATTCAACCAGCAAGCTGATAAATAAATTGAAGAAGTAGCCGGGATATAATAAGGCTTGAGGCGGGGGAAGTTTCCCCAATCTATTACAATGGAGGTGGAAGGCAGGTATGGAGAGAAAGAAAGTTTTGATAATGGGCGCCGCTGGAAGGGATTTTCATAATTTCAACACCCTTTTCAGAGGTAATAAATCGTATGAAGTAGTGGCTTTTACCGCCACGCAGATTCCGGATATTGACGATAGAAAATATCCTTCCGAACTCGCGGGAGAGCTTTATCCGGAGGGTATATCGATCTATCCCGAAGAGAAGCTGGGTGAGCTCATCAGGGAAAGGAAGGTCGAGGAAGTATTCTTTTCATACAGTGATCTTTCAAACCAGTATGTAATGGAAAAGGCGCAGTATGTAAATTCACTCGGCGCTGACTTTACTTTAGCCGGCGCGGAACCGACTATGATAAAGAGCAGCAAACCTGTAATATCAGTATGTGCCGTACGTACCGGATGTGGAAAGAGCCAGACCACGAGAAAGATTGCCCGGATTTTAACCGATGCCGGCAAGAAGGTCGTAGCTATAAGACATCCCATGCCCTATGGTGACCTTGCCAAACAGAGTGTTCAGAGATACGGTTCGCTGGAAGATCTTGAGAAACACAATTGCACAATAGAGGAGATGGAAGAGTATGAACCTCACATTGTCAACGGTGTAATTATCTATTCCGGCGTTGATTATGAAGCCATTCTGCGCGAAGCAGAGAAAGAAGCGGATATAATACTGTGGGACGGCGGCAATAACGACATACCTTTTTATAAGACAGACCTCAACATAGTTGTTGCCGATCCTCACAGGCCGGGTGATGAAATTGGTTATTATCCGGGATTTACCAATCTCTTGATGGCCGATGTTATTATTATAAATAAGATCGACACCTCTGATCTTGAAGGTGTGGAAATTGTAAGAGAGAATATAAACTTTTACAACCCGGACGCCGTTGTTATTGACGCGGCTTCTCCGCTTACAGTTGATGATCCGGCAGCTATAAATGGTAAGAAAGTGCTTTGTGTGGAAGATGGACCGACCCTGACTCACGGCGGGATGAAGTACGGAGCGGGTGTCATGGCAGCTCTTAAATACGGAGCATCGGATCTTGTAGACCCGCGTCCCTATACGACAGGCCGTATGGCTGAAACATTCGAGCTCTACCCTGAAATTGGTGTTCTGCTTCCCGCTATGGGTTACAGTGAAGAACAGATAAAAGATCTGGAAAAAACTATTTCCAAGGTTGACTGTGACACCGTGGTGATAGGTACGCCGATAGACCTGGGACGAATAATTGATATCCCGCAGCAGTCGGTGAGAGTGTCATACGATCTGGACGAAATAGGCAGACCTGAACTTAAAGATGTTCTGGAGGACTTTATAAAATAAAACTCTTAATAACGTTTTTGACAATTCTAATTTTATGAAGATGGAATCGCCTGAGATGAAAAGTGATGAAATGGAGGAGTATTTTGACTAAGACCTTTTTGATGATAAAACCTGAAGCAGTAAAAAACGGCAACCAGGGGGCGATCATTGACCTGCTTATTATGAACCGTTTTGAAATAACAAAGTTGAAACAGTTTAAATTCAAAAGGGAAAAGGCTGAGAGTTTTTACGCTGTCCACAAAGATAAGCCTTTTTTTAACGAACTGATTTCTTATATTACTTCAGGCAGTGTTATTGGTATTGAACTTGAAAAAGAGGATAGTATCGAGCTTTTAAGAAAACTTGTTGGAGCAACAGATCCGAAGGAAGCAAACCCCGGTACTATCCGCTACATGTACGGAACAGATCTTCAGGAAAACGCGGTTCACGCTTCCGATTCGCCTGAATCGGCGGAAAAAGAGCTTGCTATCGTGTTTGATGAGGATTAATATAAGCTCTTTATGGTTAATGAGTTTCCAAAGATGGAAGTGAATCTCGGGCAGATTGACGGACGTGAGTCTTTTTCGTTTGAAGATCTGTTTGAATTACCCGAGCATGAAGTTGGTCCGTTGAAATGTGAAATCAGAGTACAGGCGGATGTTACTTCAATGGGCAGCCGGTATTTGCTTGATGCTGAAGTGGAATGTGACATCCACGGAGAATGCAGCAGGTGCCTCAAAGATTGTGTTACAAAGTTAAGTACCGGATTCGATATTATATTCCAGCGCTCAGGCGGCGATGAGGCCTCTGGCGCCGGCGGCGAAGGTGATTATGTGTTATTAAGCAGTGAGGAGGAATACTGCTGCGACATATTTCCGAGAGTAAAGGAATCTGTGCTTCTTAATATACCGATGAAGATCTTGTGTAGAAAGGAATGCAAAGGTCTTTGCCCTGTATGCGGAAATGATTTGAATATCGAAGAATGTGGATGCGAGAGGGAACAGACGGATCCCAGGTGGGTAGCTTTGGATAAATTAAAGAATAGCGGGAAGAGATAATTTTTAAGAGTTCGATGAGGAGTGATTAAATGGCAGTACCTAAGAGAAGACTTTCGAAAGCCAGAAAAAGAAAACGAAGGACACACTGGAAGATATCAAATCCTACTGTGTCCAGCTGTTCTCACTGTCACCAACCGAAACCGCCTCATGTAGTATGCCCCAATTGCGGATACTATGGAGGGCGTGAAGTTATCAAGCAGGAAGAAGAGAAAAGCTAGAGATAGTTTTTCAAGCTTATTATTAACCTCTTAGTAAGTTCTGGTAATAATATGGATATTTGTATAATGGAGAAACAATGAGAATAGCGGTTGATGCTATGGGTGGTGATGATGCTCCCGATGCCATGATAAAGGGGGCTGTAGAAGCAGTGAAGGCTGCCAGAGGCGAGTTTGATGTAGTCCTGGTTGGGAAAAGAGAATTAATTGAAGAAGAGATTTCACGTAACGGTTATGATACCGGGCATATTGATATTGTGCACGCTTCAGAAATTATAGGGATGTCTGAAGCTCCGGCGACTGCTATAAGAAGGAAAAAAGACTCTTCAATTTCAGTTGCCGTAAAAGAGCATAAAAAGGGAAGGGTTGACGCGGTTTTCAGCAGCGGGAATACGGGCGCCGTTGTGGCTTCATCGCTTTTATCACTTGGAAGGCTGAGAGGGATAAGCCGCCCCGCAATCGCCATTCTTATGCCGACTAGAGGAAAATATACGGTATTGCTCGACGGCGGCGCTAATTCTGACTGTTATCCCCACCATCTCGAACAGTTTGCCTATATGGGATCGATATACTCTGAGACCTTTATGGGTACGGCTAACCCGAAGGTAGGGTTATTGAATATCGGTAAGGAAGAGTCCAAGGGGAATGAACTTATCAGGGAATCATACACCCTTCTCAAAGACAGCAAATTGAATTTCGTTGGTAATGTTGAGGGAACTGATATATTTGAAGGAACAGTGGATGTAGTGGTTACGGACGGTTTTGTCGGCAATGTAATCCTTAAATTTTCTGAAAGTATCGTATCTTACTTGAGTTCTTTCTTCAAAGATGAAATGAAGAATGCCTTTTTGCCCAAATTAGGCGGGTTACTTATGAAACCGGCTTTTAGAAACCTTAAGAAAAAACTGGATTACGCTGAATACGGCGCGATGCCTCTTCTGGGATTAAAGGGGGCGGTTTTTATAGGACACGGAGGGAGTTCATCCAGGGCGGTCAAGAATGGAATAATAAGCATAAGCAGATTTGTCAGAAATGAAATAAACCGGAAAATTATTACGCGAATGAAGGAGGATCTTATTTGAGCAGCGGACGACAGTTAAGGGGAACAAAGATTAAAAGTGTGGGATACCATATCCCCGAGAAAATACTTACTAATGAAGATTTTGAAAAGATTGTCGATACTTCTGATGAATGGATTGTCGAAAGAACCGGTATTCGCGAAAGACATATCGCAAGAGATGATGAAGCGGCAAGTGATATCAGTTATGAAGCTTCTGTAAAGGCTTTAAAGAAGGCCGGCGTCAAGGCTGAGGAGCTTGATCAGATAATAGTCGGTACCGCTACCTCTGATATGATATTTCCTTCAACTGCATGTTTGCTCCAGGATAGACTCGGAGCTAAGAATGCCGCGGCTTATGATTTGACAGCCGCGTGTTCCGGGTTTATTTTCGGTGTAACAATTGCGGACGCCTTCATTTCATCAGGTAAGGCCGATAAGATCCTCGTAGTTGGAGTGGAGATTCTCTCCCGTATAACTGATTATACAGATAGATCGACATGCGTTCTCTTTGGAGACGGCGCGGGGGCCGTTGTTTTGGAATCATGTCCTCCCGAAGAAGGTATTTTATCAACCTTTATAAAGACGGACGGCAGATATTCCGACCTGCTTTATCTTCCGGGAGGTGGGTCGAGGAGTCCCCTTACCGCTGAAAGCATTGAAGAAGGGGAGCAATATCTAAAGATGAAGGGCAGTGAATTATTTAAATATGCCGTAAAAGCAATGTCTCAGGCAGCTAAGGAAACACTGAGTTCGGCCGGGCTCAGCTCCGAGGATGTGGATTTTCTGATACCTCATCAGGCAAATATCAGGATTATAGAGGGTGTTCGAAGAATGTTGAAGTTAAAGAAGGAACAGGTTGTTATTAATATAGATAGAATGGGCAATACTTCAACAGCCAGCATACCCATAGCGCTGGGAGAACTTGAAGAACAGGATGAAGAAGTTATAAAAAAAGGTGATATTGTCCTTCTTGTAGCCTTTGGAGGAGGATTGACGTGGGGGGCTGTTTTATTCAGAAAATAATCTTTGTTGGAAGTAACAGGTAGAAGGAGCAGTACAGGATGAAGAAAGCAGTAATATTCCCCGGACAGGGTTCACAGTTTGTAGGAATGGGCAAGGATCTTGCCGCGGAGTTTAAGACCGCCGAGAGATTGTATGAAGAAGGCGATGAAACTTTGGGCTTTTCACTGTCGGGTATTTGCTTTGAAGGCGATAAAGCTACTCTTACTGAAACCAGAAACGCACAGCCGGCGATATTGCTTCACAGCATGGCGGTCTGGAGCGTTCTTAAGAACGAAACTCAAATTGAAGCTGTAATTACAGCGGGACACAGTCTTGGAGAGTATTCAGCCCTTGTAGCTGCCGGTGCCGTTGAAGTTATGGATGCTTTGAAGATAGTGAGGAAACGAGGCGAGCTTATGTATGAAGCTGGGTTACGCCAGCCTGGCACAATGGCCGCGGTTATCGGCATGGAAAGATCCAGCGTTAAGAAAATATGTGAGAATTCTTCCACCGAGAACTCTATTGTTGTGGTGGCAAATATTAATTGTCCCGGGCAGATAGTTATTTCAGGACATATCGAAGCGGTACAGAGAGCAATGGAAGCGGCGAAGAAAGAGGGAGCTAAGAAGGTTCTTGAGCTTAATGTCAGCGGGGCTTTTCATTCTCCTCTTGTTTCTTCAGCTGAAGATGAACTTGTATCCTTTATAAAAAAATTTAAAATATGTGACCCCGAAGTGGATGTAATATCTAATGTAGATGGAAATGTTGTAAGAAGCAGAGATGAAGTTATAGACGCTCTTTCAAGGCAGCTTACCAGTCCGGTTCTCTGGTCTGATTCTATGGATTTACTTCTGAAGAAGTGGGACGGGGATATTATTGAAGCGGGACCCGGCAGGGTGCTCTCAGGTCTAATGAGGAGGATTGACCGCCGAAGGACAGTAACAAGAGCCGGCACTGTTGAAGAAATAAAAAAGATTGTTGCCTCGGGGAACGATTTTGTATAAAGTATTGCTTTATTAAATGTGTGTTTTTTGATAGATATCTTTTGTATTTGATCGATTTATGTAAAAAGGGGATAGTTTATAATGGATCTCAAAGGTAAAACGGCGATTGTTACCGGAGCCGGTCAGGGTATAGGAAGGGAAATAGCTCTTGCTCTAGCCGGTTCAGGTGTTGATATAGCTGTGGTTGATGTTAACCCTGAAGGTGCCTCTGAAACGGTTTCTCTGATAGAAGAGAAGGGAGCCGGGGGGCTCGCCCTCGAGTGTGATATTGCAGATTCAGCCAGTGTCGCTGAATGTGTCTCAAGCGTTCTGGGATGGCACGATCAGGTTCATTTCTTGATAAACAATGCGGGAGTTACCCGGGATAACCTTCTTCTTCGCATGAAGGATGAAGAATGGGAAAGTGTTATCAAGGTTAATTTGACCGGCTCGTATAATTTTACTAAGGCGGTTACTAAGCATATGCTTAAGAAAAGGTTTGGCCGCGTAGTCAATATAGCATCGGTTATAGGTCTTATGGGAAACGCGGGCCAAAGTAATTATGCCGCCAGTAAGGCCGGTGTCATAGGGTTTACTAAATCGGTTGCGAAGGAATTAGCTCCTCGCGGCATAACAGCAAACGCGATTGCTCCGGGATTTATCAAGACAGCGATGACGGCGAAGCTTTCCGATGATATAAGGGAAGGCATGCTTAATCAGATACCACTCGGAAGGTTTGGAACCGGAAGTGATGTGGCGGGTATAGTGCTGTTCCTCGTCTCCGAGCTCGGAAGTTATGTCACAGGTCAGGTTATAAACTGTGATGGTGGAATGGTGATGGCTTAGTGCTTTAAAAGAAACAGGAGGTAAAAGCTAGATGGCACTCGAAGACAGAGTAAAAAAGGTTATAGAAGAACAACTTTCAGTTAATCAGGATCAGATAAAGGAAGAGGCTTCATTTATCGATGATCTCGGTGCTGATTCTCTCGATACAGTAGAACTCGTTATGGCTCTCGAGGAAGAATTCGGTATGGAGATTCCGGACGAAGAAGCTGAAAAGATAACAAAAGTAGGGGAAGCGATTAATTATGTTAAGGATAACGTAAAGGAGTAGTATTAGCGCGTTTCTCTACGGGAATCTGTAAGGTTAGAGAAGAGATGTGATTGAAACCGGAGATTACGGGTATAAAACTTCAGAAGTATTACCAGAGCCCTTTATAAAGGGAATCTTTAATGGTTAGTACAGGGGGGAATATGTCCGCCAGCAGCAGAAGAGTAGTAGTTACGGGAATGGGGATTATAAGCCCGTGTGGAAAGACTGTGGAAGAAAACTGGGAAAACATCGTCGCCGGCAGGCCCGGTATTGATATAATAAAGGCTTTTGACGTTAGTGATTACAGTTCACAGGTAGGCGGTGAAGTAAGAGACTTTGATCCTAACGAGTATATGGAAAGGAAGGACGCGAAGAGGATGGATCGTTCTTCCCAGCTGGCTGTAGCGGCTTCAGCTGAGACAGTCAGTCTTCTGGATGTCGACAAGGCCGATGGTGACAATTTTGGAGTGATAATCGGCTCAGGAATCGGTGGGATTAAAACCTTTGAAAAGCAGCACGCAAGATACTTGAAAGGTGGACCTTCAAGGATAAGTCCTTTCTTTATTCCTATGATGATTTCTGATATGGCTTCAGGTCTGGTTTCTATCAGATACGGGTTCAAGGGCCCCAATTACGCTACAGTATCAGCTTGTGCTTCAGGCGGACACGCTTTAGCGACTTCATGGATGGCAATAAAGAGCGGATATGCGGAGGCCGTTGTAACCGGCGGAGCTGAAGCCACTATTTCTCCCATGGCTCTTGGCGG
The DNA here is from genome assembly GCA_964554125.1 of uncultured bacterium. Taxonomy (GTDB): domain Bacteria; phylum Krumholzibacteriota; class Krumholzibacteriia; order Krumholzibacteriales; family WJIX01; genus JAGHBT01. Next base: position 26,869 of record CAZKNG010000003.1, on the reverse strand, counting down.
GTTTTGTCAGATGAAAGCACTCTCAACCCGGAATGAAGATCCAAAAGGATCCAGCCGTCCATTTGACTCGGATCGTGACGGATTTGTTATGGCTGAAGGAGCGGGAATTATACTTATTGAGGAACTGGAACACGCAAAGGCCCGCGGAGCTGAGATATTTGCCGAGTTAGCGGGGGTTGGTATGACGGCGGACGCGTATCATATAACTTCTCCCTCTCCAAATGGAGAAGGGGCTCTGAGCTCGATGCGTATGGCCCTCAAGGATGCTGGAATTACACCGGAAGAGATTGGATATATTAATGCACACGGCACATCGACTCAGTATAACGACAGGGCTGAAGCGCAGGCTATATTATCTCTTTTCGGAAAAGATAGTTCTGTAGATGTCAGTTCAACTAAATCCTGCACCGGCCATCTTCTCGGAGGTGCTGCGGGAGTGGAATTTATCATCTCTACAATGGCGCTCGTAAATAATATTATGCCGCCGACAGCTAATCTTGAAAAGATTGATGAGGATTGCAGGCTGAACCATTTATTCGAAGCACGCGAGAAAAAATTAAATTATGTGCTGAGTAACTCCTTTGGATTTGGCGGACATAACGTAAGCCTTGTTTTGAAAAAGTTTTAATTGCTGAACTGAAGAGATTTCTTATGAGAGGGTTTATAAATCGTTTAAAGTCCTTTTTCAGGGGGGCTTCTGACGATACCGGGGGATCTCATCTTGACATCCTGGAGAATAAGATAGGGCACCACTTTCACCGTAGAGATAATCTTATAGAGGCATTAACCCACAGTTCAGTTCTGGGGGAACCCTTAAACGGGAATAAGGATACCACATATGAGCGTCTTGAATTTCTAGGTGACGCTGTTCTCGGACTTGCCACTGCTGAATACCTTATGAAGAAATTTCCCGATGAAAATGAAGGAGAGCTTACAAAAAAGAAATCGCTTATGGTAAGTAAAAATGTTCTGGCAAAGAAAGCGGAGATAATCAATCTCAAGGAGCATATAATTCTCAGTGACAATGCCTACAGGGACGGTGTACACAGTAAGGAGTCAATACAATCCGACGTTATTGAAGCAATTATCGGAGCAATATATATTGACGGTGGCCTGAGAGCGGCCAGGAAGTTTATCTCTAATTTTATTCTGGGCACCTTGCGTGAAGATATTGAGCACAGGGATCATATAAACTACAAAAGTGAACTTCAGGAACTCTCACAGCGGAAATACGCCGAATATCCTGACTACAGAGTAAAATCTACGAGGGGTCCTGAACATGATAAAATATTCTTTATCGAAGTGAATATCGATGGAAGAGTTCGCGGAAAAGGAAGAGGCAAAAATAAAAAAGATGCCGAGCAGATGGCCGCAAAGGAAGCTCTCGCTAATCTTCTGGTAAAGGACTGATTCAGCAGCCCTCAGGAATCCAGCGTATCTGATCCGATATATCTTCCCCTTAGGAAAACACCCTCCGCTATAGACCTAACGCAAAAAAACAGGCATATTCTTAAAAGGATAAGACCTCATTAGAATCGATAAGATGTTGAAAGGGAGGTTTTAGTAAATTCTACAGTTTCTGTCAGATATTCTGTCTCCCTTTCGAAACTTCCTACTGAAACAGTCAGGTCGAGCTTTAGAACCTTGTCTATAAGCCCTCCTACGCCGAAGGAATAGAGCTGGCGCTTCTTTATAACGTCGAAAAGAGACCAGTTAGATTTAATGTTAATTGTTTCGGGTGTTGGTTCTTCTATATAGGCCAATTCTTCCATTCCAATAAATCTGGAGGGGTGATAGGAATAACCCGCCCGGAGTTTAGCCGGGTAGAAGGGGAGAGTAAACTCTGCTCCAAAACTAAAATCAAGTGTTTTCTCCAGGACAGCACCAGCACGGTTAACGTATAGTTTTTTACCGTTATATTCAGTCTGAGTATAGTCACAATATTCGGCGTCCGCGCATAGAAGAAGGTTCCTGAATCGGTATGACACTCCTCCTCTAAGTTTCATGGGCAGTGTATACTCGTCTTCGATATAATAGTAATAAGGATCTGTTGTCCACCCGGCGCCGTCTGAATAACTTCCGTCATAGTATTCAACGGCGTTCCCGTCGTACGATAACCATGCAGGAGTGCTTATCTTTAGTCCGGCTCTGAGTGCCTTGGACAATCTGAACAGCAGGCCGATCTCCATACTCAGCCCGTCGAGATTGACAGAAACGTCATCACTGAAAACATAGAATGAATCCAAGGTTGTATGCTCGAAGGAAATATCTTCCACGAATCCCGAAGATCCGTCCCAAACCACGAGATTAGCGCCTGCTGCTATCCTCGGTGAAATATCGACTCCCGCGCCGAAACGGTACTGATATATATTTCCCGTCTGATTGAGTGTATTCGTGACAGTGCCGTTCAGATCAGCCCGGTAAGAACTCTTGAAATATTCCAGATCTGAATCCGCCACTTTGAAAACACCGAACCCGAGAACCAGGCTACCCCGGTAAGTGGGGAAGGGATATACTGTTGTGAGGTGACTTATCCCGGCGGAAGAATTAGGAAGCAGAAAATTATGTCCGTCGTAATTAGTGGATAGATCTTCCGTGCTGTAATGTATACCGAATGATAATTCCTTCTTTTTTATCTGAGTCAGACCCGCGGGGTTGTAGATCAGAGCGAACGCGTCGTTACTTACAGCAGTATAAGCTCCGCCAAGAGATGCCGCCCTTCCGCCCGACTGGTATGTGTTGAGAAAGCCCAGCCTGTCAGCCTGCAGACTTCCTATTATCTGTGAACGAGCAGAAATAGTCTCTATTATCTGTGAACGAACAGAAATGGCAGCAAAGAGCATTATTACAGTAAAAATAACTATTTTTCCTTTATTCAATATTCACCTCGCAGCGAAAAGAAGTGGATGGACATCTGATAAAACTTATCGGCGATTATCATCACCTGATCTGTCTTTGTTGTTATCTCTGGAATCGTTATTATCTCTTGTTTTCGAGCTTTCCCGTGCTTTTCTTTCAGACCTCTTTATTCTTTTTGTTCTATTATCCTTTGTTGAACCGCTGTTTGTGTTACTTTTCTCTGTGTCGGTCTTTCTGACTTCCCTGGCCGTTGGAGACCCGCCGCGTATATTGCCGGGGTTTGTAATAAAATCATTATCCTGGATTCTTATTTCTCTATCTCCAATTATACTTCTTACCGGAATATCCTGTTCCCCGGTATTGTCTATTTCACCGTACCACCATGGTTGAATGTAGTAATCATGCCACATGCCGGGATATGCGAGGGGAGGATAGTAGTGACCAAAATAGGCGTTTTGACCATGGCAGTCGGAACAGGAATAATATTCATAGTCATTCTGTGGTTCAGTTTCGACACGGGGATGGTTCAGTATTGTATAGCATCCGGATGTAAAAAGGATAAGCGCGAGAGCGGAAAGTAAGCTGAGGAAATAGGGATTTATCTTTTTCATCTTCTTGTCTCCATTGATTTAATATAACGGAAATCACCCATTTTGTCAACGATTAGGGGGTACACTCTAACCTTAAGATCTAATATATGTTATGTAACTGAATATTTAACTTCTGTGGTTTTTAGAAGAATTGCTGAGAATCGGATATATCCTGTATATCATTTATATCTTTAGTGGAAAATATCAAGGAGAGAGGGAATAATCTTGAAATCTTATCTATTTGATTGTACACTTTCAGTTGGCAATAAATCAATAATAATATAAAAAATGAGAGATTTGACAGAGGGAGCAGGAACAATTGGATAGTGTCAGAATTTTACCGGCAGGTGTTATAGGTAGAAATTTTATTCCGGAGGAGTACCTTCCGAAGGGAAAAGATGAGTACTACCATCGTTATAGCCAGGCTTTATGGCCTGAAAAAAGGTGGCGTAACCTCAGCTCCGATGAAGTGCGCAGGCTTGTGAAGAATAACAATACTTCCGATAACTGGGATGAAATATTCGTAACCGACAAATTTGATCCCGGACAGATAAAGAATAATGATTTCTACGGCCGTGTTCGAATAGGAAACGTGAGAAACGTGATCCTTGACCACCATGATCTGAAGGTGCCTGCCGGAATTACAAACAGTTTGATAATTGCGTGTGATATAGGAGATGATGTAGCGGTCCACGATGTATTTTATTTATCACATTTCATTGTGGGTGACAGAACTATTTTGTCAAATATCAATGAAATGCATACTACAAATCACGCCAAATTCGGAAATGGAATTATAAAGGAGGGTGAGCAGGAGGAAGTACGAATATGGCTCGACCTGATGAATGAAGCGGGATGCCGCAGCGTGTTGCCCTTCGAAGGTATAATAACAGCTGACGCCTATATATGGGCAAAATACAGAGATGACACGGCGCTGCAGGAAAAATTGAAGAAGATAACTCAGGAGAGTTTTGATTCAAGCAGAGGATATTACGGTACTATCGGAAGTCAGTGTGTTATCAAGAATTCACGTATTCTAAAAGATGTAAAGATCGGTTCCCATTGTTATATTAAAGGGGTCAACAAATTAAAGAATCTTACTATTAATTCATCGGAAACAGAAAAGACACAGATCGGAGAGGGTGTAGAGCTCGTAAATGGTATTATCGGTTTCGGTTGTCATGTCTTTTACGGCTGCAAGGCAGTGAGGTTTATTCTTGGTGATAATTCAAATCTGAAATACGGAGCGAGGCTTATAAACTCCTTCCTGGGGGATAATTCTACCATTTCATGTTGTGAAGTCCTCAACAATCTGATATTTCCCGCTCACGAACAGCATCACAACAATTCGTTTCTGATAGCCTCTGTGGTTATGGGCCAGAGTAATATGGCCGCGGGCGCTACGATAGGTTCAAATCACAACAGCCGCGCCAACGACAATGAAATTCAGGCGGGCAGAGGATTCTGGCCGGGATTATGTGTCAGCGTTAAACATTCGTGCCGTTTTGCTTCCTTTGTTCTTCTTGCTAAAGCCGATTATCCGGCTGAACTCGATATTCCTCTCCCCTTTTCACTGGTTAATAATAATGACGTAAAGGGCAGGCTTGAAGTCCTGCCGGCATACTGGTGGTTGTATAATATGTATGCCCTGGCAAGAAATTCCTCCAAGTTCAGGAATAGAGACAAACGCGAGAGGAAGATACAGAATATTGAATTCGACCCTTTAGCTCCGGATACAGCGGAAGAAATAATAAAGGCCCGTAGACTGCTCGAGATTGCGGCAGCGAAAGCGAGCTTGCGCGAGAGAGGTGAATTAGACGGTAATGAAGACGAAGATAAGCTGGCTGCAGCGGGGCGTGAGCTTCTCACCGGCTCTAAAGGAAAGATAGATAAACTGGAAATTCTGGGCGAAAATATGGAAAAGTCAAAAAGAAAGGTCATCATCTTTAAAGTTTATGAGGCATACAGGGCCTATTCTGATATGCTTCATTATTACGCTGTAAAGAATCTGATAGAATATATGGCATCTGATCCTTCATTAAGATTTTCATCGATGGTTGAAAAACTAGGGTGTGAGCGCGAAGAGAGATGGCTTAATATAGGAGGACAGCTTATCGCTGAAGGAGATGTTGACTGTCTGCGTAGAGATATTGTTAAGGGGAAACTTTCTTCCTGGAAGGATATTCACGAAAGATATGACCAGCTATGGCAGGAATATCCGTTTGAAAAACAGAAACACGCCTTTGCTACCCTTCGGGATATAAATGGTTCCGATACGGAGTTTACTAAAGAGGATTGGCTGGGAGCTCTTGAAAGAGCAGTTGAGATTCAGGAATTTGTTAACCGGGCCGTCTATAGATCCAGAAAGAAGGATTTCGATAATAAGTTCAGACAGAATACATACAGAAATATTGAGGAGATGAACGCCGCGATTGGAACGATCGAAGACAACAGTTTTGTAAAACAGGTGCGCGGGGAAACAGAGGATTTTAAGAAGCTGGCAGGTGAAATCAGTAAGAGGGATTCTTAACAAATGATATAACGGCAAGTTATAACTGTTGTTCTATATTAATAAATGTAACTTGAGATTCAGTATCGGGATTTAAAGATAGATCCCGGCCGGAGTTTTTCTATTCTTTTTTTTTTCGGAAGGAGCATTGAATGAATATAGAAGAGGAGAAGTATTCAAAATACGCTTTAGCAAGGGAGATGATCGATACTGTAAGCGTTGTTGAGAACTTTGATCCGGACCAGACGAAAGAGGTTGCCTGCAAGATACAAAATGCTGGCAGGCTTATGCTTACAGGTGAAGGTTCAAGTAGAATCTACCCCGCAAAAAATGCGATACGCAAGGGGTTGAAAATGGGACTCGATCTTTCAATATCAACAGACGGATCACGTCAGTCTGCGCAGTACGATCTGTCTGAATTCGCGGTTTTCTGCGCTTCAAACTCGGGGAGGACCAAGGAGGTTGTTTTACTGGCCAAGAAACTGGCAGATGAAGGCAATGAATTCCGTTTTGCTCTTACCGCCAACGAGGGAACACTTCTCGAAGAGGCATGTAATGAAACCTTTGTTTTAAATTGCGGATGGGAGCAGGCGGTAGCGGCTACAAAGAGTGTAGTCGAACAGGCTCTTTTTTACGAATCGATATTATGGCATATTGCCGGTAATAGTAATTCAGTCGATCTTAAAGAGCTGGCAGGCAAGATCAAAAAAACACTTACCATGCGTATAAAACCCGGTATCGTTGAAAAAGCCGCAAAGGCGCCGACAATTTATTTCGCGGGCTATGATGACGGTGTAGCTGAAGAACTTACTCTGAAAACGAATGAAATCACAAGGAAGAAATCTGACTTTCTCGAAGGCACCTACGCGGTACACGGTATCGAAGAGGTCATGGAAAGTAATGATATTGTGTTTGTAATAGATCCAATCGAGGAGGAAATAGAGAAATTTCAGGAAGTCCTGGTTGAAGGTGTTGGACTGACAGTCATCGCGATCGCGGATAGAGATACCCCGTTTACAACTATACGTGTTCCGGAAGGAGGAAATATGAATCCATACATATTTCTGACCGCTGGATGGAACCTGCTTGTTGAAATAGGGTTAGCGCTGGATATTAATTTAGATAAACCTGAGCGCGCGCGTAAAGTGGGCAACGAGTTTATAGAATAGTAAGTACTTATTTAAGCTTAAGATATTCGAAAAAGGGGTATGCTATATCAAGCAAGAAAAGATGAAACGTTCATTAGATGATAGGTTCGCGTACCAGAAAACTAATAGATATTTCGCGCAAATCTCCAGTGGATTGGAGAAACTGGAAGCTGAAGAGATATCAAAGCTCGGTGCCTCTGATGTCAGGACAACCTACCGTGGAATATATTTCACAGCCGATCATGAAACGCTATACCGGGTAAACTACACTTCAAGATTTGCGTCGCACGTGCTCGCGCCGATCCTGACATTTGACTGCCACAGCGAGAAATATCTATATAAAACGGCTAAATCTCTGCCGTGGAAAAGGCTGCTATCTCTTGACGATACCTTTGCCGTAAAGGCTAATGTCTCGAAAAGCCGTATACGCCACTCTCAATACGCTGAGCGGCGGCTCAAAGACGCAGTCGTTGATTATTTTCGCGAGATAAGCGGCCGGAGGCCCGATGTTGATCCTAAAGATCCGGATCTATGGCTGAATTTATATGTTCACAATAACAAGGCTACCATCAGTGTTGACACTTCAGGCGGTTCACTCCACAGAAGGGGGTATCGACTCGATTCGGTCAGTGCTCCAATGCAGGAAACAGTAGCTGCCGCAATAATAAAGTTCAGCGGGTGGAGCGGCCAGAGGCGGCTGTACGATCCAATGTGCGGTTCAGGAACACTGCTGGCCGAAGCATATATGTACGCTTGCCGTATTCCTGCGGGTTATCTCAGGTGTAAGTTTGGATTTGAGCAGTTACCCGATTTTGATGAAGAAATCTGGGAAATGGTTAAAAAGGATTATGAAAAGCAGATTAGAACGCTTCCGGAGGGGCTGATAGCCGGAAGTGATTTATCTGAAGATGCTGCGAGGGCAGCTGGGAATAATCTTAAACGCCTTCCCGGAGGGGGGGATGTTGATATAACCTGCAGGCCTTTTCAAAGCATAGATTCACTTGAGAAAACTGTTATTATATGTAACCCTCCGTACGGAATACGCTCCGGTGATACCGGAGGAGCAAAAGCTCTGCTCGATGAATTTGTAACTTTCCTGAAGGAACGGTGCGGCGGGGCTGTTGCCTATATATATCTCGGCAGAAAAAATCTCCTTAAAAGTGTTTTTCTCAAAGCATCCTGGAAGAAAGAGATTAACAGCGGCGGGCTGCGAGGCTACCTTGCCAGGTACGAAATTCGTTAGAAGATATGGTGTTTTAAGATGATAACTGAGAAATTGCTTGGGGGGCTTTCAAAGCAGATGATTTCTTCTCTCTTTCTTTGTGATGTGGTAATATCAAGCGGGAATAAGCATACTGTTTATTGAGGTATGATGCAACATGACAGATAAATACAGAATAATAACTTCCGGAAGACTCGCCCGGGATTTTCATGAACGGATAAAAGAATATGCTGAAGCGGAAAATATCTGTATAGATTATTTTGAGAGTATCGATCAGGAAACACTGAATGAGTATAATGCCCTTACGGCATTCACTTTGCCCCGAAACCTCGATATCTCCCATATTTTATGGATCCACTCTTTCGGCGCCGGAGCGGACGCCTTTCTTGAAAGGGATGATCTGAATGAAGATATAATAATATCACGGACTGTGGGAAATATGGGAAGAAAAATGGCGGAGTACTGCCTGGCTCATATTCTTGCAGAAAAGCAGAATTTATATGAGCTTTACAAGCAGCAGAAATCCGGAGTCTGGCGAAAGGTAGTTAATGAGAAAGATAATAAGAATAGAATAGCTGTACTTGGAACGGGAAATATGGGTCGCGAAGTGGCGAGGCTTCTTTCAGGATTTGGTTTTGAGCTTCTCGGTGTCAATACGGACGGAAGAGAGACCCCCTGTTTTGTGGAAGTATATCCTGCCTGTGATTTCCTTGCAGAACCTCCGGAGATAGATATTCTGATATCCACATTGCCGGCCGCGGGTAAGAACGAGAATATGCTAAGCGGAAAATTCTTCTCGAATTTTAAGAATCTTCATTTTATAAATGTCGGAAGAGGCGGGCTGGTCGAGGAGAAAACGATTTTAGATTCTATAGAAAAAGGATATATATCCAGAGCGACATTAGATGTCTTCAGCTCAGAGCCCCTGCCGGCTTCATCCAGGCTATGGATGAATGACAGTGTTTATATTACACCTCATCAGGCTGCTCTCACCGACACCTGTGACATCGAGGTAAGTTTCAAAGATGTTTTTGAATCACTTCAAAAGAATCAAAGGAGTGAGTTCTTCATTGATACTGCAAAAGGTTATTAAATCAGCGCCACTTTGAATGGCCCGGGGACCACTCCGGAAATAAAAACTGCAGGTGAAATTGCAAGAAGTTCCAACCCCTTTATCCTTTGACAGGTTACCACATTAAATATTAGTATCCTACGGATGAACATAAATCGATCGGAATATCAGGTTCAGGTTTAAATAAGGAGATTGCAATGCGAAAGAGAATATCTGTTATTTTTATCTTTTTATTGATACCCGTGGTGTTATTTTCGCGGGATAAGAGTGATTGGGAGGGAGGAGTGCCGGAGGGCTGCACCTCTATTACAGCCGGCAGGGATGCCACGGTGGACGGGTCTGTTATCACTTCACACACCGACGACAGCCACAGAACCCGTTCCTGGATCGATGTAAGGCCGGCAGAGAGGCACGGCCGGAATGAAAAGGTAACTATGTACAGGAGGGAGTCGGACGATTCGCTGGCTATGCCGGCATACAAGCATATTCCGATAGGAAGTATCCCACAGATTGAAAAGACATACGGTTATCTCAATACCGCGTATCCGTGTATAAATGAGAAGCAGCTGGCCATCGGCGAATCCACATTCGGCGGTAGAGACGAACTGCAGTCAGATAGTTGCCTGATTGACTGTCAGAGGCTTTGCAAGTTGATGCTGCAGAGGGCTTCCAGCGCCCGTGAAGCTATAAGGATAGCGGATGAATTAACGAGTAAATACGGCTGGAATGACGCTGGCGAATGTCTGACTATATCAGATAAGAAAGAGGTATGGCATTTTGAGATAGTAGGACCGGGAAAGGGGAAGGTCGGAGCTGTGTGGGCCGCACAGAGGGTTCCCGACGATCATATTTCTGTAAATGCCAATGCCAGCCGGATAAGGGGGCTGGACCTTGAAGATTCCGATCACTTCATGGCGTCTGATAATATCTACAGTGTGGCTGAGGAGAACGGCTGGTGGGAGAAGGGGGAAACTTTCGAGTTCTGCTACGTGTATGCTCCCGACAGCAGAAAATCTATCGCGGGCAGAAGAAGAGAGTGGAGGGTATTTGATATGCTCGCTCCTTCACTGAATCTAAGTCCCACCTCGGAGAACTATCCATTTTCCGTTAAGCCTGACGAGAAGGTTTCCGTTCAGGATCTGATCGATGTTTTTAAGGATTATTATGAAGGTACACCGTACGATATGACCCGGAAGATAACGGTAAAAGACGAAGATGGTAAAGAGGTAGTATCTCCGCTGGCAAATCCATTCCTGCCCTATGATCAGCTGAAAATAGATGACATACCTGGAAGCTGGTTTCAAGTATCCGATGACGGAGATATAAGATTTCTGGGAGAACGGACAATCGCGCGGTGGTACACGATGTACGGTACGATTATACAGTCAAGAGAGTGGCTGCCTGACGATATCGGAGGGGTCGTCTGGCTCGCGATGGATAATATAGCGACTTCGGTCTATATCCCCGTTTATTGCGGGGTTGAAGATCTTCCGGAGTCGTATAAGACTCCGGGAAGACCTGATGGATATACAAGAAAATCAGCATGGTGGGCTTTTAACCGTCTTGGAACACTCGCGGCCCAGCGCTGGGGAGATATGCGCCATGACGTTCGAAACTGCTGGGATCCTGTTCAGAAGAAGTTGTTTGCAGATCAGCTGGAGTTCGAGAAAGAAGCTCTTATGATTAAGAATAAGAGAAGAAGGCGGGAGTTTTTAACAGACTACACACTCCGGCAGGGTGGAAGTGTTGTGAAAAAAGCCTGGGAATTAGGTGACATGCTCTGGACAAAATATGATGAAAAGTTTTAACCGGGTTTTTAATCTTTTCAGAGAGAGCGGTGGAAATAAGGTGTGTTCCGCAAAAGATATCTGCTGAAAGAACCCGCTAAAATAAAAGTTGACAGAGAGGATTGAATCCTCTAAATAACAGGAAAGTAATCTATTTGTTCAGGGTCTTGTTATGACCCTGAAAACTTATCTACGCGCAGCTTTCTTGAATCGCGCCCCGAAGGCGGGGGGATGGTTTTAAAGCTGCCGGAAAGAGAGGAGAAGTATGAGGAATAAAATAACACTCTATTTACTTATAGCCGTTTTCGCTTTGTCCCTTCCTGCGCTGGATGTCAGCGGCGGGGAGTGCGCTAAGAAATGCGGAAAATATCAATTCAAATTCCACGGCTACTTCAAATCCGACATTGCCTATGACAACGCCCGGATCTATCCGGGTAATTTTCATATCTACGTTCCGAGATATGATGAAGCTGACAACGCCCTCTATTTCAGTACCAGGGAGAGCAGGTTGGGTTTCGACTTTTTCTGGAATGAAGAATGTGTAAAAACACAGGCTACCCTGGAATTCGATTTCTACGGAGGCGGGGCAAGCGCTGAGAATAAGGCAACCCCTATGCTGAGACACGCCTATTTCAAGATGGCAGGTAAGAAATGGTCTGTTCTCGCGGGTCAGACCTGGGATGTCATCTCCCCTCTGGTGCCGAAGACAGTAAATTACAGTGTGGCATGGGGCGAAGGGAATATCGGATACAGAAGACCCCAGGTGAGATTCTCTACATGGACAGATATTAACGGAGGAGCTGAGGTTTTGCTGGATCTTGCCGTTACCAGAAATATGGGCGGAGATTTCAGCATTGGTTACAACGACACTATAAATGTAAACGCTGGAGACGGTGTTGACAACGGCGCCGACGCAGCAATGCCCGCAGTACAGGGAAGGGTTGGAATCGCATCTGAATTCTCTGAAGAAGGAAAGCTCTCACTCGGAGTATCCGGTCATTACGGACAGGAGAAATATAATAGAACAGATGAGACAGCTTCACCGGAAAAAGTCACGGAAGAAAGTATCGATTCATGGTCATTTAACGGTGATTTAGAGCTCAGATTCAACAAACATATATCGATCAAGGGTGAATACTTTATAGGTCAGGCGCTTAAGACTTATTTCGGAGGCGCCCTTCAGAACACAGACGATATATATGAGCCGCTTCCCACAATGGGTGGATGGGGGATGCTTTCAGTGAAGCCCTCTTCCAGGTTGACTTTTAACACAGGTTATTCTTTCGACGACCCGGACGAAGATGAATATGATCTTCCGAAAGGCGGGAGCACAGGATTCCGCGATATGAACTCCCTTATCTTCGCGAACGCGATGTACGGGATAACAGATAATATTACAGGTATGTTAGAATTTTCATATCTGAAGACAAAGTGGACTACAAGAGAAAACAGCGGAGGAGTAACTACCACAACAGACTCTGATGAATATGACTGCTTCCGGGTGCAGTTTGCGCTTAAAGCGGCAATAAGATAGGAAGATCTGCTGCCGGGAAACAGTTCGAAGGAAGGGGGTCCTCAATAAGGGATCCCCTTTTTTATACGGATAAAATCTGAATTTTTAAATTTTTGATTTCAAATAACAAGTGCAATTTAAAAAAGGTTAAAGAGAAAAAGGTCAGCCGTCTTTATTATGAACCAACTGATGAGATTTTCAATGGATATTGTTCAAGGAAGGCCGCATAATGACTCAATTGCAATTATTGGTTGAATTTGCCAAACACATAAAGAGCAAATCCCTTTAAAATATCGAATATAGAAGTGATTTTATATATATTGAAAAAGGATATGGTATATTATTTGATAACTTACTATTTCTAAAGCTTTTAACTCCTTCCCCCCCTTTTTCTTTACACACTCTCCAATACTTCAAAATAATCATTTTCTCAAATTCTTTTATAGGAAAATAAATTATTTCTCTATTTTTTAAAATTACTTCATAAAAAAAACTCTCTAAGCTATTCAAATCTACTTTATCATATTCATTGTCGCACAAGAAGTTATATGCCAGCAACTCCTTCTGATTAGGAGAAATATTCAGTTTCTCCAGGTAATATTTTCTCACTTCATTAGCCATATTTGTCTGGAGGGTATTAGATTTCGTGCTTATTTGTTTATCGTGACTTCTATATTTAAGCAGGATTTCAGGATAATTATACAACTTTGTGATCTCTCCTAATCTAGCCCATAAATCATAATCTTGTGCAGAAGTGAATTTCTCATTATATTTTACTTTCTTTAATATTTCAGACCTCATCATTACTGTTGGATGCCCAATACATGGTTTAAAAAATAACCTGGTTCTTATTTTATCATGATTAACTGGATTTTTTAAAATTTTCTCTCTAGATCCAAATATTTCATAATAAGACCCGCATACACCTACATCAGGATTTTTTTCCATAAAATCAAACTGTTTTATAAATCTTTCAGGCAAACTAATGTCATCTGTATCCATCCTTGCGATATATTTTCCTTTTGCCAACTCTATACCAATATTCAAACTCCTGGTAACACCTAATTGTTCTTCATTTTCTATATATCTGATTCTGGAATCTTTTTTTAAAAAACAATTAATTATTTCTTTGGTTGAATCAGTAGAGAAATCGTCAATTATTATAAACTCAAAATTATTTAAAGTCTGGGACAATATGCTATTTATTGCATCATTCAAGTGTTTTTGAGCGTTATAAACAGGCATTATAACGCTAATATCAATATTATTACCATCTACATGCATTTTGAACTTTTTCCAAATACTCTTTTTAGTTCTTTTCTAAAAGACCTTTTCCATATCGGTTTCCTTCTATTAGGATCTATTTTGTTTCCATTTCTATCATAAACTTTATAATACCTACTATTATTATAATATTTTTTTACATTTTTTAAATAACCTTTAGGATATAAAATTCCTGAACTATCTTCATATTCATATAATTTATTTTCTTTTAAATAATCGTATAATTCGCTACCGGGAATGCCGAGGAAAATATTCTTTGAATAAAAATCCGGCTTAATTCTTTCTATTAATTCGTTTGTTAATTTAATATCTTTTTCTGTTTCAGTAGGAAATCCCACGACAAAACTTGCATAAGTTTTTATTCCCGCTTTTTTTGATATTTTAAAACTTTCTATAAATTGTTCTACAGTTTCACCCTTTTTATAAAATTCCAACATTCTCGGGCTACCACTTTCAACTCCTATGTATAAAGCCCTGCAACCTGCTTTGGACATCAATTTCTGATATTCCAAGTTATTCAAATTGTCAACTCTCGATTCGCAAAACCAATCAATTTTTATATTTTTCTTTAAAAGCAAGTTGCAGAATTCCACAACCCTGTTTTTATTTAATGTAAAATGATCCTCTCTAAAATATATCCCTTTAGCACCATAAGTCTTTATCATATATTCAATATCATTTACAATTCTGGGAGCACTCATGTATTTATACTTGTTTCCCCAGAATTTTTTTACAGAACAAAACGTACAATCAAAAGGGCAGCCACGACTTGTATTTAAAGTGTATATTGGATATGTTTCCGGAAACCATGGAGAGCTCCAATCATACGGTCTGTAAATAAATTCTTCCCATGCCGGTAAAGGCAAAGCATCCATATCCTCAACTTTTTCACCATGGATAATTCTATCTTTAATTTCTCCATTAATTATCTTTGGAACGGAAATTTCGCCTTCTCCAATTACTATATAGTCAACATATTCCGGAATTTTATTATAAGCAACTGATGTATGCGGACCGCCAACCATTATTTTGCCATGCCATTCTTCGTTTATCCTTTTCTCATTAAGAATTTCAAACATTTTTAAAGTAGAAGGATAACATATAGTATTTGAGTATATTCCAACAAAATTTATATCATTTTTTTCTAAAAAATCTGTTTCTAAAATATTTGAAGGTCTTAAATACTCATCGCTGAAAAATAGATTATGATTTTTTTTCTTGAGAGTTGCCATAAGATATCCTAAGCCAAGAGGCGGTCTTTTTTCCGATGTGGCAAATCCAGCTCTCTTTGGTGCTGCAGATGTTAAAAAGAATATATTCATAAAAAATTACTCCAAATACCTTCAAGTGTTTAATTTATTTTCATAATTGATATAGTCAGAACAATTCATTAGAATAGCAGTTCCCTTCTATAAACGACTGTATAGTATAGTTATAAGATAATCCTAACATTAATAAAAGGAAACTGCCACAATTAATAATCATCAAATTAACATCCCTTTGCAAGTATTTCCGGAAGAAAAGTAGATGCCGATTTCGACGGTGGCATAGTTTGTGTCAAGCTCTGGCGTTAAGTTTATTTAGAGAAGTTTCAGATTCCCGGGCGAGTTATCACCTCACCCGGCAAATGGGACTAATTGATCGATCTGAAAATTCCAGTTTAAAGTACAACTCATTTTTGGAAATCCACAGGTGACCTCGCCTCTCTTATTCTTCTGTAGGCACTTGACCCTGTAGAGCCGGGATGACGTCGGCAGAATTCAAAGAAGGATGATAACCCAAAGGCAGATATAATTCTCTCCGGAAGGTAGTTATGAGACTAATCCAAAAGATGAACAATAATTCCTGAACGTAGTTTAGGTTCGAACCAGGTGGATTTAGGCGGCATAATTTTTCCTGCATCGGCGATTTCCATTAATTCTTCTATTGAAGTGGGAAACATGGAAAAAGCGACTGATTCACCAGCGTTCACACGTCTTTCCAGTTCACTTAAACCTCGAATTCCACCAATAAAATCTATTTTTTTATCTTTTTTTGGGTTTACGATATTTAAGATAGGAGTAAGAAGATTATTCTGTAAAATAGTGACATCCAATGATTTTACAGGGTCATTCGAATCAAAACTATCTTCTTTTGCAATTAATCTATACCATTGACCGTCTAAATACATCCCGAATCGATGCTTTTTTTGTGGCTTAAGAGGGACTTTCGATTGTTCAAGTTCAAATTTTTCTCTAACTTTATTCAAAAATTCATTTTTCTTCAGACCGTTAAAATCTTTAGCCACTCGATTGTAATCCATAATATATAATTGATCATGAGGGAAAATTACACTCAAAAAGAAGTTGTATTCTTCATTGCCGGTGTGGTTAGGATTTTCTTTTCGTCTTCTTTGACCAACAATAGTTCCCGAAGCCGAGCGATGATGTCCATCGGCAACATAGAGATTATTTATCTCTTTGAATTGCCCGGTAATTTTTTCAATAGTTGAATCATCCGAAATTTTCCAGAAAGTATGTTTTACATCATCTTCAGCTTCAAAATCATAAACGGGATTATCTCTCATAACATTTTCAAAAATTTCATCTATCTCTTTTCTGGCCTTGTAGGTTAGAAAAACAGGGCCAGTGTTGGCGTTTAAAATATCTACATGTTTGATTCTATCTGCTTCTTTTATAGCTATAGTATGCTCATGTTTTTTTATTACATCCTTTTCGTAGTCTTCAATTGAAGCACACGCAACCAAACCGACCTCGGAAATATTATCCATGACCAGTTTGTATAGGTAATAACAATCTTTACTGTCTTGAACCATAATTTTTTCTTTAATTAGATTTTGCAGATTTTCCCGTCCTTTCTGATAAACCTTATCATCGTAAAGATCGACGTTTTTAGGCAGGTCGATCTCGGGTTTTACAACATGTAAGAAACTATGTGGCTGGTTTTCGACCTTTACTCTCGCTTCTTCCAGATTCAAAACATCATATGGAGGAGAAGCTACGTCCTTAACCTTGTCTTTTGAAGGTCGGAGACCTTTAAATGGTTTGATTTTTACCATCTTGCACTCCTTCTTTATGATCTTAATCTATTAATAATTCGGGTGGACGGAATCCTGTTTCTTATATAAATTATGCCAGACATCTTGGCAACAAGACGTTCTAAACCCCCTCTGAAAGATCTATGCGGAAAAGAACAGTATTTTCGAATGCCCAGAGACAGGTAATGTAAAGAATTGTTTGTAAGAAGATAATGCATTCTTCGATTTCTCCATTTAAGCTGCCTGTTTAAAGTAATGAGCAATAGGATCTATTCTTTCTCTTCTACTGTTATTCCAATTACCATTAAAGTAAAAGAAAAGGCTCATAACGATTTTCTTACAGCTTTTTGTGCTTTGAAAATTCCCATTACTTTACATTTAATAATCTTCTCAAATGCCCGTTTTACCATATACCTACAGTCATTGTTAAGTTCATCCCTGAACATACTCTTGACTTCTTTTAAATCCACTGATAAATTGTGGCCAGAGAAGTTTAATTCTTGCATGGTGTATTCTCCTTTCTTTTGCTAAAGAGTTTTTTAAAGAATACACCATCTTTCTTTGCGCTTAAACAAAATTACTCACTTTATTTTAAATTACCGCCAGTTTATATGGATTAATAAATTCGTTGATTATTTTAAAGAAAATGGATTTAATACTATTGGTTATTCCGGTCCATATTTAGATAATTGGGGGTTTAAAGTTATTCCAATAAGTTGCCGGTTTTTATTTTCAAATGGGGAATAACATTGTTATCAAGGTGTGAAGTAAATATACAAGTACGTTGATGTTAAATATTCTATAATGGATGTGGGATATTTTCTTCAAGACCAATATTTTATATTAGATAGGAAAATAGGATAGGAGTTTATGGAAATTCTGAATTCATGAATGGTAATATTAATTGGATAAAAGATGAACAAATTTCAATTAATGAAGAAAATTATGAATACTGGATTAAAAAATATACTTATTTCTTTATAAAAGAAGTTAGAAATCTTTCATTAATTAAAAGAATGAAATTAAGATTCTTGAAAAACAGAAAAATAATAAAACTTTTTAAGGTCATATCAAAAAAGAGTGAAGAAAAAGTGATTATTATCAAGATTTAGTATAGGATTTCTAATATGAATATTACAGCTCTAGTACATACTTTTAATGAGGAAAGAAATATTAAAGCATGTCTGCAAACTCTAAAATGGGCTGATGAAATTGTGGTTATTGATATGAACAGTGATGATAAAACTGTTGAAATATGCGAAGATTATACAGAGAATATTTATTCTTTTAATCGAGTAGGATTTGTTGAACCGGCTAGAAAATACGGTATAGAAAAATGCAATGGTGAATGGATTCTTATTGTGGATGCTGATGAAAGAATTCCTTTATCTCTTTCAAACACTCTAAGAAAAATAGTAGAAGAGGATAAGTATGATGTTATAGAAATTCCAAATAAGAATCATATTTTTGGTAAATGGATTAAACATACAGGTTGGTATCCTGATTATCATCCGAGATTTTTTAAGAAAGGATTTGTTACACCTTCAGATAAAGTTCATGGGAACTTTAAAACGAAGGGCAGGAAGTATTATTTAAAAGGTTTGCAAAATTCAATGTATCATTTTGGTTATACTGGCAGCAAAGATTTTATAGATAAGTTAAATAGATACACTGATTTTGAAGTAGAAAAAATGATTAAAAAAGATAAAAAATTCACAATTCCTAAAATGATGAAAAGCGGGTTTTACGAATTTAGAAGAAGATATTTTAAATATAAGGGATATAAAGACGGAATATACGGACTATTAATTAGTTTAATGCGTGGTTTTTACCATTTCTTAATTTATGTTAAATACTGGGAATATCTAAATACAAGGGAAGCAGATTATGAAGACAAATATATAGAAATTGAAAATAAAATAATTAAAGAATATTCTAAAAATGAATTTATGAAAAGATAATGAGAATACTTTATATTTCTTCAAAAAAAAGTTGGCGCGGTGTTGTAACCTGGATGAAGAGGACCGCCATTGGCCTTCAAAAGAATGGGCATGACGTCTGGATATTAACTCATAAAAATTCAGCCCTTGCCAAAAATTCTCATAATAAAGTGAATATTATTAAAGAAAATCTGGGTCCTGATTATAATATACTTAAAATTTTAAAATTAGTTTATTTTGTTAAAAAAAATAATATCGACTTGATCCTTACTAACATCGAAAAAGAGATTGGGATCGGAGGGATTGCGGCAAAAATTTGTAAAATCCCTAATATAAGAAGAATAGGCAGAGAAGATGATTTTTTTAGGAGATTTAAAACTAAAATTAATCACAAATACCTGGTTTCACATAGCATTGTTCCTTGTAACTATGTTTCTGATAAAATATTGGAAGGAAATATCTGGCTGAATAAAAATGAATTTACAACTATTTACAATGGGAGGGAACCTTTTCTTCCTGGAAAAAAGGCTTTGGATGAAGTAAGAAATAGACTGAATATTTCTGATGATAAAAATATTATTGGAATAACTACCAGATTACATAAAATTAAATATGTTAATCACTTAATAAAAGCTTTTAAAACTATTTCGGCAGAATATCCCAATTGGATTCTTTTAATAACAGGTGATGGAACGGAAAAGTGGAAACTTAAAGAGATGGTTGAAAATCTTTCTCTACAAGAAAAAGTAATTTTCAACGGGTTTACAGAAAATCCCATGTTAATTTCTTCGCTTCATGATATATCAATTTTAACTTCTAAATTAGAAGGATTTTCGAATTCAATTGTTGAATATTTTGCAGTTGGTAATCCTGTAGTTGCGACTGATGTAGGAGGAGTAAGAGAAATTATTAAAGATGGTGAAAATGGTTTTTTATATCCTTTTGGCAACATTAACTCCCTTATCGATAAAATATCAACTCTAATAGAAAGTGTAGACTTACGTTTAAAATTCAAAGAGAATGCATTAAATACGTTAAAAAATAATTTTACTGAATCTAAAATGATTGAAGATGTTGAAGAATTTTTTATGAGTAGAATAAAATGATAATATTTGAATACATTAAACTGATTTATTATTTAATCCATCCCAGATCGATATTTATAAAGGGTTTTTCAAGCGCAATTGGAGATAGTTTACTCCTGTCATCAGTTTTGCCTCATGTGCGAAAGAAATACCCTGATAAAAAAATAATTGTTAAAACATCTAAACCCGAACTTTTTTTGAATAATCCATATCCTGATTGGGTGACGAGTAGACATATTAAAACAACAAAGAAATTTATCCGTCCCAAATATCACATCTGGCCCGATAAAACCGAATCTGTTTATTTGCAAATGATGCAATATTTCGGTTTCAATTTTGAAGGGACTCCTGAAATCTATTTGTCAGAAAAAGAAATTAATTCTGTAAGAGAAGAGTTTGATTTTGATTATATAGCTGTTTGTCCTACCGGAAAACAGGGATTTTGTGGCAATAGAAAGGAATGGGGTTTTGATAAATTTCAAAAAGTGGTCAATTCATTTCCGCAAATTAAATTTGTGCAAATAGGATTAGAAAATGATACTCTTTTAGATAATGTAATTGACCGAAGAGGCAAAAATATAAGATATCCAGGTGCAATTATAAAAAATTCATTATTCTTTTTTGGTTTAGAAGGGGGATTAATGCATATTGCCAAAGCAGTGGGAAAGAGAGCGGTGATTATTTATGGAGGCGTTATCTTAGAAGAAAGTACTGGATATCAAGAAAATATTAACATCACAAATAAAATATATTGTTCTCCTTGTTATAACTCGGATAAAAAAATAGGCGATTGTGAACATATGACTTGTATGAAAGAGATTACTCATGAAGTTGTAATTGAGAATATTGCTATTTTACTTAAGAAAATTGGAAGTAAAAAATATTTGAATTAAATAAAAAACAATTTCTAAGGAGAAAAATCATGAAAATTGATGTATCTATTGGTGAATTAGTTGATAAAGTGACCATTTTAGAAATAAAAAAAGAAAAATTTAAAAATCCTGATAAATTGGAAAATGTTAAAAAAGAGTACAAAAAATTATATAGTTACATGAATAAAATTGGAATTAATTCAAAATCAAAAGAATTTTTAAAATTGAAAAATGTTAATCTCAAATTGTGGAAAATTGAAGATGATATAAGAATAAAAGAAGCTAAGAGAGAATTTGATAAAGAATTCATAAAATTAGCAAGAAGTGTATATATTGAGAATGATGAAAGAGCTGCAAAAAAAAAGGAAATAAATTTAAAATTTAAATCTGATCTAGTTGAAGAAAAAGAATATGTGGATTATAAGAAAAAATAATTAAGAAAGAAATATGAAACCGAAATATAAAATCCCTGAGCAGGAACTGCAACATATAAAAAAGATCTTGATCATTCAATATAAACCATTTGGTGATATTTTATTAAATACAGGATATTTACCATCTTTGAGAGAAAAATTTCCCGACGCGCAATTAGATTACTTAATTCAGAGTCCCTATGTTACATTATTAGAAGACAATCCAAATATAGACAATCTGGTTTTAATGAAGAAAAAAAAGAAAAAAACTATTTCATACCTTTTAGAACGATTCAGGATAATGAGATTAGTAAGAAAAAGAAAGTATGATTTATTGATTGATCAATTACGGGGAACAGGTTCAGCACAAATAACTCTTTATAGCGGCGCAAAATATAGACTGGGATGGTTTCAAAAAAGATGGAATTGGGTGTATAATTATAAATTGAAACGCGATAATTTTCGTTATTATGCATGTGCAAAATTTGATTTATTGAAACCTTTGGGAATTGAAGAAGTACCGCATAATACTTATTATAAGATTAAGAATGAATCAATCAGAAAAATCAATAATTGGCTGATTGATATAGGACTTAAGAATAACAAATTCGTTGTATTTTCTCCTGGAACCCCGGTTCTGGCAAAACAATGGGATTTAGATAATTTTGCAGAATTAGGTGATTTGATCATGCAAAATACTGAGTTTAAAGTTGTACTACTTTGGGGACCCGGAGAAAAAAAGGATGTTGAGTATATAAAAGAGAATATGAAAGAGAAACCTGTAATTGCAATTCCAACAACTTTTAATGAAGCCGGTGCCCTTTTGAAAGAAACGAATGTTTATATTTCTAATGATGGAGGTATTAACCACTTAGCGGTAGCAATGGAAACTCCGACCGTTACAATATTCGGGCCGAAAACCAATCCGAAGAAATGGACTGCCTGGCATAAAAAAATACACACATATATTAGAGATTGGGATTTTACTCTAACTGAATATTATAAAGACAGAGATAACACCTTTAGAATTACTCCGGAAATGGTTTTTGACAAATTTAAAGAATTATTGAATATATTATGAAAATATTATTCTATATCGCAAAATTGTATTCCATACCTGTAGTTGATCCCCTAATTAAGGTGTGTAAATCAAAAACAATTGATTATGCTTTTTATACTTCAGAAAAAGTAAAATCTTCTTTTCCCGATGAATGGGATAGTAACAAGAATCTGGATTCATTAGAAGAGGCAAAGAAATTCAATTCTGATTTTGTTTTATCACCGGGCAATTTTGTGGATTTTCGTTTACCGGGATTAAAAGTACAATTGTTCCATGGTTTGGGGGTGGAGAAGGAATCTCACTATAAAATCAGGCATTTTTTTGATATTTACTTTACATGTGGACCATTTGTAACTAAGAGGTTTAACCGGATGCAAAAGAAATATGGTTATTTTCTGGTTAAAGAAACAGGTTGGCCAAAAATAGATTACATTATGAATTATAAAGAAAAAAATTTGAAAAAGAAATTCGATCTTCCGGAAGATAAAAACATCATTCTCTACGCTCCAACGTTCAGCATAAAAATGGAATCTGCCACAGAACTCTTACCGGTCTTGGGATCTTATATTAAAGAAAACGAATTTTTATTAATAAAATTTCATGAATTAATGAATAAAGAACTGGTAGAAAAAATAAAGAGTTCTGAAAATAAAAACATTAAATTAATTGATACTTATGATATTACACCGTTTCTTCACATATCTGATGTATTAATTTCAGATACTTCCTCGGTGATCTATGAATTTTTGACACTGCAAAAACCCGTAATAACCTATAAGACAAAAAGTAGAGAAGATAAGGGCATAAATATAACTTCAGCGGATAAATTGAGGAAAGCACTGGATAGAGCTTTTTCCGAAAACTTTGAAGACCAAATCAAAAAACATATAAATGATGTAAATCCCTATATTGACGGGAAAAGTAGTGAAAGAATAATCCAATTTTTAGAAGAAGTTAATAAGAATAGAGGTATTCTTCCTAGAATAAGCAAACCATTAAATCTGTTCAGAAAAATGCAGATAATTTATCATAGTTGGTTTAGAAAAGGTTACTTAAGATAACATAGGGATTTTAAATGGCCGGCAGTAAAAAATTAACAGGCGTAATTGCAAAAAAAGCAATAAAAATGCTCAAGGATGTTGCGGAGATACTTGAAAGCAGTAATATAAGTTATGTTCTCGAAGCCGGCACACTTTTGGGAATTGTGCGTGAAAACAGACTGTTACCCTGGGATAATGACCTGGATATTACCATTACCGAAAAAGATGAAAATAAATTACTTTTCTGCAGGTGGAAATTTTGGTTAAAGGGTTACAGATTTTATGTAAGAAGATATAAAAAAAACACCGGACCTTTCAAAAAAAGACAGGTGCGGATAATAAGAATTCAAACCAGAAAGTACTTGTTTTTTAAAGATATCTCCCTTATGGATATTTTCGTTAAGAGATTAATTGACGGTGAGTACCATTGGACCATTGGCGTTAAAAATCCCGTATGGAAGTCAACACCGGTTAAATACTATGATGAGAGGACGTACTTAAAATTTAAAGGTAAAAAATTTGCGGTCCCGGAAGAATATGAAGGATATCTGGAATATCATTACGGGCCCGATTGGCGTATTCCCATTAAAAAATGGAATTTCAGAACGGATGATAATTGTGTAAAAGAGATACTTGAATAAATTTTTGAATTTGATTTTAATAAAATTATTGATTGTAACTCTCAATTAAGTTTAAAGGTGATAAATGGATAACAAAAGAATCGGCATTATTTTAGCGGCCGGAAGGGGAAAAAGATTAAAAGAGCTTAGTGATAATAAACCAAAACCAATGGTTAAAGTTAATAATGTACCAATTATTAACAACCTTGTAGAAGCGATGATTGAGAATTCCTTTACGACAATTGTAGTTGTGGTGGGTTATAAAGCTGAATTATTGGAAGAACATCTTAAAGAGTTTAAGAAACGGGTAAATTTAGTATTTATCCATAATGAGGTTTATAACACAACTAATAATATTTATTCATTGTGGCTGGCAAATAGATATATGGAAGACGGATTTTTCCTTTTTGAAGCCGATGTTTTTTGCGATAAAAAAATAATAAAAGAGATTGTTTCAATTAAACGCGAAAATGTTATGTTGATAGATAAATTCACAAAAGATATGAATGGTACAGTTGTTAATTGTGATTGCGGTAATAAAGTTGAGAATATGTACTTAAAAAGAGATCAACATATTGAATTTGAGTATTCAAATAAATATAAAACCGTGAATTTTTATAAAATCGGTATGGATTTTTATCAGAAATTCTTTAAACAAAAGCTTGATGAATATATAAGAAAAGAAGATCTTTCCTGTTATTATGAAGTTATTATTAAATCTGGTCTTGAAAACGGATATGAATTTTTCGGTCTTAAGACTGGAAATAATAAATGGTGGGAAATAGATACCAAATTAGATCTGAGAAAAGCGGAAGGAATATTTAAATAATTTTATTATTTCAAAATTGATGAAAGATATATGGATAGCAGTTTAAAAAAATTAGTAAAACCTTTAATAATTACCCTCGGTAAAAAGATAGAATCAGAACGGTTTACAGAAAAACCGATTATAATTGGTGCATGTCCAAGATCAGGTACCACATTGCTATTGTCTATTTTAGATGCGCATCCAAATATTTACAGTATTCAAAATCAAACTTACGCGTTTACCAGCTGGAAAAAAGAAAACCTGCCGGGAAGATTTTTGCCGGTTCGGTTAGATCGTTTATACCGTGAGTTTTTATTTCATCGGATTAAAGGGGATCCCGTTAGATGGTGTGAGAAAACTCCTAAAAACATTCAGTTTTTAGATAAAATAATTGAATATTTTAGTGATACCGTTAAAATTATTCATTTGGTTAGGGATGGAAGGGATGTGGTTACTTCCAGACATCCTAAACATACTCCAAATGAATATTGGGTCTCCGTTGAAAGGTGGGTAAAAGATGTAGAATTCGCACTTCAATTTCACAGCTACCCAAATGTATACAGCTTACATTATGAAGATCTGATTAATAATTTTGAAGCAGAGACAAGAAAACTGCTGCAGTTTCTGGAAGAAGAGTATGTTCCCGAGATTGCGAATTGGTTTGAAAATACAACTGTTAAGAAAAGTAAAAACTGGAAAAACCCTGTTCAAGAGTTGCATTCGGGAGCAATTGCAAAATGGAAGAAGCCGGAGCATAGATGTAGATATGAAGAATTTATGAACAATGAAGACGCGGTTAAATTATCGAAAAAATTAGGGTATGAAATTTAAATAATAAAATGAAAAAAGTACTTTTTTATATAGCACAGGAATATTACTGGGAAAGCCTCGAACCAATATACATAGAATATGAAAAGGATAAAAATTACGATCTCTATTTGAAAATTGGAAGTAATCAAAAGAGATATTTTAAAATATTTCTAAGATCTCAAAAAAAGAGCATTGAAAAAAAATTTGCCGACAAGGGTTACAAAATTACAGATAATAAAAGTGGATTTGATATTGTTTTTGCGGGTGCACAACTGAAAGATCCAGAACAATTTGGCGATGCTAAACTTTGCAATGTGGATCATGGTCCGGGAATAAAAACATTGAGGTACCGGCATCTGTTAAAACAGAAGAAAGTTAAATATTATTGTTTTGTTGAAGGACAGTACCGTATAGAAAAGTTTAAAAAATATGGCCTGGATAAGATCCATAATGTTTATGATACTGGATTACCTAAATTGGATAAATTTTTTAACGGTTATTTTAAAAAAGAAGATTTGATAAGAAAATACCGCTTGGATGAAAATAAAAAAACAGTTCTTTATGCGCCTTCTTACAAACCCACATCAATATTTTCCATAGGACCCAAAATCCCTCAACTATCAGATAAATATAATGTTATAATAAAATTACATCCTTATAGCTGGGGTGGGAAATATGCTTCTCATTCGCAGCATAAGATATTTGAAAAAATTGTCCAGAAATTCCCTAAAATAATTCTAGTCTCTCCTGAAATAAGTAATATACTGCCATATATGTTTTTAGCCGATACAATGATAAGTGACGGATCAAGCGTTATTAATGAATTTCTTGCTCTTGGGAGATGCGGCATAATAGTAAATCTACCTGAGGAAAAAAATACACACCATGACGGGCAGCCCCTTTTGGAAAATAAAAATTCTGAATGGTTAAAAGGTTCATTTATTCACATTAAACCTGAGGATGATATTCAATCCGCTGTTAAAAATGCAATCGGGCCATCCAAAGAAAGATTGGATTCTATATACAAGGACAGGGATTATATTTTTTCTCATAAAGACGGAAAAGCTGCATTCAGAGTAAAAAGAATCATGGATAATTTATTAGAGGAACAGAATGGATCCTTATAAGAGATTTGTTTTCAAATAATAAGTGCAATCTAAAAAAGGGTAAAGAGAAAAGGGTCAGCTGTTATATTGAAAG
>CAZKNG010000002.1:0-80719 GCA_964554125.1 uncultured bacterium | reverse complement strand
CGTATGCGGCGCCCCGAATGTCAGAGAAGGGCTCGGAGTGCCTGTTGCCGTGAGTGGAGCTGTACTTCCCGGCAACTTCAAAATAAAGAAAACAAAATTAAGAGGGGAAGTTTCCGAAGGAATGATCTGCTCTGAAAGTGAACTGAAGATAGGGAATGATTCAAGCGGCATTATGGAATTGAGTAAAGATTATCCCTGCGGCACTGATCTCTCTGATGAATTAACCGGTACCGATGTTGTTCTTGACATTGAAGTAACTCCAAACCGCCCTGATCAGCTATCTTATATCGGGATAGCAAGGGAAGCGGCGGCTATGTATGATTTGAGATTGAATAAACCCGGGGTAATCGATTTACAGACAGGAGGAGATTTCAGAATAGAGATTGAGAACCCTGATGATTGCCCAAGATATTCCGCCGCTCTTATCGATGATGTCAAAATCGAGGAATCGCCGGAATGGATGAAACGGTATTTGATTTCAATTGGAGTCAAACCGGTGAATAACATAGTTGATATTACGAATTACGTACTGATGGAAACGGGCCACCCCCTCCACGCCTTTGACAGAGACAAATTCTCAGAAGAGAAGATACTTGTTAGAAGAGCCGTAAATGGAGAAAGAATAATAACTATAGATGGACAGGAAAGAAAATTAAAACCACATAACCTTGTTATCACCGACAGCGTAACTCCTATAGCAGTAGCAGGCGTGATGGGCGGGTTAGAGACAGAAATTACAGAAACAACCAGATCAATTTTACTTGAGAGTGCCCTTTTCAGTCCGAAAACCATCAGGCAGTCAAGACGTGAATTGAATCTTGATACCGAAGCTTCCTATAGATTTGAAAGAGGCGGAGATATTTCTATAACGAGATATGCTCTCGGACGCGCATGCCTGATGATTGAGGAGCTTCATGCAGGCAATGTTAACAGGTTATGCCTCGACAGGGTCGAAGGAGATATCGAGAATTATAAAAAAGATATTAGAGTACGCCGCAGAAATGTTAACAGAATAATGGGAACAAATTTGTCTTCAGAAGAAATAGCGTCACACCTTGAAAAGCTGAAATTGAAATCAGTTGGAGATGAAGATATATTGACTGTATCTGTCCCCGCTTTCAGGCTCGACCTCAATGAGGAAGTTGATATAATTGAGGAAGTAGCAAGAGTATATGGGTATAATAATATTAAAGGTGAGGGAACGGGGTTAATAAATACCTTTCCGACTATCGATCCAACAGACAAAAGGAATGAATATCTAACTAATTATCTCGCAGCCAGAGGATACGCGGAAGTAATCACTTCTTCTTTTATAAGTGAAGAAGATCTGGAGATATTTGGATCTGTGGTTAAGGGAAAAGAGGACAAATCCGTTAAGATATCAAATCCTCTTACATCTTCGCAATCTCTTCTCAGGACTTCACTTATACCCGGGCTCCTCAAGGTAATTGACAATAATCCTTTAAATGAACAAAGGGGGCTGAAGATATTCGAAATGGGGAAGGTTTTTTCTCATATTCACGGCGGTGACGGACTGCCTGGAGAAGAGAATCATCTTGCGGCGGTTTTTAATCGATACGCCTTACCCAGACAGTGGATTGAAAAGGAAAGGGAATTTGACTTTTTTGATATGAAGGGAGAGCTTGAATCGATTCTCTCGATATTCAATAGGTTCGAAGATACTGAGATGGTAAAAAAGGAAAAGAGGGAAAATCCTCACATTTTCCAATGGGTTAAAAAGAATAAGACAATTGCCGAGTGCGGCATGATTTCATCTCAAGTCGCCTCCAAATACAATATTGATTCACAGATATTCTATTTTGTAGTATTTATGGATAATCTTAAAGGGAAGAAGTATTCAAGGAAAAGGTATACTAAACCGAGCCCGTATCCGGCGATTAAAAGAGATTTATGTGTTATAACTGAGGAAAGAGTAACCTTTTCGGAAATCAAGAATGTCATACATAAGAATTCAAAGTATTTAGAAAGCATTCAGCTTTTTGATTATTATACAGACGACAGTAATGAGAACTATAAGAGAAGTTATACTTTTACATTAAGTTTCCGTTCACATGAAGCAACTCTTAAAGATAATAAAATAGATAAGATAATTGAAAAGATATTAAGAGCCCTCGAAAGGAAACTGAAAGTATTCCTCAGAAAAGAATAGGAGTAAGATACAATGGAAAACAACAGTCTGGATAGTTTCAAGCTTCTGGAATCAAAGATAGCAAAAGCTGCTGAGATGGTTGCCAGGTTAAGAGAAGAGAAAAAGAAATATGAAGATGAAAATAAAGAGTTGAAAGATGAAATAAAAGTGTTATATAATAAAAATGAGGAATTAGGCCAAAAGGTCGACACCTTACAAAATGATAATCAAAATCGAAATGATTTCGAAAGAGTTAGAGAGGAGATAGGAACCAGAATTGAGGCAATGCTGGAGAAACTGGATGAAATAGATATCTAGTGACCCGGCTTGACAAAAATTGGATTCCGGGTATATAGGGATGTGAAGATGAATGTCGTAATCTTAAGAGAGGTTTCCTAATGATCGAAAAGAGCACTGAAGTGGTGGAAATTTTTGGTCAGGATTATAAAATAAAAGGAGTGGGTGATCCAGAATACATCCACATGATTGCTGGTTATATTGACAGGAAAATGAGAGAAATTGCTCATTCCAGCGGAATCATGTCACAGTCAAGAATTGCTATTCTGGCTGCGCTTAATATCGCAGACGAGCTTTTTCAGGAACGTGAAAATAATGCAAAAAGCCGAAAGGAATTTGAGAAACAAGCTGCTGGTTTAAGTGAACTCCTGGATTCAAAACTAGGTACGGCAAAATGAATTCCATCCCATGCGAGATGTTGGTTTGTGTGTGGGGTTAAACTGGAACTGTAATAAAACAAAGATAAATTCCCTACTGTGCTTGTGATAGCAAATGTTTTTTTTAGCCAACACTTTTTATCTGGGAATCCAAACATCTAATCAGTAATGCCAGGCCATAGGCATGGAAGGCAGAGCTGATTATGAGGATATCCACCTTGGATTTTTAGGCCTAAAAAGATATTTCGCTCACGGCAACACGTGGGGAATTTGCTTATCCAAGAGTTGCCTCAATAATAAAGATTAACTTCTAACATATAATATGAATCCGTAACTGAGAATTTTACAATAAGTGGAGGTGAACAGTCCCGACAGTTATATACTAAGGGATGAGTAAATATGGCTGGAACTATGTTGTTTAACGTGGCGGCTGGTATCCTCGTTTTGTTTATTGGTTTTCTTGTCGGCTGGTATTTAAGCAGGAAAATATCAAAAAGCCATTTGAAGCATACTAAAGAATTTGCTGAAAATCTTATAGCTGACGCTCAGAGGGAAGCAGAGACACGTAAGAAAGCGCTGATGCTGGAAGCTAAAGATGAATGGTATAAAGCCAAATTAAACTTTGAGAATGAAAGCCAGGAAACTCGCGAGGAGCTGAAGAAACTTGATAAGGAATTAAGAGAAAGAGAACATAACATTGATCGTAAAGTGGATTACCTCGAGAAACGCGAGAATGAAATTAAAGAGAGGAAAAAGAACCTGGAATTGAAACTCGACGCTATAACCGACAAGAATAATCAGCTCTCGATAATTCTTGAAAAGCAAAACGAGCAATTGGAGAAAGTGGCCGGTATGAGCGCTGATCAGGCAAGGGATCTTTTGATTTCAAACCTTGAAGAAGAAGCAAAACATAAAGCGGCTAAGAAAATCAGAGAAATAAAGGATGAAGCGAAACGAAACTCCACAAAGGCGAGCCGCGAGATTATTACTTTAGCAATTGAACGCTATGCCGCGGATCATGTGGTCGAATCAACAGTGTCGGTAGTGGACCTTCCTAATGACGAAATGAAAGGAAGAATCATTGGAAGGGAAGGCAGGAATATTAGATCTTTTGAAAATGCTACCGGTATTGACGTAATAATTGATGATACTCCAGAGGCGGTAATTTTATCGGGTTTTGATCCTATAAGAAGAGAGGTTGCAAGATTATCTCTGGAGAAGCTAATAAAGGATGGAAGAATTCATCCGGGCAGGATAGAGGATGTAATAGAAAAAACAAGGAAAGAACTGATTGAGGAGATGAGGGAAGTTGGTGAAAGAACATATCTTGATATGAATATTCATGGGCTTCATCCTGAACTGGTGCTCTTGCTCGGAAAATTAAAGTATAGAACTTCATACGGGCAGAATGTTCTTCAGCACTCAAAAGAAGTTGCCTATGTGTCCAGTTTGTTGGCAGCTGAACTCGGACTTGATATTGTAGTGGCTAAAAGAGCTGGATTACTTCATGATATTGGTAAGGCCGCGGATCATGAAATCGAAGGTACGCACGCGGAAATCGGAGCTGATCTTGTGCGCAGATTCGGTGAAAAGGAGACAATTGTTAATGCTGTTGCCGCACATCATGAAGATGTGGAAAAGGGATCGCTTATAGCACATATTGTTGCCGCCGCGGACGCTATATCCGGAGCTAGACCGGGAGCGAGAAGAGAAACAATAGAGAATTACATCAGACGGCTGGAAAAACTCGAGAAGATTGCTGACACGTTCGATGGCGTTGAGAAGGCTTATGCGATACAGGCTGGGAGGGAAATAAGGATTCTGGTTAATTCCAAACAGATAACGGATGATTATGCTGTCCAGCTTTCTGAAGATATAAGTAGAAAAATCGAGGACGACATGGAATATCCCGGCCAGATACGTGTAGTTGTTATTAGAGAGACACGGGCAATTGATTACGCGAAATAACAGAAGAATTTATAGCCGGCACCATCAACCAGGCAGAACAGGTGCCTGTAATTGTTTTTTTGTTTCGTTAATGTTACGGATTTATGGGATCAACGTGATCCCAATCCTTTTTGAATATTAGTAACGGATGATTTATGAGGGTATTGTTACTTGGAGACGTTCTTTCAAAGATAGGCAGGAACGCCCTTAAGATAGGGCTTCCACAACTCAAAGAATACTATCAGATAGACCTCTGCGTCGCAAATGTGGAGAATGCCGCGGGCATGTTTGGCATAACAAAGAAAGTTAAAAATGTTATTTCAAACTGCGGTGTGGATATAATGACTTCAGGCAATCATATCTGGGATAAATCTGAAGGCGTTGAACTTTTGGGGCTGGATAATGATATCCTGCGTCCGGCGAATTATCCGGAGGATGTGCCCGGAAAGGGACATTTAATAACAGAAATTAACGGAACCTCAGTTGCTGTCATTAATCTTCAGGGACGGGTGTTCATGCCGGCGATAGATTGTCCCTTCAGGACTGTTGATAAGATCCTGAGAGAACTTGAAGATAATATAAAGATCATATTGGTTGATATTCACGCTGAAGCTACCAGTGAAAAACTTGCAATGGCATTTTATCTCGACGGGAGAGTCAGTGTTGTTGTGGGGACGCATACACATGTTCCAACTGCTGATGAAAGAATTCTGCGTAATGGAACAGCCTATCAAACAGATCTGGGTATGTCGGGGCCTTTTGATTCTGTAATTGGAATGAAAAAAAAGGAAACAATAAATAGATTTCTGAAGGGAATAAAGCAGAAATTCAAAATTGGAGGGGAAATCCCGGTTATTGAAGGTCTTTTTGTTGATATTGATAACAGAACGGGGAAAGCAAGAAAAGTGGAAAGGATTTTAAAGAAGATCGATGAGAAGGAGTGTCAGTAATGGATCCTGGAAGGGGAAATATTATAGACGGCAGGAATGTGGCTAATATAATAATAGATGAGCTTGCCGGTGAAATTGAATCATTTTCAAAGAGCTTTCGAGCTCCGCGCCTCAATGTATTCATTGTAGGTGATGACCCCGCTTCCGCAGTTTATGTCAGGAGTAAGGTCAGAGCTTCAAAAAAATGCGGAATTGAAACAGATGTCGTAAGTTTTCCAAATGATATTAAAGAAGAGGAACTTATAGGCAGTCTGGTTAAGATTAACGAAGACGATTCAATAGACGGTATACTTATTCAATTACCACTACCGGATCATATAGATTCGAAAAAGGTAATCGAAAGCATTTCCCCTAGGAAGGATGTTGACGGATTCCATCCCTATAATCTGGGGAAGATAATGGAGGGAGATCCTCTTTTCGTTCCCTGTACTCCTTTAGGAATAATTGAACTAATCAAAAGGTATAATGTTGATACAGAAGGGAAACACGCCGTCATAATAGGTAGAAGTTTAATAGTTGGAAAACCGATTGCTATGCTGCTCGCGAATAAATCAAAGAATGGTAACGCCACAGTTACAATTTCTCATTCGAGAACATCTAATATTAAAGAGATATTATTAACAGCTGATATTATCGTGTGCGCCGTCGGAAGAGCGGAGATGATAACCGGTGATATGGTAAAACGGGGCGTTACAGCTATTGATGTAGGAATCAACAGGATTGAGGACGACTCTAAAAAGAAGGGGTATAGATTAACGGGTGATATTGATTTCGACTCAGTAAGGCCAATGGCTTCACTGATAACTCCTGTGCCCGGAGGTGTAGGCCCCATGACAGTAGCTATGCTTATGAGAAATACTTTTAAGGCGGCAAGATTGAATTATAACAGCCCGAGGATATGAGTGACAAAATCATATCGTATGTTTTATGATTCTATTCATAGTTCAGGATTTATAAAACAGAAAAATGAGTATAATACTATAGAGTTTAATTAATGAAGATTATGAACTAAACTCTAAATTTAATTGCTGGCGGATGAAGTTAGATCGGGAGGGAAGCATTATAGCCGCTGAAGATGATATTTATACTGTTTCTGAAATTAACGAAGCTCTGAGGCAGAATCTGGAAAGTGAATTCCCTTCAGTGAATATCATAGGTGAAATAGCCAATTTCAAAGCACATTCCTCGGGGCATTTCTATTTTACCCTACGGGATGAAAAGAGTCTGATACCTGCCGTTTTATTCAGAAACTATGTTAACAATATTTCATTCGGACCTGATAACGGAATGATGGTATATGTACGGGGACGAATAACTCATTTTCCGCCGCGGGGAATAACTGAGCTAATCGCGTATTATATGGAACCGGCCGGCAGCGGGGAACTTGAGTTAAGAATGAGGCAGCTTATAAGAAAGCTCGAAAGGGAAGGGGTATTGGACCTTGATAGGAAAAGGGTTATTCCCCCTTATCCGGAACGGATAGCTGTTATAACTTCCGCTACAGGTTCCGTAATAAAAGATATTACAAACACACTTGATAGGAGATGGCCCATTGCTGAAATTATCCATATTCATGCTGATGTTGGAGGAAAGGACGCAGTGGGATCGATATCTGAGGCTTTCGATAAACTGAATAATTTAGATAATATAGATTTGGTTATATTGGCTCGAGGAGGCGGAAGCATAGAAGATTTATGGACATTCAATACTGAAGAGATAGCCAGGGTTATAGCAAAGTCAAAATATCCTGTTATTACAGGCATAGGACATCAAACTGATACGACTGTCGCTGATTACGTCGCTGATTTGCGTGCAGCCACTCCTACGGCGGCAGCTGAACTTTCTGTGCCTTCATTAAAGGATGTTTTAGATAAAATCAATATTCAGATTCGTAAGCTGAGAAATTTATGCCTGCAGGAATCCAGACGCAGGATACACCTCGTAGATTATCTATTGGAGAGCAGTGTATTTCCGGCCGTAAAATACAGGATAGAACGGCTTGGATTAAGCGTCGATGATAAAACTGAAAGATTAGAGCAGTGGTGGAAGTGGAATGTGAAGATGAAATTAGATGATATGAAGAAATTTACTCGGGCAGCTGAAAGATCGGTAAATCAGAAAAGCAGCTTTCACAGAACGAATTTTAACCGCCTGTCAGAATCACTTTTCACGAACAATCCTAAATTTTTAATAAAGAGTTCTAATGAAACTATGAAAAGGCTGATCTATTTAATAAGATTTCAAGTAGAAAGTAACCTGAACTATTCAGATAATGAATTCAAGGGAATATTAAGAACACTCAAAAACCTTAATCCGGAGAATCTGCTCAAGAAGGGATACGCAATCTGCACTAAGAAAGATGGCAATGAAATAGTAAAGGATGTTAAGGCTGTTGATGAAGGGGACAGCCTCAATGTTAATTTCTATAGGGGGAATATTGAGTGTTTAGTAAAAAGTAAAAAAGGAGAAGGAAAATGGACAGGAAAGAATTGAATTTTGAAGATTCAATGCAGAGATTGGAAGATATTGTGCGAAAGCTTGAAGATGAGGATATCCCTCTTGAAGAAAGCATAAATCTTTATGAAGAAGGGGTTAAGATAGGTAAAAAATGTAGGAATATTCTGGATGAAGCTGATAAACGAATTAAAAAACTTTCAAAAAGTTCTCTTGATGATTCAAAAAGTGAAGTTAAAGATGAGTAGAACAGATCCTGAGACTATCTTGAAACTCGATCTAAAAAGAATCAACTCGAAATTAAATGAGATTTTGCCGCGTGAAAGTCACCCGCCGTCATCTCTTCATCGAGCAATGCGTTATTCTACTCTGGGAGGAGGCAAGAGAATAAGAGGGTTGTTATGCTTATGGTCCCATAAAATTAATGGAAATAAATATCCCGCTTCTGCTTTAGCGGCCTCCTGCTCAATTGAACTGCTTCACGCGTACACTTTAATACATGACGATCTGCCCAGTCTCGACGATGATGATGTAAGAAGGGGACAACCTTCCTGTCATATTAGATACGGACCGGCTATAGCGATTCTCGCGGGTGACGCTCTGCAAGCCCTTGCTTTCGAGACAATGCTTGGGTGTGAAAAACCGCCCGCTGAATATATTTTAAACGCGGCAAGGATACTTTCCAAATCAGCCGGTTCATATCATCTTGTTGGAGGTCAGGTTGCCGACATTGAGAGTGAAGGACTGCCCGCTTCTGAAGAAAAAGTCGAGTTTATTCATTTGAATAAAACGGCTGAACTTATTGCCGCTTCGCTTTCTGTAGGGGCAGTTATATCCGGCGGAAAGGGAGAAAATAGTAAAAGAATGCATAAAATTGGCAGAAAGATAGGTTTTGCTTTTCAAATTGTCGATGATTTGATCGACATTGAAGGAAGTACTCAGATTGCGGGAAAAGCGTTAAGGAAAGACGCTGAAAGAGGAAAGATGACCTATCCGGCAGTTCATGGAATAAGTGAGTCAAAGAAACATGCGCGAAGACTTACAGAAGAAGCACTTGACGAACTAATGGTTTACAAAGATATCGATAATCTCAAATTTATTTTCGAGAAGATTCTTCAGCGTGTTTATTAATATGATTAAAGTTCATCTTTACAGGTACATCTTTTTGATCCCAATACTTGTCGGGTTTATTGTTCAAAATCTCAAAGTGCTTATCTATTCACTTGTTAATATGAGAATAGACTACGGCAGGATCCTTGATGCGAATGGAATGCCCAATCTTCATTCTGCTGTTTTCAGCTCATTGTCTATGAGTATAGGAATAAAGTATGGGTTCTCCACTTTACTGTTTTCTGTAGTAACTGTCTATAGTATTATAATCATGCATGATACAATCAGACTGAAAAGGGAAAAAGAAAAGCAGACTAACATTATAAATATAATCATAGCAAATGTGAATGAATTCAAGAACATCAGGGAAGGAAAAATCAAGAAGGTATTGCAAATTAGAATATTTGATATAGCTATCGGTGCTTTGTTAGGAGTGCTTATTACATATCTTTTAATTTACTGATAATGGAGGCCTTATATTTATGCTTGAAAATATTAATACACCGTCAGATATTAAAAGCCTTTCTGTACCCGAGTTGGAGGATTTAATAGAGGAGATCAGGAAATATATAATAGAGACCGTTTCAGAGAGGGGAGGGCATCTGGCTTCAAGCCTGGGATGTGTGGAAATTATAATTGCTCTGCATTATACCTTCGACGCGCCGAAGGATAAGATTCTGTGGGATGTTGGACATCAAACATACGCCCACAAGATAGTAACCGGAAGGAGGGAAGAATTTAAGACCCTTCGTGAATATAAGGGAATAAGCGGGTTTCCGAATATCTTCGAGAGCGAGCACGACGCGTTTGGAGTCGGTCACGCGGGTACTGCAATATCAGCGGCACTGGGCTTTGCCGCGGCAAGAGATATAAGGGGGGATGACAATTTCGTGATAAGTGTTGTAGGTGACGGGGCAATATCAGCGGGTATGGCATTCGAGGGGGTAAATCAGTCAGGCCACATGGGAAAAGATAAATTTATTGTTGTTCTCAATGACAATGAAATGTCTATATCTAAAAATGTTGGAGCGTTAGCGAAATATCTCACCAGGATTACAACTGGACAATTGTATCTTCACATTGAAAAGGATATTTGGGAACTCATGGGGAAGATTCCAACTCTCGGCGGAAAAGCTCAAAAGATTGCCAGTAAGATAAAAGAGAGCATCAAGAATCTGATAGTGCCAAATATGTTTTTCGAAGATCTGGGATTTAATTATTTCGGGCCGGTTGACGGAAATAATCTGAGTCAATTGATAAATACATTTTCAAATATAAA
The DNA here is from genome assembly GCA_964554125.1 of uncultured bacterium. Taxonomy (GTDB): domain Bacteria; phylum Krumholzibacteriota; class Krumholzibacteriia; order Krumholzibacteriales; family WJIX01; genus JAGHBT01. The sequence goes on along the minus strand of CAZKNG010000002.1, from coordinate 70,156 downwards.
AAAAATAAAGGGGCCGGTTTTTGTTCATACCGTAACAAAGAAAGGTAAAGGCTATTCTTATGCGGAAGAAAATGCTGAAAAATTCCACGGTATAGGCGGGTTTTATAAATCTACCGGAGGATCCAAGTCAAAATCGGCAAAGAAGAAGTACAGCAATATATTTGGAGAAACTATTATGGAGATAGCAAAAGATGATGAAAAAGTTGTAGTTATCACTGCCGCTATGAAATCTGGTACAGGGCTTGTAGAATTCGCGGAAGAATTCCCGGACAGATTTTTTGATGTGGGTATATGTGAACAACACGCGGTTACGTTTGCCGCGGGGCTGGCCAGAGAGGGGTATAAGCCTTTCGTTGATATATATTCAACATTTCTGCAGAGAAGTTTTGATCAAATAATACATGATGTCGCACTCCAGAAATTACCGGTTAGATTTTTATTAGACAGGGCTGGGATTGTGGGTAAGGATGGCCCGACACACCATGGGAATTTTGATCTTGGTTTCCTTCGTATGATTCCACAGATGGTGCTTATGGCTTCTTCAGATGAGGAAGAGATGAGAAGGATGGTTTATAATTTATATAATATCCAAAACGGACCTTCAGCTCTGCGTTTTCCCAGAGGAAGGGTTAAAGGTGTGGAAATGTCTGAACTTAAGAAAGGTTTAGAATTCGGGAAAGGGGTTTTAGTAAGGAAGGGAAAGGACTTATCGATCTTAGCGGTTGGAACTATGGTTGACACGGCGGTTAAAGCAAGTGATTTACTAAGGGAGATTGATATAGACGCGGGGGTAGCAAACGCCAGATTTATAAAACCAATTGATAGAGATCTGGTTATTACATGCTGTAAAGGTGGAATACCGATTTTTACTTTAGAAGAGAACGCCGTTGCCGGAGGCTTTGGAGATGCCGTGTCTGAAGTGATTTCAGAATATGGATTATTCAATTCACATAAAAAGATAGGCATACCCGACAAGTTCATTCCTCACGGAGCAAGAGCCCAATTGCTTGATTATATAAATTTAACGCCGGAAGGTGTAGCAGATATAATAAGATCAAATTTTAAAAAGAGCCGGAGGTACAGACCGGAAGGAAATAAAAAATGAAAATACAGAAATTGGGTATCGTTGCCAATATGAAGAAAAGGACAATCTGTTCCGTTATTTCGGAAGCTCTGGGGATCATCCCCGAACAGATTGAAATTTATGGAAATAAAGATCTTTCAAAATTGTCTGGGATGAAAAGAATAAAAATCTCCGATTCATTCAATAGGTGCGATGCTGTAATTGCTTTCGGCGGCGACGGCACTATTCTTACAGCCGCGAGAATGATTGAAAAAAATGAGATTCCACTACTTGGAATAAAGGTTCGGAGCCTCGGTTTCCTCGCTGAAGATAATCTCGAAAGAGCAATAAACGCGCTCTTAAATGGAAATTACAAGATACAGGAACGGATGCGCTTAGAAGCCAGGTATAATAACGCTGAGGGCGAAGGGCAGGTTACCGCCCTTAATGACATTGTCATTCACGGCAGGGGCTTATCACGAGTTCTGCATATAAAGACGAGTATAGATGGAACCGTTCTCGGAGAATATTTATCAGACGGAGTGATTATAGCAACTCCTACAGGTTCAACCGCCTATTCTCTCGCGGCAGGAGGCCCTATAGTCACACCAGTTGGTATGGAGGCATTTGTTATTACACCACTATCTCCTCATTCATTATCTGTGAGGCCGATAGTTATCAGCGGTGAAGAGTCGTTTCAAGTGGAAATAGTTGAAGCGGATGAAGAAACTCTTCTTACAGTAGACGGACAGGAAACACGTGAAGCAAAAGTTGGTCAGGTATTGAATTTTCAGAAAAGCGACAGGGTGACAAAGTTGATTGTTACCGAGAATTACAATTTCTATGATCTGGTCAGAAAAAAACTGGAGTGGGGAGGTGTTTTAAGAAAGCGCTGAGCTTTTTTCTTCTTAATATGATCAATGAATTGAGGATAAAGAACCTTGCTGTAGTGGAAGATACGGCACTCAAATTAGACTGCGGTCTGAATGTGCTGACAGGTTCAACAGGCGCCGGGAAGTCAATTATTTTAACTGCTGTTTCTTTACTGTCGGGAGAACGGGCCAGAAAATCTCTTATAAGGAAAGGAGCGGAAGAACTATTGGTAGAAGGCACCTTTAAAGTATCAGAAGATTGGCCTTTGAAAGAGCTTCTCGGTATGGATAATACTGACGATCTTCTTCAGATAAGACGTCTTATAAATAAAAATGGAAAGAACAGAATCTGGATTAACGGAATTTTATCTACCAATACGACTGCTAAAAAGATAACGGGAAGACTATTTGAGCTTCACGGACAGCATAAACAGCAGGATCTTCTGAAACCGGATACTCACATTGATTATCTGGATAAAAGAGGTGACTACGAGAAACTGCTTGAAGATTGTCGAAAGAAGATAAAAGAGTTCAGAGATCTTTATAATAAATTAATGGTTCTTAAAAAAGAAAAAATATCTGATATGGAAAGAAAGGATTTTCTGGAATATCAATATAACGAGTTAAAAAAATTGGACTTAAGGCCCGGGTTAAAAGAAAAGATAAAAAAGAAGATTAGCAGATCTGAGAATATTCAAAGATTTATATCATCTTTGGAGAAATCGAAGGTTCTTCTGGATAATTCTGATCTGAATGTGATAGATAATCTTGGAAAGATCAGCAGGGAACTTAGAACTATATCTTCAATCGATGATAAGTGGGAAAAAGCCGCTTCGTCAATAGAGGATGTAATATTAGAACTCAATGAAATTTCAATGGAGATAGATCACTCTCTTGGAGATATTCCGTTGGAATCTGAAGATATTGAAAAACTTCAGGAAAAATATGCCCTGATTCAGAGTGCTGAAAGGAAATACGGCAAAAACTATAATGAATTGATCAAGTATAAGGAGAAACTCGGGAAGATCCTGAAAAATCTGAAAGAGGGTTCTGATGAAATTATTGAAGCAAGATTCAGGTTGAGAGAGATAAGAGGCGAACTTATACCGTTACTTGAAAAATTAAGTGTTAAGCGGAAAGAAAATGCAGATATTCTCGATAAAGAAGTAACACGCCAGCTGAGAGAACTTGGAATAAGGGGGGCTCTTTTTACTACGAAAATAAATAAAATAAAAATTGAGTCTTTGATCAACGAAGATTTTGAGTTGGATTTGTCAGAGAGTGGATGGGACAGAGTGGAATTTATGTTAAGGACCAATATTGGTGAGGATATCCAGCCCCTTTGTGAAGTTGTATCAGGAGGAGAGCTATCCAGAGTAACGTTGGTACTAAGAAGTTTGCTTGTCGAAAAGAAGAGTATCCCGACCCTTATATTTGATGAAATCGATGCAGGTCTCGGAGCTGATATCGGGAACAAGGTTTCCGTAAAAATGGGGGACCTTTCAAAATCCTACCAGATAATATGCATTACACATCTAGCACAGATAGCAGCTGGAGCGCAACAGCACATAGTAATTAAAAAGAAAATTATCAATGGAAGAACCATATCATCAGCGTGTCATATAAATGGAAAAGAAAGAGTAGAGGAAATAGCGAGAATGTTAGGCGGTAAGAAGATGCTCAGCTATGAGCTGGCATCGGATCTAGTAAAGAAAAAAAGCGCCCGTAGCTCAGCTGGATAGAGCACCGGCCTCCGGAGCCGGGTGTCAGAGGTTCGAATCCTCCCGGGCGCAAAAAATACAGAATCTTCTTTATTTGCATACTGACCGTAAAAGGTTTAGATTAAGAAGTAGATTTATAGAAAAAGGTAGAAGAGATGACATTTTTAAGGGTATTTTTTGGTTTTCTGATTTTATATCTTCTTTTTAAGACCTTAAAGAATTTATTCATCTCTAATACTGAAAAATCAAGCAAGAGGTATATGTCTAAGAAAGAAAAAAACGAGCGCTTTTACGGGAATATAACTGAGCAGAAAATAGAAGACGCGGAATTTGAGGATATTGATACGGAGAAATAACGATGATACTTAAATTAAGAAAGCCTGACAGAAGACGATTTAAATCAAAAGTTTTAGAGAAAAGAAGAAGAGAAAGGGAGAAATACTATTCCGCAGTCTCTGTTCTAGTCGTTAAAATCATTCTTATGATTTTCCTCTTTATATTACTTTCGGTATCATTAAGACTATTTAATAATAAGTTTCAGGAAAGTCCTTTCATTATAAGATATATGATACCTGCACTGGTGGTTGTTTTTATAATCTGGCTATTCATTTCTATTTTCAGTAATATAAAGACGATACGGGATTCCTCTAAACTAAAAAGATAGATAGAATAAGTAATTCCTCAGTTAACCTGTCTATAAAAGTTGCAAATTATGTTATATAGATCTTAAATGGCATAACATTTGCCATAATAATGGCAGTAAAACAATAATATTCAAAGGATTTGCCGTGCATAAATGGAAAGATGAAAAAGATATACTCCTTCAAACCTTTTCGGAAATAACAAGCCTTATAAGTCTTGGAAAAGACAGAAGTACAATATTCAATAAAATTATCAAGAGTGCTATGGAAGTGCTGCCAGCTAAAAAGATTTTCCTTATATACTATGAAGATGAAATTATAAAGAAATACAAAGTAGAAAATAAGAAGAACGGGCATAGTGTAGAAGTAGTTGACATACCTGATTCTTCGGGATTATTTAACTGGCTCAAAAGAGAGGTGATGGTCAATAGGGTTAAGGAAAATGGTGTATTTTCACTTGATCTTTCTCTATTGGCTGATGAATGCTGGGATAACAGGGAGAAATGCGGTTCTATCATGTCGGTACCGATTATGTCCAAGCGTTCTGTTTTTGGTATTATACTGGCCTTAAATGATTCACAAAAAAAAATATTCAGTGAGCGCGACATCTATTTTCTTCAAACAGTGGCTAATCAGGCGGCCATAGCTTTTGAAAATTATCTGTTATACAAAAAACTAAAGATCGATTCGATCACTGATGAACTGACCGGAGTTTATAATTACAGGTTTCTTATGAAATCTTTAAAATTAGAGGTAAAGAGGTCGATTCGTTTCGAAAGCATTTTCTCGTTTCTAATGATCGACGTAGATAACCTTAAGCAATATAATGACCTGAATGGACATTTATTCGGAAGCAAAGCCCTTGAGAGTATAGCTGAAATTATAAACAATGAATGCAGGGAGATTGATATTGTGGCTAAATATGGAGGAGACGAGTTCAGTATTATACTTCCTCATACAGATTCCAAGGGGGCTGAATGCTTAAGCCGCCGCATACTTCAGTCTGTTAATGATTATGAGTTTGAGGGAGAATTTACAGCCGGATTAACATGCAGCATTGGAATTTCAGTTTTTCCGTATGATTCGAGGGATGTCGAAGGAATAATAAACAAAGCTGACAAAGCACTTTATAAGGCGAAATCAAAAGGTAAAAACAGAATAACAATATACTCGGAAGTAAATAATAAACTTGAAACTTTTTAGAAACTCAGTCAAGGTTGTAATAACTTCGTTAAATGTGGAGGTAATATGTCTAACTATCTTGTAACAGGCGGAGCGGGATTTATTGGTTCAAATATTGTTGAAGAGTTGGTGAATTCAGGAGAAGAGGTTACAGTACTCGATAATTTATCAACCGGATATAAAAAGAACATCGAGCCCTTTCTTGATAAGATCAATTTTATTCAGGGAGATATAAGAGATATCGAATCTGTTAAAAAATCTTTAAAGGATGTGGATTATGTACTTCACCAGGCTGCTATGGCATCTGTCCCGAGAAGTATAGACAATCCGATACTGGTTAACGATGTTAATATAAACGGCACTCTTAATATACTTGAAGAGGCAAGAAAGGCCAAAGTGAAATGCTTTGTTTACGCGGCTTCTTCATCCGCGTATGGAGATTCTGAAGTTTCTCCAAAAAGAGAGGATCTCACGCCCTCTCCGCTCTCACCTTACGCGGTAAGCAAGCTGGTAGGTGAATATTACTGCTCAGTATATTCTACTATTTTTGGTCTCCCAACGGTCAGCTTGCGCTATTTTAATGTTTTTGGCCCGCGTCAGGATCCAAATTCACAATACGCCGCAGTCGTTCCAATCTTTATTTCAAAGCTTCTTAACAATAAGAAACCTGAGATTTTCGGAGACGGTAATCAGAGTAGAGATTTTACTTATGTAAAGAATGTTGTAAAGGCAAATATACTTGCTTCAAAATCAGCCGAAACAGCTTCCGGTGAGATGGCTAATGTCGCGTGCGGGGATAAATGTACTGTCAATGATCTTTTTAGAAATATCAGCAATTATATCGGAAGTGATATCGAACCCGTCTATTCACCTCCGAGAGCTGGAGACGTCAAACATTCTCTTGCCGATATTTCAAAAGCGAAGGATATTATCAATTATTCAGTAGAAGAATCGTTTGAGGAATCGATAAGGAAAACTGTTGATTGGTATAAACGGAAGATTTAGATATAATATTATCAATAAAAATATAATATAGTATTAGAAAAGAAGGCGGTAAAAATGCGCAGTGGTTTACTTAGATTTACCAGAGATGTTTTTCTTATTGTCCTTGCTGTGAGTATCTTGCAAGTTCAGCAAATACAGTCACAGCAGATCAGGTTGAGGGCCGGAGATAAACTTGAATTAAAGGTTGAAGAACGCCCTCAGCTTGACAGACAACTCCAGATTGATTCTAACGGTGAGATTTCGATTCCTGTTGTGGGAAGAATTCAACTTCGGGGGTTACGCCTTATAGAAGCTGAAAGCACAATACTTGAAGAACTACAGAATTATTACCCGAGCATTTCAAGAATCGAACTTTCCCTGTACGGCGAGGAATCCAGAAGGCTTATTTATGTTCAGGGTGAAGTAATCAATCCCGGCAGGTACGAATTTGTCGAGGAACCTAATGTATGGGAAGCAATTCGAGAGGCTGGAGGAGCTACTCCCAGGGCTATGCTTGAAGCTGTCAGAATCGTTCACGGTGAGGGTGATCAGCAGAGGACATATCTGGTTGATCTGCAAAGAGTAATAAATGACGGTAATTTTGATTCTCTGCCTGAATTAAAAGTAGGAGATACTGTTATTGTTCCGGAAAGGACTGAACAGGTAAGCTCGGAAGCGAATGTAAAAATAATGGGGGCGGTCGGAAGACCGGGGGCTTTTCACTTGACGGGATTAAACAGACTCGATGACATACTAATAACCGCGGGAGGTTACTCCGAAGACTCCAATATATCTGAAATTGCAATTCTAAGGAAAAAGCCGAACGGCAGCGTTATGAAGATTGTAGTTAATTTTGAAGAATATCTTGAGGATGGTAATATGGAGAATAATCCCATTATTTATTCCGGAGACCTGGTAAATGTACCCAGAGGGTCTAACGCGCTCGTATCAATATTCACATCTCCCGGATATCTAATAACATTAATAACGGCAGCAATTACGACGGCAACTGTTATGATGAGATAACGATAGGGATAAGAGGCAGAAGATGGAAAACATTAGAAAAATAGTTCCTGATGAAGATAAGAATAATGTAAACCTCAAGGAGTACTGGAAGATTATATGGAGGAAAAAGTACTTCTTTATTATTCCCTTAATATTATCATCGGTAATAGCAATTATCGGAACAAGGTATTTAACCCCGGTATATCAATCTTCAACTATTCTTTCAATGGACCAGGAAAGAATACTCGCAGGTTCCGTTGACAGGTATGTTACAAACGGGGGAGATAACAGAAACCGGTTGAGGACCAGGCAATACGGAGAATTAATAAACACCAAGATCACAAGTAATTCATTCCTTAGTCTTGTTATTGAAGATTTAGGGTTGATAAGCAGCGATCACGTAAAAATCATTTCGGATAGAAAAAATAAAACAGAGTCGCATATTTCCCCTACTGAACGATTGAAAAGATATCTCATAGGTGTTCTGAAAAAAAAGATTTCAGTATCTTCGCCGGCCCCCGGCCTTTATGAAATATCTGTTTTGGATACTGATCCGGATAACTGTCATATCCTCTCTACAAAAATCAGCGAGAAATATCTGGAGGTAATGCGGCAGGAGAAATTGGAAGGAATCAGAAGAGCAGGAACCTTTAGTAATGAGCAACTGGCAATATATAGAGAGAAGATTGAGATGTCCGAGAAGGAACTGGCAAGAGTCCAGCGAGAGATGTCTAATGCTAATTCTCACAGCAACCCTGTTAATTCCGATAATGTCGGTGTCGCGGAAGTCAAAATAAATAACCTTGAAGCAGACCTGGAAACTAACAGGATAGCTCTTGATAGAATAAGAAGGAAACTGGTCTCCGTGTTTGATATGGTGCCTACCAGTGAAAATGTTTCAAGTGATGAAATTATTATGAATATTGAAAATCAGTTGAATGCAAGAGGGATCGAGAAAATTATAATGGAGATCTCAGCCGAACCCGACCTCTCTTCCCATGTTGATGAAATTCAAACACTGTGGAAAAGGATGAGAAAAAGGATATCTTCAATTATTCAGACTGAATATTCGAGCTTTTCCCAGGATTATTATCCCATAATAACGGAGTATTTTTATCAGCGTTACCGTCTGACCTATACCAGATCGATGAGGAATAAATTACATAGATATATAGATCAATATAATAATAATCTGAACAGATTACCTCTTCTGCGCATGGAATATGAAAAGTTGCAGCGGCAGGTAGACAATAACAGAACGATTCTTCAAGCATTCATCGAGTCGAAAGCTTCAGCTCAAATCAGTGAAGCGATACAAACTACAAACCTCGGGCTGAATCTCAGTATAGTTGAAAAGGCTCAGAAACCGATAAAACCGGTAAAGCCCGATAAACTTAAAATAATTCTTATTTCTTTTATGTTCGGAGCTATGTGTGGCCTGGGAACAATATTAATAACTGAGTATATCGATGATTCCTTCCGATCAATCGATGAGATACAAAGGATAATGGAATTACCCGTTATATGTACTCTTCCCAAGACAGTTAACCGTTTTTCATGGGAAGAGAAAAAACGAGGACGAAGAATATTTATTTGGATAGCAGGAATTATTTTATTTATATCAGTTGTAAGCGGAGGTCTTTATTACTACGCTAACATACTCAAATCATCTGGTTTAGGTATCAGTATTAGCGAAAACGTAAAAGGGTGATAGAATTGAGCAGCGATACCGGTAAAACTATTTTCAACACATTCGACCAGGAAAGTCCTATAGCTACTGAAATGAGAAGATTCTATTCTAATATTCAAAGTAATTCAAAAGGTGGTTCAATTGGCGGTTTGATGATAACAAGCGCGAACAGAGGGGAAGGGAAAACCACGGTTGCTTCTCATCTGGCTTTGACAGTTGCCAGGTTCAAAGAAAAGAAATCTTTGATCGTGGACGCTGATCTAAGAAGAGCAAAGATACATGAAATCTTTAACGTGCCGAAAAAACCGGGTCTTGCCGAGTGTTTAAAAGACAACCTGGATCCTCTTAAAGTTATCAAAGATACTAAAATAGATAATCTTAAAGTTATGACAAGCGGTAAATTGCTCGAATCTCCATCTCACCTTTTTGAAAAGGAAGCCCTGACCAATATTTTTGAAAAGATCAAGTTCTATTACGACATTGTTATTGTTGACAGCCCGCCTGTTCTGCCCGTAAGTGACCCGATGCTGATATCAAGCGCGGTGGGCAAAGTAGCTATGGTTGTTCTGGCCGGGAAGACACCACGGGATGTAGTCCTTCGAGCGAAAAACATTCTCCTGGACGCGGACGCCGATATTATCGGGCTGGTCGTAAATAACCACTCAGAAGTTCTACCTTACTATTATGATTATAAGTATTACGGATATTCACATGAACCGAGTAAGAAATAAAATTATGTACCTGTAATTACCTGGAATATTATATATTCAATGAAGGGAAGTTATGAAACGGAGACTCCTGATACTGAGAAGCATGACTTTTTTCACTTTAATTATTTTATCCACTGAGGTCAGGGCAGGGCCTGATACCGCAAATTCCTCCTGCCCTAATTTTGAATCTGATTCAAAAGAAGTCAAGTTAAGCCTTCGGCGAAATTCGATTGTGTCATCAATTCTTCCGCTTAAATACTGTGATTTTAAATATTCCGAGGAATATGATATCGTCCTGGAAGGTGAAAGATACGAAAGGAGAGAAGGAAAGTTAACAGTCTGTAAAGATGGCGAAATATCGATACGAGGTAAAAGAATAGAAACATGCTTCATGAATGGGGTCTTCCCCGGATATGGCACATATCTTCGAGGTAAGAGTCAGGCAGCCGCGGTAGACTTTTTCTCGATAGCAGGGGCTTTATACAAATTATACGGCGAAACGGGCGAGTATACTGATTTAAAAGATAGATTAGACGAGATTAATATAGCTTTATCACAAGCTGAAACAATCAGTGAAAAAAGGGATTTGAACCAGCTGGCCTATGAAACCTCCAGGAAAGCAAACTTACAGAATAAATACAGAAAAAAGATTTTACTGTTTTCTTCCGCGTTATACGCTTATCAATTGATAGAACCGATTTTTTCGGAAAAACCACCCGATCTTTATTCATATTCAGATAGAACAAATATAAGATTCAGGGCGAATAACAGAAGTGTGAAAAAGGCCTTGCTGTATTCATTTTTTAGACCGGGGAGAGGACAATTTTATCAGGGGAAAACAAAGAGAGGCGTTTTCTTCTCATCGATTTTTGTTCTGTCGGGCCTCGTTAGTCTTGATCTGGACAATCAATACAATAAAGATGTGAGTGAATACAACATGTGCTTGAGTAAGTTAAATTCATCTACTAATTTAGCGGATAGAAGAAAATACTCTGCCAGGGCTTCTTTGTTTTGGGAGGATGTGGAAGACTCGAAAGAGAAACGGAATATATCATTGTATGTACTTGCCGGCATATGGGGGTGGAATATTATCGACACATTATTCCCGGGAAGCCAATATTGCCAGGATAAGAATTATTCTTTCAATGTAACACCAACCGGTTGTGAGCTGGCTTTCAATTTTTGATTTTCCGGAGGCGAACTAATATGAATAAAAAAATATTGCTTGTTTCTACAGTAATGTTATTTTCCGCTTTTTCAGTATCTGGATGTTTAGATGACGTAGAAATATCTCCTCCTGACATCTCTGAAGAACAGATTGAAGCGCCGCAGGGTTTATCAATTAAGGTTGATAACGGGAAACTGGCACTGTACTGGGAAACCGTAAATAATGCCGATCATTATAAAGTATTTCGTAAAACCCAGTTGGCTGAAGAAAGGGTTGTCTCTGAGACAGATAATGAAGTCTATGTCGATGACAACGTTCTCAATGGTAATGAATATTATTATTCAATTGCCGGTGTCGGCAGCAGCGGACTGGATGGATGCAGAAGCGGTTGGATTAGCGGAGTGCCTTCAGTCTATTCAATATTAATCAATAATGGGGCAGTTTATACAAATTCCGTTGATGTAAATATTCAAATAACCGCTCCCGAGATCTGCAGTGTTATGAAGATAGCAAACGATTCAACATTCGCTGGTGTAAGTTGGGAAAGTTGCGTTGAATCTAAAAATTGGACGATTGAAGATGTAGACGGAGAGAAAATTATCCACGCTGTATTCCAGGACGCTTTTGGTAATGAATCATATCCGGTAAGCGCCTCTGTAATACTCGATACTTATTCAAGAATAATCAGTGTCTCAATTACACCTGACAGTTTGCCTTACGACATTGGCCAAATGATTCATTTTTCAATGAATGTAGAAGATAATGAAGTGGGTGGAGAAGCGGGTATATTGATCGAAGGTTATTCAGATACAGTCCAACTTTACGATAATAACAGATTCGGAGATGATGTAGCGCAAGATGGTATATACGAAAGGGATTTTTATCCACCTTCGAGTCTTACCGGAACAGACCTTATTGTTACCGGAATATTTATTGACAAGGCCGGTAATGCGGCGCCTGATTTCGAATTGGAACAAAGAATATCATTTGCCGGATCAGACTGAAAAAGAACGCGTAAAAATCGGTGAAACTCTCATACCTGAACTTGATTTAATTTCTAAAAAATGATATAATAGTACCAACATATTTGGCATGGGTAACATCTTTAGCAGGAACATGAAAGTAGCAACAGCCCGGTATGGATTTAGGGACTTAAAACAACCTGCGTAAAATTTACCAAAGGTTTTATTAATATGGGTAAAACTACCCATATATTCTTACGCGGCATATGGGCAATATTTGTCAAATATAGAGTTAGTAACTTGTAACTGATATTAACACTTGATGTTATATTGGTTTATAAGGATCGGTAAACCGGGAAATGATAGACAATAGATATTGGTATGAAAATTGCGTTTTACTAAATGATAATAGTCAATATTTTGTTTTGAAAGTAAAAGGAAAAAGATTTGACAATATTCAGAAGACTTAATACAGCACCTGTCGCCGTAAGAAGACTAAGAAGTCGCTCAATTGATCCTTTCAGGGATAATATAAGTGTACTTTCCAGAGACGTTCAGCAGATAAAACCGATCTTCGATTCAGATTTAAAGGTAAAGAGGGTTTTCGATATTATTCTTTCTGTTATTGCACTTGTTCTATTGTCGCCTCTGTTGGCTGTAGCAGCTATTCTCATAAAACTTGAATCGAATGGACCGGTTTTCTACAGCCAGGAGAGAATAGGCTTAAATAGAAGGTCGGTCGATAGAAGAAGAAGGGATTCCGGGATAAAATTCGAAAGACGCTCGAGGAAGGATAGAAGAGTAGAGAACGGTTATGGCAAGCCTTTTACAATGTACAAGTTAAGAACAATGAAACAGAACGCGGAAAGATCCGGGCCAGCTTTAGCGGAAAAGAACGATTCCAGGATTACGCGAATCGGGAAAATTCTGCGAAGGACGCGCATTGATGAATTGCCGCAATTTGTAAATGTGTTGCGGGGGGATATGAGCTTAATAGGCCCGCGGCCGGAACGATCCTTTTATATTAAAAGTATACGGAAAGAAATTCCTGAATTTACTTTGAGGTTGAAAACCAAACCTGGAATTACAGGATTGGCACAAGTCGAGGCAGGATATGCTAATTCGATAGATTTGATGAAGAAAAAACTTTCATATGATCTTCTCTATATAATGAGTCTTTCTTTTCTGACCGAGGCAAAAATTATAATTAAGACAATCTCGGTAATTCTAACCGGAAAAGGGGCTTATTAATTCCTTTTCTTTTACAGTTAATATCTTATAATTGAAATTGCCGGAACTGGTTCAGGCTGAAAATTCCTATTTCTTTCCGGATTTATGGAAAGCAGAGGATCTGTATGTTTTCTAAAAGAAGTTTATTACTCCTGTTTACTGTTTTTACAACGATGATAGTTGCAGCTCTGTTTGCGTATCATTCATTTTTTGCGCGGTTTATTCTTCTTGGCGGGATAGTGTATATTTCTGTAGTTACAGTTACAGCTTACAGAAACCACAGCAAAAAAGTTGAGAATATCCAAAATAGGCTTTCCAGTTTGAAGAGTGAAGGATTATTCGTCGACAGCGGGATTATAGAGGGAAAAGATATATTTTATAATACTATACTGGCAATACTTAAGGATCTGGAGCGGACAATATTCAAGCTTGTGGAGAAAAATATTCAGCTTCTCAGTTTAAAAGAGATCGGAAGGAATATTATAAGTTCTCTGGATGAAAAAAAACTTACAGAATCTGTTTTTGATTATCTGATGCATGGGATAGGTTACAAAGAAGTTGCTTTTATTATCGCGCGCAGAAAGGAAAGGACACTTCAGGGTGTAATTAATATTGAAAAAAACAATAAGATCAAAAAGAGAATTCTTAATTTCGATATTTCAAATCTCGAAGGGCCGATATTTAATTCGTTACAAACAGGAAAATCTTTCCTGATAAGGGATACGGAGCAGCACCCTCTTGAAAAGATTGGAAAAAAAGATCTATTTCCAGGAAGTACGATGTCATCTTATATTTGTGTTCCCATGATGAATTCTTCCGGGAAAATCGCCTGTGGTGATCCTGATAAATGCCTTTTGATGAAGGATGGACGGCATGAAAGAAAAGCGGGGGATGATCCGTACTTAACAGACAACAGGTGTTTATCCTGTCCCCATCTACCGCTTCTGGGAATGTTAATTGTATCAGACGGATACAGGGCGACACCACTGACAAATATCGATCAGGTTACAGTAGAAACCGTAGGAACTCTGGTGAGTTCAAATATTGAGAATTGGCTGCTTTATCAGGGATTAAGGCAGGCTGAAATCTTTATGGAAAAAGTTTTTGAAAGTATGAGTCACGGGCTTTTTGTTACAGATCTTGAAGGGAATATTACATTCGCAAATAGAAGCGCCAAGGAAATGTCCAAAATGGACACAGATATACTTGAACAGGAAAGTGTATTTGATCTGATAATCGATAAGGATATTGAAAACGAAGAATATTTACTAAGTAATATGTTAAGCAGAGAGGGTGTATTCAATTTTCATGAAGGGTATTTGAAAAGAGCTGACGGATATCACATTCCCATAAGAATGACTACATCGCAATTTCTTGGTGAAAAGGATAAAGTTCAGGGAGCTATAGTACTTTTTGTTGACCTGAGTGACATCAAGAAAATGGAAGAAGAAATTCGTCACCTTGACCGACTCGCTGTTCTGGGAAGATTTACTTCCGCGATCGCCCATGAAATCCGGAATCCATTAGCCGGTATAGGGGCGGGGGTTCAGTACCTCAAAAGAAGTGGCAAATATCCACAAGAGCAGGATAAAAGTATAGATTCGATTCTAAGTGAAGTGGAAAGGTTAAACAGAATTATAACGGATCTCTTCAAAGTTGCCAGACCGAGGGATATTCTATATCAAAAGGCTGATATCTCTGAATTAATTGATAAGAGCTACAATTCTATCAGGGATCTGTATCTGGAAAAGAGTGTTGAATTTAATAAGCAGATAGATGATAATGTTGGAGCTGTGGAGGTTGATCCCGATCAGATAATACAGGTCTTAATTAACCTTTTTAAGAACGCCGTAGAAGCAACTGAAAAAGACGGAAGAGTTGAAGTGAAAGTAAAGAGTTACAATGAGAAGATTACAGACCATAATATCAGAGAAAAAAAGAAAATATTGAAAGTTGAAATTGCCGATAATGGAAAAGGAATTGACAAAGAAAGTATAGAGAAAATATTTGAACCATTTTTTTCAAAGAATAAGAAAGGGACGGGGCTCGGGTTATATATCTCTCATAGCATAATTCAGCGGCATCACGGCAATATCGATGTTTTGTCCAAAGAACATGAAGGAACGACTTTCAAAATAACTTTACCTCAAGATAAATACGGAAGGTGATAGAAAAGTGAAACCTGTGGTTCTTCTAGTTGACGATGAAAATACCATCAGGATGTTTTTGGAAAAAACCCTCAAAGATGACGGATATGAGACTTTCTCAGCGGCAAATGGCACTGATGCTTTACAGATTGTTGAGAAAGAACTTCCTGATCTGGTTATTCTCGACCTGAAGCTTCCCGATATTAATGGAATGGAAGTGCTGGAAAAAATAAAGAAGGATTATCCGGAGATCACTATTATTATGCTTACAGCTTTCGGGGATATTAAAACAGCGGTTTCAGCAATGCGGAGAGGAGCATTTGATTTCATAACTAAACCCGTAAATCTGGAACAGTTGCTTTTCGTTGTTGAAAAGGGACTTGATTCTCAAAGAATAAACCGGGAGCTTATTAATCTCAGAAGACGCGTTGACCTGGATTTTGGTAAAAACTATGTGCCGAGTACCAGTGACAAAATGAACAAGATATACAAAACAGTAAAAACAGTAGCAGGCAGCGGAACAACAACAGTGCTGATTCAGGGTGAGAGCGGAACGGGAAAAGAAATAATCGCAAATATGATTCATAATTTCAGCAAAAGAAGGGATAAGGCGTTTATGGAAGTAAACTGCGCGTCCCTACCTGAAGAATTACTCGAAAGCGAACTTTTCGGACATGAAAGGGGGGCATTTACCGACGCAAAAGAAAGAAAAAGAGGCCTGCTGGAGTTAACAAATAACGGAACACTTTTTCTCGATGAGATAGGAGAAATGAGTAAGACAATTCAGGTTAAGTTTCTAAGAGTATTGGAGAAGATGACATTCAGAAGAGTAGGAGGGACAAAAGACCTTAGTGTTGATGTACGGATTATTTCAGCTACAAACAGAGACCTTGAAGAAGCCGTAGAGAAAAATGAGTTCAGAAAAGACCTCTACTACAGGTTGAAGGTGGTCCCAATAAATATTCCTCCATTACGAGAAAGAAAAGAAGATTTGTATAACTTTATAAAGCACTTCTTAAATAGATTTAACAAGCAGTTTAACAAGAATTTTAAGGATATTAGCGATGAAGCCTTTGAAGCAATAATTCAATATAAATGGCCGGGTAATATTAGAGAACTTAAAAATGCTGTAGAAAGGATCGTGCTGCTGGAAGACGACGAGGTTCTAAAGATTGAACACCTTCCGAGCAATATAACAGATAATATTGCCAGGATAGATGGCAAAAATAAAATCCTGCATAAGATAGAAACCGCTCTGAGTAAACCTTTCACAGAAGAAGGCGTCCCGTTTGAAGATTTGATCAAATCATTAGAAAGGGACTTGATCAGGAAAGCTATGGAAGAGTCAGATAATAATCAGTCCAGAGCGTCAAAGTTACTTCGTTTAAATCGAGATAAATTACGTTATAGACTGAAAAATCTGGATTTTACCCAATAAAAACAGAAGGTAGAACGTAAATGTTAACACTAAGGTCGATAACAATTGCATCAGCCATAATCTTTGTTTCTCTGTCATCATGCGGATATTACAGTACAACCAGCAGAACAGCAGGTGATATCGAATATGTCAGTGTTCCATATTTAGATAATGAAACACCGGAGCCTAATATTGAGATAGAAATAACACAGAGGATTATTGACGGACTAATCGAAGATAATACGCTGAAAGTAGTTTCCGACCAGGACGCCGATGCTATTCTGGAGGGGAAGATCGTTGAATACAGGAATGATCCCTTTACTTTTTCCAAAAACTCAACTGAAAACATCCAGGCGGAACAATACAGATTAATAATAGGATTAAGGGTTTCTCTGTTTAATCAGAAGAAAAATGAATATGTATGGGAAAACAAGATAATTAAATCGCATGGAGATTATTATCTTGAATCAAGCGGAACTGTAGAACAGAATTACGAAAAAGCCTTAGACAATATCTATACGGATTTAGTAAACGGAATTCTATCGAATACAGTTCAGGATTGGTGATAATGGCTTCAATTCTTAGTGGATATAAGAAAATCTTCTCAAGTTTAGACAAAAAAGAGAAATCCAATCTCTACCTGCTAAAGGGAAGAGAAAAATTCATTATGGAACAATTTGAAAGAAAGATTGCCTCTTCAGTCCAGGGCGGAGATGGTATGAACGCGTTTAACCTGAGTGTTGCATATGGACGAGATGTTGATATCGAAGAATTTATATCAGCAGCCAATTCTTTTCCTTTTATGGGGGGGAAAAAGGTTCTAGTTCTAAGAGAATTGGAAAAGATGCGCGGAAGCTGCAAAAAACTAGCCCAATACTGTGAGGATCCTGTTGAAAGCAGCATTGTTGTGATTGTATATAATACACATGATCAAACGGGAAGAAGAATTAAACCACCCAGAGGCTTTAATAAACTTGAAGAAGCAGTTAAAAAGAACGGGGACGTTATTAGATTCAGGAAACTCAACGAAGGGGATCTAAGGCGCTGGATTATTCAGAAAGCAAAAACTATGGGTGTGAAAATAAGCAGTGAAGCGAGTAAAACTCTTGTTGAAAGAATAGGGGAGAATATTTATGATCTCAAGAATGAACTTGATAAGCTTGCCGTTGTCTATGAGGATAGAAAAGTCGACATAGAAGACCTCAGGCAGGTTATTGGAAATTATAGATTTAACGGTATATATGATTTAATTGACAGACTCGGGCCGCAAAGAGAATCTGAAATACTTGAGATATTATTTAAGATTATTAATTCTGGCGCTGAGAGACCTTCAGTGATAGTATATAATCTAATTAGAAACTTTATCACACTGTTGAAGATAAAATATGGTTACAAATCCGGTGGCTACTGGTATGCTAAAAGAAGAAAACAGGCGAATTCCTTTACCAAAAAGGAAATAATTTTATGGCTTGAGAATTTGCGTATGGCGGATCTGAAGATTAAAAGAAGCTCTCTGCCTCAAAGCCTGATAATTATAAGCTGTTTTTTACATTCTTTTGAGAACGAAGTGTATGAAGCAGACAGTAGTTTAGAGAGATTACGGGTTAGCTAGGGAAATCGTTTTTTTATAGACGGAAGAAGGGAAAAACAGATAAATGAGTAGTAAGATAAAAGAGATTGGAGACGGCAACTTTAATAGTGTAATCAAAGAATCAGGACAACCGGTGGTAGTCGATTTCTGGGCTCCATGGTGTGTCCCGTGCAAGCAGCTTGAAAAGATAATAGAAGATATGGCGGAAAGATACGAAGGCGCAATATCGTTCTGTAAAATTAATGTAAATGGTAATAGTGAGACGACTAAGAAATATGAAGTAAGGAATATACCTCTTTTAATGTTTTTCGAAGATGGGAAACTGATAGACAGGATAACAGGTTCAATATCTAAGGAGCTTGTTGAGGAAAAATTAAGGAAACTTGTCAAATTGGTTTAAAAAGTATTATATCATATCTTGCGTTATTGAAAACCCGTCAGTATTTTATCTATGTTGATAATACAAATCCAAATGGATCGTTAAGATACTCAAAAATTACCGGTAAGTATAAAAAGTAGGAAGTAAGGCATTGAAAGATATATTTAATTTCAAAGAAGTAGAACCAAAGTGGCAAAAGAGGTGGAATAAGGTTTTTACCTGTGACCTCCAATTACAGGGTAATGAATACTACTGCCTGATGATGTTCCCGTATCCTTCCGGAAACCTTCATGTTGGTCATGGAAGAAATTATATTATAGGAGATGCTCTCGCCAGAATAAAGATGATGGATGGATTCAATGTACTTGCTCCAATGGGATGGGATTCATTTGGCCTGCCGGCGGAGAATGCCGCGATAAAAAACAAGATAAACCCCTCCGAATGGACAAATAAAAATATTAAAGAGATGAAGAATCAATTCCGCAGGTGGGGGGTTATTTATGACTGGTCTAAAGAATTAGCATCATGCGATCCTGAATATTACAAGTGGACTCAATGGTTATTTGTTCAATTATATAAATCTGGATTAGCATACCGAAAAGAAGCGTCTGTCAACTGGTGTCCATCCTGTAAAACCGTACTCGCAAATGAACAGGTTGTTAATGGTGAATGTGAAAGATGCGGTTCTTCTGTCAAATCAAGGAATTTAAAACAGTGGTTCTTTAAAATAACTGAATATGCCGACCTGTTGCTTGATGATCTTTCAAAGCTTGATAACTGGCCTAAGCGGGTACGTACAATGCAGAAGAACTGGATTGGCAAAAGTGAGGGTATTGAGATCAGTTTCAAGCTTGAAAAATCTGATGTAATCCTTCCCTGTTTTACTACCAGAGTGGATACGATCTTCGGCGTAACTTTTATAGTTATGGCTGCCGATCATCCTATGGCGGAAAAACTGCTTGAAATTGGCGGAAGAGAAGACGGGATCGAATATATAAACCGTATTAAAAAATTGAAGATGCAGGACAGATCTGAAAGCGGGAGGGAAGGATTTTTTACAGGTTGTTACGCAGTAAATCCAGCTACATCAGATAAGGTTCCTGTTTATCTTGCCGGGTATGTTCTTATGGATTATGGCACAGGAGTTGTTATGGGCGTGCCGGCCCATGATCAGCGGGATTTTGAATTCGCACGCGATGCAAAGCTCAATATACCGGTTATTCAAGTGATCAAACCGGAAGGCTCCGATCCCCAGGAATTGACGGAAGCTTATATCGGCAACGGATCGCTGCTGAATTCAGATAAATATGACGGACTTTCAAATTTAGAAGCAATGGAAGTAATTACCGATTCTCTCGAGAAGCAGGGTTTCGCCAAGAGGAGTACACATTACAGGCTGAGAGACTGGCTTATTTCGAGACAGAGATACTGGGGGGCTCCGATTCCAATAGTGTATTGCGACAAATGCGGAATCAATCCGGTGCCTGAAGATGATCTTCCGGTCCATCTGCCAGAAAATGTTGATTTTACACCAAGGGGAGATGGTAAAAGCCCATTATCTACTTCTGAAATATTTGTTAACACAAAGTGTCCCGTCTGTGGAGGTCCCGCGAAAAGGGATACCGACACAATGGACACCTTCGTTGATTCAAGTTGGTATTTTTTGAGATATTTATCGCCAGATGATTCCGAAAGACCATTCGACAGAGAGATTGCAGACAGGTGGTTACCTGTTGATCAATATATAGGTGGAGTTGAACACGCTATACTACATCTTCTGTATTCCAGATTCATAGTAAAGTTTCTCTACGATAAAGGGTTTGTTGGTTTTGAGGAACCTTTCAAAAACCTTTTTACGCAAGGTATGATAACGAGAAACGGCTCGAAAATGTCAAAAAGCGCAGGTAATGTAATAAGTCCGAACGAACTGATTGAGAAATACGGAGCGGACACAGTCAGGATATACACTCTATTTATCGGTCCTCCGGAGAAGGATGCAGAATGGAATCAGCGTGCGGTTGAAGGCGCATGGCGGTTTGTAAATAGGGTATGGCGTATATATTCTAATAATGAAGAAATTTTCAAAGATTTTGCTGCTGAAGGAAATGAAGCGGCTATTCCCGACCCTAAATCTATGTCGGACACCCAGCTAGGACTTTACAGGAAGTTACAGCAAACAATATTCAAAGTTAAAAGGGATGTTTTAAGCGGAAATTTCCATTTTAATACCGCGATAAGCGCTCTTATGGAGCTCACGAATGAAATTTATAATTTTATCGATACTGATCCGGGATTATCTTCAAATGACATGGCTTCCGTATCTTTATTCAGGCATACTTTCAACAATCTTTTGATACTTCTTGCTCCGATTGCGCCTCATCTATGCGAGGAATTAAGGGAACTCTGCGGATATAGATCCACAGTTTTCAAGGAAAAATTGCCCGTTGAAGATGAACGTTACATGGAAGAAGAAACTTTTACACTTATAATTCAGGTCAACGGGAAAGTAAGAGCAAGAGTCGACGTTGCTTCAGAAAGCGATGATGAAAAACTTA
Organism: uncultured bacterium; assembly: GCA_964554125.1. Classification (GTDB taxonomy): domain Bacteria; phylum Krumholzibacteriota; class Krumholzibacteriia; order Krumholzibacteriales; family WJIX01; genus JAGHBT01. The sequence continues at coordinate 48,839 of CAZKNG010000002.1, read as the reverse complement.
AAAGAATAGCGCTTGAGAATGAAAGAATTAAAAAGTATACAGATTCAGGTGAAATCAGAAAAATTATAGTGGTCCCCAATAAGTTAGTAAATATCGTAGTATCATAACGATAAAACAATAACTTAAGAGTGTTTATAAGGTTAAGAACAAAAAGCTGAATCTGCATGGTTAACATAATATATATTATACGACATTATGTGATCATCTTCATACCGGCTTGAAGTACTTTTGCCTATACTCTCTATCCCCGCAGGATATCTATTTTAAGTTGTATTTCTCTCTTGGCAAGACCTTCTTTAAACTCTCGAGCCTGTTCCAATAACTCGACAGCCTTTCCCTTCTTTCCGGCAAGTTTATATAATTCAGCTGCTTTCTCAAGAAAACTTCCATCATTTTCTGTTGAAGATTCTTTTAAAGCGAGTTCAACATATATTTCAGCGGCTTTTTCAAAATCACGGTCGTTCTCATAGGCTACAGCTATAGCTATCTTAGACGGTTCTCTATAGAACGGGTATTCATTGCAGTTATTCAGATAATCATTAAAATAATCTATGGCGTCGGTGTTTCTGCCTTCAGCAAGGGCGCATTTACCGGCAAAATACCTTGCGAATATACCATGTTTACTATCTCCGTAGGCATTTCTAACAGATTTAAAAATATCTTCAGCTGAAGATGTCTCGCCCTGTCTGTAAAGGGTGAGTCCCTCTGAGAATCTGTTTAAACTTTGGATCTCGGAATATTCCAGGTGGTTGGAATACCACACAATACCTGAAACGATTATAATAACGACAATTAGAGCGGTAAACAGGTAATTCTGGTGGGTTTTTATGTATTCGTGGACTTTAACAAAGAAGGCGACAAACGCGTCTTCTCTTATCTCTTTCCTGGTCATTCTTTTTCTCAATTCAGCTACCTCCCTTTATTTAATTAAAATATATATTTATACCTGATTTTACAAGTTATTAATGGAATTAATAACTTATTGACATTCAGTTTTTGTTATGAGAAGCTTAAAAACAACTATATAAGGAGAAAAAATGATCAGATTTATAAGAAGCGGTATAATCGCTGCTGCATTGCTGATCATCATACTTGGGTATTTTGGACTGGAAGATTTCTTAGAATCCCCTTTCCTCGGAATCAAAGACCATAACCTCAAAATAATAGAAGTTGAAGAAGATGGGCCTAACTTTAACTCATCCATTAAAATAGGCGATCTAATCGTAGCTGTTAACGGTATCAGGGTTAATAATATGAATCACTATAAATACCTGATTTTCAGAAATACTAACCTGACCCCCTTTATTTTTACAGTTAAACGAAACGGTGAACTTATAGATATCAAAGTAAGAGTTGAAAAACAACCGATCGAAAAGAAACTTAAAAGATTCGGGCTTATTATCTCCGCGTTGAGCTTCATTACGGCGGGTTTTGTGGTTATTCAAAAACGCAGTGATATTATGGGGATTCTTTTCTCGATGAATTGCCTTGTGATGGCCTTTATTTTTACGGACAGACCGATTGTATCGTTAGATATTCTTAATATCGGCGGAGAGTTGATATATGACCTTCTGTTTATTTTTATGCCGGCCTTTTTTCTCCATTTCTTCCTCATGTTCCCGGGACGTGTAATTGAAACGGGAAGCACACGTTACAAAGCTGAGAAATACCTCTACTACCCTCCTACTATAATATACGCTATAAGTTTTATTCTCTCTCTGGCTAACTATAATTCCACAGTCAGCAGGTCTGTTATTCATGTTCATGAAACTATTATATCTTTATACTGGATGTTCTACGCGATATTAATCCCCGTAATATTTATCCGGTCCTACAGGGCTTCCACAAAAGCACTCAAAACAAAATTCCGGATAGTGATTTTCGGTATTGCTACGGGAATACTTCCAATGGCTTTGATGCTTTTTATTATGCATATCAAACCAATTTCTGTCTCTCACAATTATCTGTATCTCTCCTGGATTTCACTGTCGTTTATTTCAATAACTTTTAGTTGGGCGATTCTAAAACAGGACGCCTTTAACTTGAGATTGGCTTTAAAGAGAGTAATTGTATATCTCGTAATTCCCCTGCTATTTACAGCATTTTATTATGTTATCAATCAAATATCGAAAAGTAACACCGCTCAGCTTCTTGATTTAAATCAGTACTATTTTTCAGCAATCGCTATAATCTTTTTCGCCGTTCTGTTCGTTCCCGCAAGATCCATGGTTTTCAGCATATTTGACAGGTATTCCTACCAGGAACGCGGATATTTAAAGAGATCCCTTATGGAATTTTCACATAATATCCGTTCCCATAAAAGCACGGAAGGGATTATAAGTTGTGTTACAAAAGAGATAGTAACTATCTTTAAGCCTGAAAGTGTCCAGGTATTCTTATCAAGAGATGACTTTAATTTTGAGCTCAGCTATATATATCCTGAGGATAAAGAAATTGCAGTAAAAAAACTGCCCAAGAAAATTGAGTTGCTCCGTGAGACCGAAAAAAAGAAATCCCCTCTAATGCTTGAATATTTTGACTCTATGTGGGTTAAGTATAAGTTCGACAGAATCTCGCGTGAATTTGTCAATATAAACAAAAATTCCACTATTGTAGCAATATCAGTAGATGCTGTTTTGAAGGGTTTTATTATAGCGGGTCCCAAGAAATCGGGAGGTATATATACGAGTGAGGATTCGGAACTGCTGAATTTTCTTGGAGAGAGGACTGCTGCTTCACTGAGAAATCTGGAATTATCTCGGATCAACTTAGAGAAAGAAGAACTCGAGAACGAAATCAGGATAGCCAGTGGAATCCAGAAGAAACTTCTACCCGACTCACCCCCTACCCTGCAGGGGGCACAAATCGCGGCTAAAATCAGAACAAGCAAGCAGGTTGGAGGAGATTTCTACGATTTCTTCGATCTGGGGGCGGGCATAACAGGGCTGGCGGTATCAGATGTCGCCGGTAAGGGAATACCCGCCGCTTTCCTCATGTCTACGATTCAGGCTTCACTGAGCGCTCAGACTCAGTTGAAACGCAGATGTGCTGATGTAGTTTACTACTTGAATAACAGCCTATTTGAAAAAAGCGACAGTATTCGCCATGCCACTTTATTCTATGCTCTATACGATGAGCAAACAGGTATAGTGAATTATACAAACGCTGGAGCCGAACCTCCGGTAATTATAAAAAGAAACGGCAAGATCGAAAGATTGAAAAGAGGGGGCCTTGTTCTCGGGATTGAAAAAGATGCCCCCTATCTTGAAGGGGCGGTCAAATTACAAAGTGGTGATCTACTTACAGCGTTTACAGATGGAGTCATCGATCAGGAGGATGATGAAGGAAATTATTTCGGCTGCGAGAGATTTCTCGGTTTCCTGGTTGAAAATTACGAGCTTAGCCCAGATAGACTGATTGATAAATTATTCGACAGCCTGGAAGATTTTGGCAATAAAAAAATAAAGGACGACACTACGGTAATAATTTTAAAAAAGGATTAAAACCCAAAAATATATAACAGATATTATAATCTTGATTTTATAAAATTATATAAACTATAGTTTAATTATATAATTATAGATTGTTGTCTATCTTTATATTTGTATATATTATATAATCCTGCAATAATACTGTGGATTAGTGGCGTTTTACCGGTCACTTCTCTTGTCAGTTTTTTCAAATGGCAACCCTTAAGATCACACAAATACCGTATAATCTATTCCCATAACTATATGTAATTATTTGAATTTTGAGAGTTCAGTTAATTTCTATAATCATTTTATCCTATATATTCTGTTATCCGGCATAATAAATGCGTTTTAAAAAAGTAAATAACTTAATAAGTTATTTTGGAATATTTTTTTCAGAGTGGCCGGCATAGATAATAATTAGCAGGAGGTGAAAAATGTTACCTATATTTCTGATAATTGATCTATTGTGGTGGCTGAAGTAACGCAGCAAACAGATTGCAGTGGTTATAGAATCTAAATATTCCCGATGAGCTGGGGTGTCTTACCGGGAATATTTATTTTTTTATCTATATTAATATTACGTTGTAATTTTGAAAACGCCCCCGGCATGACTCGAACATGCGACACCCGGTTTAGGAAACCGATGCTCTATCCGCCTGAGCTACGGGGGCATGATAATGATAATATCAAACAGTTATACTATCTTAATGATTTACCACTAAGATGGCAAATAAAATTGCTCAATAAATTACTAATGAGAACACTGTTCTTCCACTGAGTTTTTTTCTGCCTTCAAGATCTGACAGTTCGATCAGAAAACATAACTCTTCCACTTCACCCCCGAGTTTGTCGATCATTCTGCATGTTGCCGCGGCTGTACCTCCTGTCGCCAGCAGATCATCGATAATAAGTACCTTATCTCCTTTTTCTATCGAATCTACGTGTATTTCAAGACATTCCTCACCATATTCAAGTGAATAACTTTCTTTTATCTTCTTTGAGGGTAATTTTCCCTCTTTCCTGACAAGGATTAAACCCTTATTCAATCTTGATGCTACTACAGAGCCGAATATGAACCCTCTGGATTCTATTGCGGCAATTTTGTCTATTTCACGATCTGAGTATCTGTGGTAAATTCTGTCGCATATCTCACTGAATATCTCATTGGAAAGGAGCAAAGGAGTTATGTCCCGGTAGAGTACTCCCTCTATCGGAAAATCAGCTATGTTTCGAATCACTTTTTTCATATCAACCTTCATGCTTTCTCCTCTGTTATTCTTCTTGAGAATCGATCAACAGCTTCAATTTACGTAGTGCACGGTTCTCGATCTGCCTTACTCTTTCTCTTGAAACATCTATTTTTTCCCCAATACTGGCCAGTGTATGTGTTTCCCCGTCGATAAAACCGTACCTTATTTTCAATATATACTTTTCCCTTTCAGATAATCTTTCAATAAGATCAGAGAGTTCTTCATTTTCGATCTGTTTTAGAATTATATTTTCCGGGTTTAAGCCATCTTCAACCTGGAAATCGTCAGCCAGCTGGTTGTACATGTCAATACTGCTGGACATGTCGAGTGCCTTTATATTCATTATAAGTTCTTCGAGCATAATAAACTTATTTCTTGAAATGCCAAGTTGTTTTATTTGTTCATCAATATCTAAGTTATCCCTGCTATTCTTTAATTCGAAGTAATTGCTGATCAATTTTAATATATGTATGGGGATTCTTATAGTCCTGGAGTAATTTGAAACTGCTCTGGAGATCGACTGCTTTATCCACCATGAAGAATATGTGCTAAAACGGAACCCCCTTTCGGGGTCGTACTTCTCAACAGCTTTAATAAGTCCCATATTCCCCTCTTCTATGAGATCCAAAAAAGAGATATTATATGTTCGGTAAGATTTTGCAATACTTATTACGAGTCTCAAATTACACATAATAAGTCTTTTCTTGGCCTCTTCATCACCCTGTTGTACTTTCCTGGCCAGATCTATCTCTTCTTCTTTTGTAAGCCTCGGATATTTGCTCACTTCAAGAAAGTATCTCTGCTGAAAATCTTCAATATCCTTTATTCTCTTCATGAGGTTCTTATTTAAAGGGTTCTGTCTATATATAGAATCGGATTTACGGCGTAACCTTTTTTCCGGATTTCAAAATGAAGATGTGTTCCGGTTGCTCTTCCACTCTTACCGGCTTTTCCTATTATATCCCCTGTTTTGACGTAATCTCCCATTTTGCAAAGTATCGAAGAAAGATGGGCGTAAACTGTGTGAACACGTTTTCCGTGATCAACAATTATAATCTTCCCGTAGCCATTTCTTCTGCCGGCGAAAACAACTTTACCCGAAGCAGAGGCAACAACAGGTTCCCCCATTGTTGTGTCAATGTCAATCCCGGTGTGACGCTCCTTATATTTATAATTTGGGCTGTTTCTAATTCCGAAACTGCTTGTAATCCTCTTTTTGCTGAAGTTGTGGACTGGCGGAGAAAACTTGATAGCTATATCAGGGGTTTGCTTATTAGTGGTCGGGATCTTTTTTCTGCTGCGTCTTCTTCCCAGTTTGCCGTGGTAGATTGGAGTTTCAGAACACCCGAAATATAATAGCATCACGGCTGTTATTAACAATGTCCTTTTTGTTGGATATTTGTCAGGCATATTCACTTCTGGAATATCTTCTTATCAATAAAACTGATATCTTATCTTCAGTGAAAATGGTCGGGGCGACTGGATTTGAACCAGCGACCTCCTACTCCCGAAGCAGGCGCGCTACCGAACTGCGCTACGCCCCGACAAAAATTATTACCATGCTAATTATAATTCACCAGCCTGAATGAATCAACGACAAAGCCTTAAATCAGCCTTTAGTAATTAAATGCCCCAGAAGGAAATAACACCGAGGCTGGCTAATGTGACTACAGTTCCTGATATAAAGATTCCGGCAATTATTGCAGGTATAGCGTGCCTTAAAGGGATCCTAAATATAAAAGCTGCCGCGCAACCCGTCCAGGCGCCGGTCACGGGAAGAGGTATAGCCACGAAAAATATCAGCCCAAGAGCTTCAAACCTTTCTATTAATTCACTTTTACTTCTGGTTCTTTCGAATAACCAGGTGAAGAAACGATCGAAGAAACTATAGCGATTTGACAGCGCTTCAGAAACTCTACCCAAAAAAAGCAGTATCGGTATAACGGGAAGAAAATTACCGGCAACTGAAATAATGTAGGCTTTTTGCCAGCTTAAACCTATTGCCAGGGCGTATGGAATTGCTCCGCGAAGTTCCGATACGGGAAGTGTGGCGATAAAAAAAACGATAAATTCCGCCGGAATTCTACCTAAAGCTTGAAAGGCTGCACTCAATATCTACTCCCTTATATCTTTCAAGATGGAAACTATATTGTATTCATAATCAAGCAATCATAGTACCAGAAAATAATTGAAATATTTTTACTCTATGAAGTCTATTCCAAGTTGCTCCAATCCCAACTTTCCAATTCCGGAATTCTCTCTTTATCCGTCATCGAGAGTGATATCGGAGTGACAGAAACGAATCCGGCCTTGACAGCCTGGAAATCTGTTTTATCCTCATCCCTCCAACCGGGCTTCCCACCCCCTATCCAATAGTAATTATCACCCCTCGGATCCTTTTTAGTAATTATCATGTCATTATAGACTCTTGAACCTAAGCTGGTTATTTTTATACCTTTAAATTTATCTTCTCCGATATAAGGGATATTTACATTAAGAAGAAGTTTATCATCAATAGATTTCTTTATCATCTTCCTTACAAGCATTCCGGAAACGCTCGACGCGACTGTAAAATCACGATTCTTTCGGGAAGTAACAGATATAGCTATCGAATTTATTCCCAGAATATAACCTTCTATAGCGGCAGCGACCGTACCTGAATAGATAACATCTTCTCCCATATTAGGACCATGGTTAATCCCGGAGACAACTATATCCGGCTTATTGTCCATAATGCCGTATACAGCCATGATAACACAATCAGCGGGGGAGCCCGTCACGCTGAACCAGGAATTGCCGTATTCATGAACTCTTAACGGTTTATTGAGTGTTATAGAATGACTTGAAGCGCTGCGTTCGACTTCAGGAGCTATTACTATAACATTACCCATGGTACTCAGAATATCCACAAGAGCTCTAAGACCGGACGCCCTTATACCATCATCATTAGTAACCAGGATATTTATCTTATCCTTCATATCTTACCGTCAACTTTCCAGTACCTCATTTTTCAGCATTATTTGCATTTCTTTATCCTATTAGAATCAGGATAGAAAATGAAATCTACCAGAAAAAACTCCTGAAAACCAGAGATAAAAATCTGTAGGTATCAATAAATGGGTTCATCTTGCTTTTTTCATCCGAATAGATAGTATCGATGTAAATAAAATCAATTTTTGCTTCATTCCCGGCTGCTTTCAGAATCAGTTCACTCTCTGTATCAAAATGGGTTCTCTTAAGATAGATATTTCTTATTATTGATCTACCGATTAGTCTGTATCCGGACTGGCTATCGGGGATTTTTAATCCCGTTAACCTGCTTATAATAAGAGATGTAATCTTATTGCTGACTCTTCTCATAGCGGGCATCCGGGCAGTCTTATTCATTCTGTTTCCGATAATTATATCGGCGCCGGTTTCGAAAAACTTTGTAATAAATTCCGGTATATATGAAGGGTTATGCTGTCCGTCTCCATCAAGGGTAATTACGGCTGAAATATCAGGAGAATTCTTGATTTCATTAAGCCCTGTAATCAAAGCCCTTCCCTTTCCGTAATTTTTCTCGTGGCTGATTACTTTAACTCCAAGTCCCGCCGCCTTACCTCCCGTGCCGTCATCTGATCCATCATCTACAACAAAGATATTTTCCACTCTGATAAAGTTTTTAACTTCCTTGACAACAGCTGTTATATGTTTGCTTTCATTATAGGCGGGAATTACCACAGCAATATTCTGATAACATTTTTCCATAATAGTACTGTAAAAAAAGAATTATAACATAAAAACTATTCGGTGTTATGAATTAAAAATGGTCGGGGCGACTGGATTTGAACCAGCGACCACTTGCCCCCCATGCAAGTGCGCTACCGGACTGCGCCACGCCCCGACATGCAAACAATTTAACCTTTGCCGTTAAAAATTACAAGATAAATCTCTAATAGCAAGTAAGTTAAAGAATCCGGTTATTTTGAATGAAATTATAATTCATCTATCAATTTCTTTAGTTCGGCGAGTTCCTTTTTTACTGAAAGAAGAAGCTTTCGATTCTGAGGGTCAGAAAAGGGAATATTCAGCTGTTCAATAAGAAGATCGGGGTTATTACCTGAATCTTTGAGTTTCTTTCTCGCGCCGGAGATCGTGAAACCGTTTTCATGAAGGAGTTTCTGTATACTTAGCAGGTATTTTATATCTCTGATTCTGTAGGTTCTGTTTCCGGCCTTGCTCCTTCTTGGTTTTAATACCGGGAATTGAGATTCCCAATACCGAAGCACATGTGCCTTAACACCGAGAAGGTTACTTACTTCACCTATTGAATAGTACAATTTGGTATTGGATTTTGTCATAGTTGCCTATCCTTGTAAATACTGTTTATACGAGGTTTTTTCTTATATCAATACATTTCCTTTTTTGCTTTTCTAAGCATCAGATCTCTCATAGCTTTTCTGGGATTTTTTCTGTGAAATAGAACACTGTAAACCTGTTCTGCTATTGGCAATTCAACACCCTCTGCTGAACCCAGTCTCACGGCAGCCTTTGTGGTTTTGACACCTTCTGCTACCATTACCATATCACCCAAAACCTCTTTTAAACTCTTGCCTTTGCCTATTTGTTCTCCCACATACCGATTTCTACTGTGTCTGCTCATGCAGGTAGCTATCAAATCTCCAATACCGGAAAGTCCGCTTAAGGTCTCTTTCCTGGCGCCGAGTTTCTTGGCAAGACGTTTTATCTCAGCAAGACCCCTTGTTATAAGAGCCGCTTTTGTATTATCTCCGTAACCGAGTCCGTCACAAATCCCCGCTGCTATAGCTATTGTGTTCTTGAGAGCTACGCCTAGTTCAACGCCTATAATGTCAGTGTTAGTGTAAACCCGGAAATTCTCAGTCATGAAAAGATTCTGTATCTTTTCAAGTACAGATCTATTTATTCCGGCCGCCACTACAGAAGTAGGCATTTTTCTGCTTACTTCTTCAGCATGGCTTGGTCCAAGAAGGCAATTTATCAGCTTCTTACTCTGAGGAAGTTCCTGACTGAGAACGGTGCTCATGCGGCAAAGGGTTTTATTCTCGAGTCCTTTGGCTGCGTCAATTATGATAGAATTCTTATCAAAGTTCTGCTGAGAAGCTGTCAGGCGGGCTACATTTCTTATAGTATGACTGGGTGTAACAAATACAATATATTTTGAATCCTCAAGGGACTCGTTCAGATCCGATGTTATCTTAATTGACCAGGGTATGGAAATTCCTGGTAGAAAACGTTTGTTTTCATGGTCCCGTTTTATTGCTTCCGAGAGTTCCGGGAATTTTTCCCATAGAATTACATCATGACCATTTTCATTTAGTAGTATAGCTATGGTAGTTCCCCAACTTCCAGAACCTAATACGGTAATCTGTTCTTTCCTTCTTTTTTTACTTTTTGTACTATTCATTTAAAATATCCTTTTTTCAGTACCCAGTTTGAGTCTTTTTATATTAGATCTATGTTTGTATATTACTGCTATTGCAACAATTACCGAAAGAGCAATTATCACCATACCTGTTTTATAACCGAAGAGGAAACGCATTAATATCAGTGAAACAGGTAAAAATACTGCGGCTGACATACTTGCAAGTGACACAATTCTTGTTAAAAGAAGAATTACGAGCCAGACAATAAGACATATAGCGACAGCGACAGGTGCAATCGCAAGAAAAACACCTGTTGTGGTGCCGACCCCCTTACCTCCTGAAAATCTGACAAATATAGAATAATTATGGCCGAGGACAGCAAGAAATGCTGCTAAAGCAATCAATGTACTGTTGTCAATACCAAATAAAGAAACAGCTTTAACGGCTAAAAAACCTTTTCCTATATCGATTATCAGAACAGGCACAGCCGCTTTAGCACCCAGTACTCTGAATGTATTTGCGGCTCCGAGATTACCGCTGCCGAATTCCCTAAGGTCAACACCTTTCAATACTTTTCCGAGTATAAAGCTTGTAGGTATGGACCCCAGTAAGTAACCAGAAGCAGAAACTAATAAAATATTTACTAATAATTCCATCCTAGTGCTCCCTTGATCTGAATCGAATTCTAACAGCTGTGCCCTCAAAGGTAAACACTTTTCTTAACTGATTGTTTATATAACGTCTATAAGATCGAGGGAAATAGGAAGGATTGTTTACAAAAAGGGTGAAGGTAGGCGGTTTGATGTCAGTTTGAGTGCCGTAGAATATTTTTCCAATTCCTCCTTTGTAATAGCCGGGCGGATTTATCGATGTAACTTTATTTAAGAATTTATTAAATTCTGGTGTGGGTATCTTTTTTATTCTCTCCCCTTGAATCTCAAAACATTTTGGTAGAATAGCTCCTATCCTCGTTCCCGTCTTTGCCGAAACTGTAATGATAGGCGCGTATTCTACAAATGGAATAGATTTGTGAATAACTTTCTTGAAGGTCTGGTAATCAAGATCTGTCTTATCAACAAGATCCCATTTATTCAGTAGAATTATAATTCCTTTTCTAGCTTTATGCGCTATTGAAATTACTTTTATATCCTGTTTTGTTATCCTGTTATTAGAAACGTCAATGACTGCAAGTACGATATCGGCATTTCCCACACTTCTTTCACTTTTCAGACTCGTAAGACCTTCCAGTCCTCTGCTCTTTCTTGATTTTCTCCTTATCCCGGCAGTATCAGTTACGACAACATCTTTGCCGTAATACTTAAAGCGGAGATTTATAGTATCCCTTGTCGTCCCCTGTTCTTCAGATACAATATTTTCTTCCTTTCCTATCAGTTTGTTTACTATAGAACTTTTACCCACGTTCGGCTTGCCAATCAAATCGATCTTGATGATATCATCATCAACTGAATGAAAAGTATCTTCAGGCTGTAATCTTGATACTACTTCATCGAGCATGTCTCCTATTCCCCTGCCGTGGAGAGCACTTATTGTAAAAAGTCTACTGAAACCGAGTGAATAGAAATCGTTTGATTCAATTTCATCATTTGTGCTTTCAACCTTGTTTACGACACATATAATCTTATTTCGCAGTTTCCTTATAGATTTAAGAAGCAGCATATCTTCCGAGGTTGGGCCCGTTTTCAGATCCGCAAGAAATATTATAACCTCGGCGCTGACAGCTGAACTTACAATCCTTTTTCTTATTTCATGCTGTAAAGCATCGTCACCTTCTGAGTCGAATCCCCCGGTGTCAACAACGGTAAATTCTTTTCCGTTCCAGCTGGTCTTCTCTCTCATAGTGTCTCTTGTTACCCCGGGGGCCGCATGTGTTATCGCTTTCCTTCCGCCTACTATTCTGTTAAAAAGCGTTGATTTCCCGGAATTTGGTTTTCCTATTATGGCAACACTGCTGAGTTGCTTCATGCTTCTTCCTTTTTTATGCTTTAACTATACTATTTTCCAGGAAATTGCTTTCCGGAACAATTATCTCTTTCTTCAATTCATTGCGGAGGTCAGATATTGAATAATTGTCAATTAATAACCCCTCATTATTAAAAGAGTTAGGCGGCAAGACAATGGGGCCGGAGATATTTTCGAATTTATTGATCTCTTCTATAATATCCCTTCCGGAAAGAAGGCCGGATACTGTAACAGAGTCTCCAAATAGTTTGTTTGGTACATATATAAGATTAATTTTAAGTCCAGTTAGATCCTTTTTAATAATTGGTATCAGATATTCACTGATCAGATTATAACCCAGTTTACCGGTAACAACGGTGAATTCGGAAGCTATATCAGTTTGCCGTCTTAAGTTCTTGATTTCATTTTTTATCTCCTCTATGAATAGCCTTGACATTCCTACGCCGTTTTCCGATTGATCAAAATCTCCGTAATAATTACTGTCAGGAATCTTTTTCCCTGCGAGAAAAAAGAATTCGTCCGAGAGATAGAAAAATCTTTGATTAGTTTTGGGCCATCCCGTAAGCTGTCTGTCTTTATTTTCAGCCCAATCAACAAGTTTCAAAGCATTATCTTTATCAAAACCTTTAAGATCCGGAAGTTTTCTTCTGTGCGCCGTAAGTCCAATGGGAACGACAGCTACAGATTTGCACGCCGGATAAAGGTCAGAGAGTTTATCTATGCTTTCTTCAAGCACCTCCCCGTCGTTTATCCCCGGAATTACCACTATTTGGGCGTGTATAGTAATACCTCCATCAGCTAAATCTTCTAATAATTTCAGAATATTATTAGGTATTGTGCGTCCAAATAGATATTCACGAATACGTTTATTTACAGAATGGACAGAAACATAGATGGGTGAAAGATGATATTCAATTATTCTTTCAATCTCTTCCCTTTTTATATCATTCAAGGTAACATAATTGCCGTAAAGAAAACTCAATCTGTAATCGTCATCCTTTTTGTAAAGTGTACCCCTCAACCCCTCAGGCATTTGATCTACAAAACAGAAGACGCAATTACTACGGCATTTAATAAATTTCATTTCTTCGAAGATTACTCCGATTTTACTTAAATTGGAACTTTCTATAGTTTCCTTTATGATGCGCCCGTCATTTTTCCTTATAACAAGATCTATTTCACCGATCTCATCCATATGAAATATTATGTCAAGTTGATCTTCAACCGGGAAGGAATTAATCTTAATTATTTCATCGCCCGGATGAAAGATTTCTGTTTCATTCAATACTTTTTTTATTCGTGCTCCCATATTGTTTCTTCTATCTTAACATATAAGACCAGAGCTATTTCTCACCAGACACCAGATATTATGATGAACAAAAAAAGAAAAAGCGGGCAACGGGATTTGAACCCGCGACCTTCAGCTTGGGAAGCTGATACTCTACCAACTGAGTTACGCCCGCGTAAGAATGAAAATATCAATTTCAGAACTCCCTGTCAAGCACCTTGAGAGCAGCAATATAGGGATCGTTCTTTGAAGTGTTAATCCAGGTGATTTTTTCTTCCTTTTTAAACCAGGTTATCTGACTTTTAGCGTATTGCCTCGTACGCGCTGATATTTTTTCCTTCATCTCATTATAATCAGTTCTATTGCGCAAATAGGATATCACTTCGGGATATCCAAGAGTCTGCATACCCGGCCACTGAGGTTTTACTCCCGCCGAAAGAAGGTTTTTAACTTCATCGATCCATCCATCTCTTAGCATTTCTTCAACTCTGTTGTTTATTCTCTGATGAAGAAGGGGTCTTTCGGTATTAAGGCCTATTTTAACAGATTGCAGGTTGAATAGGTCAGAGTTATCCTGTTTTCTGATATGTTCACTTAAGGGTATACCCGAGAGCGAGTGTACTTCAAGTGCTCTGGATATTCTGTAACGGTCATTAGGGTGAATTCTTTCCGCACTTTCTTCATCACACTTCAGAAGCCTTTTATAGAGTTCAGGGGTTTCCACATGAGTTATGCTTTCAGAGAACACCTTTCGCTCATCCTCCGAAAGATTGATATCGAACAGGCCGCGGAGAATGCTCTTAAAATATAATCCCGAACCTCCCACCAGGAGAGGTGTTTTTCCCCTGGAAAAAATATCTTCAGTTATTTTTCTCGCTTTTTTGGAGAACCAGGCTGCGTTAGCATTTTCGTCAAGATCAAGAATGTCAAGCATATGGTGAGGCACCTTATTACGATCTGATTCTGTTGGTTTGGATGTTCCTATATTGATCCCCCTGTATATTGTTTTTGAATCGATACAGACTATTTCCCCTTTCAACTTAAAGGCAAGTCTGATTGCCAGGTCACTCTTACCTATCCCGGTGGGTCCCATAATGATAATTGCTTTCATTTTTACTCCGTTTAAACTGATCGGTTAAAACGCTTTTCCAGATCAGAGAGATTCACCCGGAGTATCGTCGGGCGTCCATGAGGGCAAGTAAAGGGAAAATCTGTGGCGAAAAGCTGATCAACCAGGTTTTCCATCTCATCTCTTGTAAGTTTATGGCCGAATCTTATGGCGGAATGGCACGCGAAACGCTTCAGCATTTCTTCAAACTCCGTTTTATCCCTCCCTATTTCACCGAGTATATCACGCAGAAGCAGTCCCTCATTCCAGTTTTTAACTCCGGCGGGGATACCCCTGACAACAATTGTCCTCATACCAAACGGTTCCACTTCAAATCCGATACGGGGAAGTATTTCCCAGTAGTCTTCGAACTTCTTATATTCCCCTGGAGTCAGTTCAATGGTGGCAGGGAAAAGCAATGATTGAATAGCTGGAGTTTCGCCCGCTAAGTTCTTTTTTGCCTGGTTATAAAGAATTCTTTCATGAGCAGCGTGTTGATCGATTATAACCATTCCTCCTCTGATCTGAATCAGTATATAACTGTCATGAAGCTGCCAGTATAATTTTGTTGATTCGAAGGGGGTTTTATCTTTGCCTTTTTCAAATAGAGATTCAGGAGATTCTCGTAAAACACCACCGTTCATATCACTTTCAGATTTGCTTGCCTTATAATAGTCTATATTTGTAACAGAGGATGATTGTTCTCTCCCCGTCTCTCTGATATTTTTTGACTCATTCTCGGCGGGAAATATACTTCTGTATACAGATTCTACCTTGTTCTGGAATGAAATTGCTTTTTCCCCTTTTACGATATTCCGTATAGAAGAGAATACGAGACTGTGAATCTCTCTATCGTTTTTGAATCTGACTTCTGATTTTGTGGGATGTACATTAACATCTATCATATCAGGTGGGATTTCAAGAAATAGAACGGCTACGGGGAAACGATTGTAGGGTATAACAGATTCATAAGCGCGCTTTAAGGCGTATCCCATAACTTTGCTTGAGACATATCTGTGGTTAACGAAAAAATGCTGCAGTGTTCTGTTTCCTCTTGTTAATTCAGCGGAAGAAGTATAACCGAAGAGTCTGAGCCTTCCACTTTCAGAATCGAAATATTTTAAATCCCGGAATATGGCGCTCCCAAAAACGTCCTCTATTCTGTCTTTAAGCTCAGCTGGGTTATAAGAAAATATTTCCCTGCCATTTCCATTCATAATGAAGCCGATTTGAGGGAAAGAAATACTGAACTTCTCAACGAGGGCTGTAATTTGCCTGAGTTCGGCGGAATCACTTGATAAAAATTTCATTCTCGCCGGCAGGTTGAAGAAAAGCTGCTCAGAGGTAACAGTAGTTCCCTCTTTTCTTGGTACGGGGCTTTTCTCCAGGGGTTTATTACCCTCCCAGACCATCTTTGTGCCTACATCATCACTGCCTGACTTTGACACTATAGTAAGACGGCTGACAGATTTTATGCTTGCTAAGGCTTCCCCCCTGAATCCAAGAGTTTTAATATTATCTATATCGTTAAAACTGGAAATTTTACTTGTCGAGTAATTATCTGTTGCCAGAGCAATTTCTCCCTGAGGGATACCAATACCATTGTCCTCTACTCTGATATACGATTTACCCCCATTCTTGACAGTTATAGAAATCTTTGTCGCGCCGGCATCCAGAGAATTTTCTACCAGTTCCTTGACAATATTTTTAGGTCTTTCTATGATTTCGCCTGCTGCTATCTTCCCGGCGGTTTCTTCTGATAAAGTTTTAATAGAAGCCAATAAATACCTCTTGATCCCAACTCAATTATTAACAGGACTCGAAAAGCGTGTTTTAAGATAACACACCTTATATAAGGCGGGCAACGTAAAACCTGTCAAACAGGAAAAGATTCAAACCCCTTCTGCAATAACAGTTCTCCGTATAGTTTATAGGTAGCGTATAGGTAAATTATTAAATTATCAGATACGGCCAAGGTTTATAAGTACTGTGGCAGTTCCATCATATTCCGTGTTTACGTTGTAGCGAATAATAATATCGGAGTAATCATCGTCATTCAGATCGTAAACTGAAAGCCTGCCAAAGGCATTAACATTTATTTCTACAGCAGAATCATCCGAGAATAATTTATCTTCATCCTCTACCCCCCGGTATATTGAAAGCTCATCCTCGTCAGTGGCATAAACAAAGTCTTTCCGTTTATCACCGTCGTAATCGCCCTCGAGACTCATCGCGGGTGTATCGGTTTCTCCGGAGAAATCGATTTTGAGTTTTACTTCTTTTGAAAAATCAGGTCTTTCTGAAAAAGATCCGTCCTCATTCAAAAGAAAGATATTAAAATTTATAGGTAACGATCTTGTAAGCAGTATGCGAATTATCGATGTAATACTTATCTTCACGGAAGGCATTATAAGATCCATACGTCCGTCACCATTTACATCGCTGATCCTGGTTTCAGCTGATGCTGTTCCTTCGGAAATTATAACCTGTTGGGGCGAATCACTGTAATCATCCGGGCTGCCGCGGAATATGTTCAAAACACCTCGCAAATTCGTAAGCCCCTTAGAGGTTTGTTTAGTTACGATTGCATCAGCGTATCCGTCCCCGTCGAGGTCATTTATAGTTGTTTCCACGTTGCTTGTGCCATCTATTTTTTCCTTTCTCGAACGTACATCAAAATTTCTTTCTTTCTGGACCTTGGTAGAAAACCCGCCATCATTCGTTCTCAGAAAAACGGAGAGTTTATCTTTGGTTGTTACTATCAAGTCACGTCTGCCGTCATTGTTGTAATCAATCAGGTTGATCGAAGGAAATGAGAAATAAGAAGTAAGTCCTGAAGTTATGAAAGTGTCATCTTTAAAAGAATTCCATTCCCGGACCCGTTTATCTATTTCCACATTAACTCTGTTTCTGGATGTAAAAGAACCCGCAGAATCACGTGAAAAAATAGTTAAGCCGTCAAATTTAAATACAGCGATATCATCTCTGCCGTCTTCGTTCCAGTCTCTGACGAAGTTTACATGCGGAAGGTACGACTTTGACGGTGAAACCATCATGCCTTCTACAGGAAAAAGGACTGACGGAGTATTGTTGTAAAAAGTGCCTTCAATTGAGTAATATCTTATTTCGTGAGCAGTAGAATAGATTATCTCCTTCTTTTTATCACCTATAATATCCCCCGTATCTATTATCGAGGCGAGAGTGTCAATTTCCCAGGATTGGTCTGCAGCAGGTGAAAAACCGTCATCCGGATTCTGGTAAAAGATCGATATCCACCTTGATTCATTCGGGGATAATCCTTTTCTGTGTGTTATCAGAATATCTTTCAAACCGTCAAGGTCGACGTCTTCAACATGTATATCCTGCAGCTTATCAGCTACTCCCAGTTTTGATATCAGAAAGTATTCTTTATCATCAGCCGAGGAACTTTCCGAGGTCGCTATACAAATAAAAATTGCCAGACAAATAAATATTATTGCTTTTTTCATTAAGGCCCTTTGTTTAGTCATTTCCGGTCTTTAATCTCCAATCTTATTAAGATATAAACAATTTCAAAATTTTATTTCCTTTTTTGTTATCAATAATTGCCCCGCTGATATTGAAATGATCATATACACACCTGATACAATCAGAGTCTGCATTATAAGCTCTGACCAGGAAAAAGGGAGAGGCAGTCCTTTGGCCATTGCTGTCATCTGTTCTAATGGGGATGAAATATAAGTGATCAATAAAAATCCTTTAAGTACGGGTAAGATCTCAATAACCATCATAAGAAAACCAATTGAAAGCAGCATTGCAATTGACGAACCCGGTCGGTAGAATAGAGTTGAAATAGCGGAGGCAAAACAAACAACCGCGAACAAAGTAATCAGCGTTAGTGATAGAACAAGAATGAGTCTCAAGCCAAGACTGGAGGCAGAATGAATAACGTAATTCTTCTCAGCCAGATCTGTTAAGCCGAATTTAATCCAAGAAAGTAATAATAAAAGAATTGTAGAACAAAAAAGAAGTAAAGCGGCAATCAGGCATAGATAAATAATTTTACCCGAAAGCCAGGCTCTTCTTGAAACGGGGCTTACCCATACCGATTTAACCGTACCCATTGCGAATTCATTAGAAATCTGAAACGAAGTAATAATAACGAGAAAGAGAACGATTATATTTATTAACCAGCTCAAACCGGCAGATGTTAAATAGAAACCGTTAGGAAGGCCGAAATAACTCCTTACTGCCGCCGCGCTCAAACCTATAAAAAGGAAGATGGTAAGAAGAAAAAATGCAGCCGGGACTACAAATCTCATTTTGTTCCTTCTGAGTTTGTAAATTTCAGTGGAAATAATTGTAGAAAAGTTACGATTCATCCGTACCCCCCTTAGTTAGTCTGAGGAATACACTCTCGAGCGATTCTCTTTTCTGGTTGATCTCCTTTACAACAATTGAATGCTTACTTAAAATCGCGTTAATTTCTTCGATTTCAGGGCCGGGTTCAATAAGCTGTATTTTGTTATCAGACAATGTAGTTATGACATTTACTTCAGTGTGTTTCTTAAGTAACTTGATTGCCAAATAAGTATCATCTAAAACTAACTCGATTACCTTCCCGCGTGAAAGCTCTGACGGTTTGCCCGAAGCAACTATAACCCCTTTATTAATGATTATAATTTTGTCGCAGACCTGCTCTACCTCTTCCAGCCGGTGTGAAGCAAGAAACAGGGTTCTCCCCTCTTCGTGAGCAAGTCTTGGTAAAAACTCGCGTACATGCGCAATACCGGCGGGGTCAAGACCATTTGTGGGTTCGTCAAGGAGAACCAGCTTCGGACTCCCTGTAAGTGCTGAAACTAACCCCAGGCGTTGTTTCATGCCCCATGAGTATTCTTTTACTTTTTTAGACTCCGCCTCTCTCAATCCGGCGAAGGTCAGGAGCTTTTCAATATCTGTAGATTCTGTGGTTCTCGACCATTTTGTAATTAATTTCAAGTTTTCCGAACCGGTAAGATATGGATAAAATGCTGGAGAATCGAACTGAACTCCAACCCTTGACAAAGCTGACTTTTTATCCTTTTGAACATCTTTGCCGCCAATGAGTATTCGCCCTTGTGATGGTTTCAAAAGAGCGCAGATCAATTTAAAGGTCGTCGTTTTACCCGCCCCGTTAGGACCTAAAAAACCATAAACACCTGGAGAATCGAGAACCATATTTATATTGCTTAATGCTCTGGTTTTAGCGTAATCTTTACTGAGATTCTCAATATTAAGTACAGGTGCTTTTCCGGTCGTCATAATATAATTCCTAAAACGATCTTTGAGCTCTAACAATTATACGGGGCGTAAAGTTTTTACTTTCAATATCCTCTGCTATATAAATGCCAATATAGGGCAAGAAGGATTTTCCTGAGATTCCTACTCCGGCACTTTTTCTCCATTCTTCAAACGATTTACTAAGGAAACCAAGCGGTGAACCTTTATTATTAGAATCGGCCAGAATCCCTATATCTGAGAAAAGGAGAAGTTCGGCTCTGGTGAACAAAATATCAAGAAAGGGCAGTTTGGGTAGATCCCTTCTCAGCTCTCCGGATAGAAGCGCCAGCCTGTCTCCTCTATGAACCGTAAAGGGATAGTCTTCGACTCCCCTTATCCCTCCATATCCGTTAATTGAATGGGTTAACTGTTGGGGAATCTCATCAAAGGATGAAAACAGTTTAAATCCCACATCAAATTTGAACCCCCCTTTAATTTCATTGTAACGGTTCGTAATCATTTTAAAAGCGGAATAGGAAAAGTCCCCGGGACCATCTGCTATACCTTTCTCAAAAAGAAAACCGAGTTTCCAGCCGCCATATTTCCATCCTGATTCATCACGGTTATCAAAATTAAGATCTATTCTCAGAGAAACCCTTTTCCCATCATCAATAGCCGGGTTTTCTCTGAATTTATCATCCCCTCTAAATATCGACGGTATTGATCTGGCTTTCAATGAGATATCATTTTCAAATAATAACACTGATTCTACCGTAAGAGTATTTCCAGAATCGTAGATAACTCCTATTTCTCCCCCCCTTTTCTCGTAATAATCCGCGAAATCATCACCACAGATTTCTACTATAGCGCCGTTCTCAAGACGTGATAATTGCCATTTGTCATTTGTAGCAGTTTTCTTAAAGGCGCGTGCTACGAAATTAAGCTTCTCAGAGAAAAAGGGGATTTTTATTTGCGCGTTGAAGCCAAGGAAACCTCCTGTTTCTTTCCATATAGGAACCAGTAAACGCGCGTACCATGATGTATAGGGATCTTTGTGTTTGTTGTTATGCCGTTCGAACCCTGCTCTTAGAATATTGTAATCAACGCGGCAGGGATA
This sequence comes from uncultured bacterium, assembly GCA_964554125.1. Classification (GTDB taxonomy): domain Bacteria; phylum Krumholzibacteriota; class Krumholzibacteriia; order Krumholzibacteriales; family WJIX01; genus JAGHBT01. The sequence goes on along the minus strand of CAZKNG010000002.1, from coordinate 27,998 downwards.
TCCCGGCTTTAAAGAATATTTTGTTTTCAAAGCATGCGGGTCCTCTTTCTTAATAAACAGAATTTCTTTATTCTCTTCAAATTGCCTGCTGTCCAGGCGACACGCGCATTTGTAATAATAAACTCCCCCTTCTATTTCCGCGCGTCTTGATTCAAAATAATCGCTGTTAACAAGCTTTATCCTTCCAGTAACCCTGGCATTCCCCGTGAGAACCAGCCTTCCATTAATTATCCACGCGTCTCCGTCAAGTAATCCCCCGCTCTGTATATCAAGAGAACCGTCAATGATTATTAATGTTCCATCTAGAGTGTCCCCTCTCGAAATCATAAATGGCCCGTAATTAACACTGTTTTTATGGTATTTAACAATATCTGTCAGTTCTTCAGGGGACAGTTCAACCGCTTTTTCTTTATCATTGGATGAACCGTCGGCGGATAAATGCCGATATTGAAATAGTAAACCGAGTATCACAGCAGTAATTATAATTATTTTGTGTTTCATATATTCTTATAATATCACAGGAAACGCTCATATTTAAATAATATTTCAGCTATTATTAAAATTACTTTTTATTTTAAATAAACAAAATTATTATAATAGATGATAAAATTACGCATAATTTGACCGCGAGAATGACCAAAGTTATCTTAATCCTAGCGCAAAATATACAAGAAATGCAAATCTATATTTGGTATTTCAAATAGATTTTAAAAATATAATACCTTCCTGGAGGGGTAATAACCTTAAATGCAGAAAGAGCCGGGGTAAATCTCACAAACCCCGGCTCTTAATTCTTACAATCTTACGATTTTGATGCTTTTTCCAGTTTTTTCATTACTGAAAATATCAGAATCGCGGAAAGTAAACACATGCCGATAAGAAGAAGGAAGAACTGCCACAATTCCCACAGATCCCAGAAGTAACCAACAAGACCCGCGAGCAGGTTCCCAACTGCTGTTGCGGCAAGCCAGCCTCCCTGCATAGTTCCCTTATACTTCGGAGGTGATACCTTCGAAACGAAGGAGATACCCATTGGAGAGAGACAGAGTTCAGCAATCGTTACTGAAAAGTATGTTCCTATGAGCCAGTATGGGCTTCTTGTAACATCTGAAACTCCGCCCGCAAGCTCGTGAGGTGATTTCAAGCCTATAGAAGCTATCATCATAAGTCCGAAAGAAATACCGGTAATAATCATACCGATACCGATCTTCCTTGGTGTACTGGGTTCCTTGCCTTTCTTCTGAAGATAAGAGAAGAAACCAATTACCACTGGAGTCAGAAATACTATAAAGATCGGATTGAAATGCTGGAACATCTGAGGGCTTATATCCATAGAATCATCATAACCGCTTATAACCCAGTAGCTAACAATGATTCCTACTAAGAACAAAATACCGCCGGCAATCTTCTCTTTCTGTTTGCTTGCTTTCCTCAAGAGAAATACAAGCCCTATCAACGTGACTATAACAGGAAGAAAAGATTTCAGACTGAAGAATGTATAGGTTAAATCGCTTACTTTGCTGGCCGTGTAATCCCTCGCGAAAATACTGAGTGTGAATCCATTCTGGTGAAAGGTCATCCAGAAGAACATTACAACGAAGAAAACAAAGTAAAGAGCAAATAGGCGATCTCTTGTCTGTTTTGGTGAAAGTTCTATGACCTCGTCTTTATGATCCTCACTTGCCGCTTTCTGTTTCTCGGTCATATCGGCGGTTTTATAGTGTTTTTTAAAAAACACAAAGATGACCAGTGAAATGATCATGCTGACGGCAGCCACAGCGAATGCGCCGTTATAAGCTGTACTTACACTGTCTAAATAGTTTTTACAGAATATCCCCAGATCAGCGGGGACACTGCCTAATTGAGTTTTAGCAAGATTCATAAGCTCGGTTGTATTTTGAAGATGCCCACCTAAATATTTGTTTCCCAGATCCACAACTTTCTGGTTATAAGTAAAGCCGTCTTTTCCCAGTATCCAGTTAATTGCCGCGGTGGCAGCCGATGGGGCGAAGAAGGCACCGATATTAATGCCCATGTAGAAAATATTAAAGGCGTAATCGCGTACATGTTCATATTTGGGATGGTCGTACATGTTCCCGACAAGAGCCTGCAGGTTACCTTTAAATAAACCGGTACCCGCCGCTATTACAAACAGGGCTATAGCAAGGAGAATTACACCTTTGTCCGGAATAGCAAGAAGTGCGTATCCGGCAAATAAAACAACAGTGCCGATAACTATCGTTTTACCGTATCCAAGCCATTGGTCAGCAACAATGCCGCCGAAAAGCGGAAGGAAATAGATGCCAAAAAGGAAAGCCCCATAGACGAGGCCTGCTGTATGAGCATCCCACTTGAATGTTGCCTGAAGATAGAAAACAAAGATTGAAAGCATTGTGTAGTAACCGAAACGCTCGCCCATATTGGCGAAGAAGGCTACAAACAATCCTTTCGGGTGGTCTTTAATCATACCCTCTCCTTTAGAATTTAAGAAGTACAGAACGTTTTCAATATCGTACTAAATTAATAATAACATTGCAATCAATAAAGTTTTTATTGTTGGTAATGAAAGCTATTCCAGTCCGTTTTTAGCTTCCATAATAAGAACGGGCGCCGTTTCCGATTTGCCGGGGAAACGGGCGAATGAACTTTTAGAGTGAAAGAGCTCCGGGTCAAAAAGGTCTTTTTCTTTAAGGTAATCGTCAATACAGCTTCTGATTCGCCTTTCAAGTTTTGTTATCCTTCCGTAACTTTCCAGAGACAGGATAGCGAAGATATCTGGTTCGATCCACGAAAAGAAATCTGTTTTTCTTATGATTTTCTTTAATTTAGAGCTCATATGGTTTATATGAATCAATCCCCTACTCTGTTCTTTCCGAAGTAATTCCTTCAGGCCGGTTATTTTAAAGACAGTAACCGTAAAAGTCTGGTGGTATCTTTCCGCTCTCTCTATTTCTCCTGTAACCTTACTTATAAAAAGTGATTGATTAAACTTCAGTAATTCTTCAAGGCTTTCCGGTTTTGCTCTTTCTTCTATTATTCCCTTGCCTTTAGTTGTGAAAGAGTAAATTGATTTGAGAATCTCCCCCCCTCTGCTCAGCAACTTGATATCACCCTTTCCGAAAATAGAGGAATCAAGGGGTGAAATGGTTTCCTTGTTATAGCCAATGTATATAAGCTTTTCCTTATCGTTGGAAATTACAGGGTATGAAATTGTAGAATAATAGAAGGGGGGAGATTCAAGGGTATTTATTTCCGTCGTCAAGTAGCTTGTGCACTCAGGAGTTGACCTTTCAATAGTCCTTCTGGTGATTTCCGAATCATAATTTTTAAGACGTCTGAAATATTGCTCGTCGGAAGGAAAATTAAAAAATGCGCTTTTCTCCTTTCCCTTTTTAAAATAATGTAAGCTTCCCATTGAGGCACTTACAAGTTTAGAAAGAAAAGAAGACAGCTTATCAATACTGTCTTCAATATTACCCGATACTATAAGTTCAGGAGTCAAATCTGACAACTTTTCAAGTCTCTCCATGTTACGTTTGTGGCGGAGATCTTTGAGTTGAGAATTAATAAAGAACCCGAGTTGGAAACAAAGGTTTTCCTTGTGCTTCATAAATTGTTCGAATGGATCCAACTTTGAAAATTCAATTACAAGAACTCCTACTGTATCATTGTTTACAAGCGGAAGGTATAAAAAGGAAACCTTTTCCCTGTTTCTCCTGTCTTCAGTGTTCGATAGACCGGCATCTTCTGTTATTATCACCTCTTTAGAATTCAGGTATGCTTTCCCCAGACTGCCGCTGCTGCAGTGTATCCTCGAAGAATATCCTTCTTGCTGAATTTGGTTGTCACTTCCTCCTAAAATAAGCCAATCGCCCTCGTCAGTTGCCGTATATATCGCTACTGTAGCAGCATCAAACCTCTTTGATATAAATTTGCTCAAAAGAGAAAACTTTTCATGAAACTCACATTCTTTTCTGATCAGATGCCCGATGAAATTCTGAATCTCCTTTTCAGTCTTATTATATTTCACTGTATCAATTTCCATATGCTTATAAAGCACAGGTGCAATTTCCTTTGATATGATTTCAGCTGTATCCCGATCACTTTCTGTAAGTTCCCGTTCATCTCTGTCTGTGGATATATTCAGGACTCCGATCAGATTACCCCGATAGATGATTGGGGCTGTAACTGCAGTCTGTATCTTGTTTCTTTCCCTCTTAGCAAGTACACCGCGAACACCTTTTGCGATATCTGTAGTTAGAATAACCTTTCTCAATGATGCAGCTTTTCCGGCAATACCTTCTCCGAGTTTCTGTCTTGTATTTTCGATCACTTCACTGCTGAGTCCTTTTGCATAACCAATATAAAGTTCTTCAGTATTCTCAGAGTAAAGCATTATGGAGCCTGAAGAAGCATCGAGTCTCTCGACAGCTATACCCAGAATCCATTCCAGAAGTTTATCTCTGTCAGAAAGCCTGCTGAGTTGTTTCAGGGCACTCTCAAATCTACTGTAACTAGAATGTGGTTCAGATGATCCTGTTATAGTATTATTTTCCTTAATATTATGCGCATCCAGCAGATCAATAACTTGGGCGCCTTGCGCCGTCAACAGCTCTATTTCTTCCCTGAATCCGGTATTATTCTTGTCTGCTACGATATAATCGGCGTCGGTGAATTTATCAGCAAATGAACTGTCCGAATAAGTATCGATACCAATAATCTCGGCTATTTCAAGCGCTAAAGCCTTTTTGTTGGTATCATAAACACCCAGTATATTAAATTCCGACAGTTCATGGAATTGACTGAGGACTGAAAGCTGCTTTTCTCCTCCTCCAATTATTGCTATCTTCACTTTTTTTGACATCTGAATAACCTTTATCTATCCTGTTAGAATAGTATAGTACTTACAATGCATTGATATGCAAATGTTAAGCCATAAGGAGTATAATTAGTTCTTTTTAGACAATTTCTTGAGCTTTGAAAGAATCTGAATTGCCTGAATCGGAGTAATTCTGTTAACGTCACATTCTTCAATTACTTTAATTATTTTTTCAATGTGATCATCTTTTGAGAATAGCGAAGGTTGAACTCTGTCAGGAAGATTCCGCTTGGAATAATCTGTATTATTTCTCTGAAGAGACTGCAGGATAGAATTGGCCCTCTCAATAACTTTTTTGGGAAGGCCGGCAAGGCGGGCTACATGAATGCCGTAACTCTTGTCACTTTTTCCTTCGACAAGTTTGTATAGAAAAATTATTTCATCGTTCCATTCCTTTATTGAAACCTTCATATTACATAACCGCGGATATCTATCAGATAGAGAGGTAAGTTCCTGATAGTGGGTTGCAAAAAGGGTTTTTGGTTTTCTTTTTGTTTCATCTAAAAGAAATTCTGTTACGGCCTGTGCGATACTGAGACCATCGCTTGTACTTGTTCCCCGGCCCACTTCATCAAGAAGAACGAGACTTTTTGAGGTACAGTTATGAAGTATTTTTGCCGTTTCACTCATTTCAACAAGAAAAGTGCTTTCCCCGGCGGCAAGATTATCACTTGATCCGACTCTTGTAAAAATCCGGTCCATAATCCCAATTTCCGCCGTTGAAGCTGGAACAAAACTTCCGGCATGAGCGAGAATAGAGATAAGAGCAGTCTGGCGGATTATAGTTGATTTACCTCCCATGTTCGGTCCGGTAATAAGCAGTATTTGTCTGTAAGAAGGTCTGAGAATAATATCATTCGGTATAAATCCCTTTTTCGATATAATCTCAACAACTGGATGCCGACCATCCTTAATGATAAGATTATTTGAATCATTTACTTCAGGTCTGCAGTAATCTCTCTTAAGAGCTAAATGAGCCAGAGATGAAATGGTGTCAAGTACGGCAACTCCGCGGGCTATTTTCTGCAGTACTAAGCTGTTTTCTGTGATTCTCCCGCAAATGTCGGCATATATTTTCTTTTCATATTCAATTCTCTTTGCCTGGGCTGAAAGTACTGCCCCTTCTTTCTCTGTAAGTTCTTCTGTTACATAGCGTTTAGAAGACACGAGAGTCTGTTTCCCGATATAGTGTTCCGGCACTTTGTCCGTATGAACATTTGACACTTCAATATAATAACCAAATATCTTATTATAACCTACTTTTAGTGAAGATATACCGGTCTGTTTCCGTTCTGACGCCTGGAGAGAGGCTATCCACTCTTTTCCTTCCTCTGATTCGGTTATAAATCTGTCGAGCTCTTTATTGAAACCTCTCTTTATTACACCTCCGGCGCGTAGATTAGCCGGGCAGTCTTCGCTTATGCTATTCTTTATAAGACTTTTAATTCCAACCTGTTCATCCAGACATTCGGCATGTAGATCCAGATAACCTGCATTTAAATTTTCGATTATTCCGGTTAGTCCGGGAGAGCGCTTAAGAGCTTCCAGAAGCTGCAGAAGTTCCCTGGGCCCCGCTCTACATGTCGAAATCCTTGATATTATTCTTTCAATGTCAGGGTATCTCTTGAGAGTTTCTCTTATCTTGCGAAGGGAAATCTGATTGGAATAGAGAGCCTCCACAGCGTCCAGCCTTTGGTTTATATCTTCCGATTCACGTAGCGGTCTCATAATCCAGGAGCGGAGCATCCTTCCACCCGCTGCCGTTTTAGTATGATCTATATTCTTTATCAGGGTTATCTCATCAGAATCGCCCAGAAGCGGGTTGAAAAGCTCCAGGTTCCTGACTGTTTGTCTGTCGAGGATCAATGCTTCATTTGAGTCTATAAACTTAATTCTGGTAATATGGGATAAGTTATTCTGCCGGAGATTTTTAACATATGAAAGCAGAGCTCCCGCAGCCGCGGTAGCTTCCCTCTTATTTTCAATACCAAAAGCAACGAGGTTTTGAATATTGAAATGGTTCAATAAAATCTCCCGCGCCCTGTTAAAGTTAAAATAATAGGGTTTTACATCTTCTAATTTACAGCCCGGGGAATTTTTATCTATAAGATCCCTGATGGAAGAAGAATCACCTGAATAAATAGCTTCACGGATATTCGTAACAGCAAGCATATTTTCTACAGTACTTATATCGTCTTCCCCGACACTGAATTCACCGGTTGAAAGTGAAAGAACAGCAAATCCGACCAGTTTTCCTTCTCTCTTCAAAGAAAGAACATAATCATTCTTTTTATCACTTAGAGTCGCGGGTGAAAGTGATGTTCCCGGAGTTATAACATCCGTTACTGCTCTTTTGACAAGGCCTTTTGATGCTGAGGCCTCCTCGACCTGATCGCATATAACAATCTTCTTCCCTGCCTGCAGAAGTTTTGCCGCGTACGCGTCAACAGCATGTATAGGGACTCCGGCAAGGGGGACAGGATTTTGTTTATCCCGCGAAGTAAGGGCTATATTAAGAATTCTTGAAACCTCCTCCGCGTCTTCATAAAAGGTTTCATAGAAATCCCCTACTTGAAAAAACAGGATCCCGTCGCTGTATTTTTGCTTCAGCTCATGATATTGAGCCATAAGTGGTGTTAGTTTTATTGCCATATTAATTGATTGTCAGAATTCTGCAGGTAAGTCCGAGCTTATCTGTTGCCAGAAGAGAATCTTCTTCTGCGCTTTTTCTCTCGTTGTATCTGCCGACTCTGACCCTGAAAAGTTTCGTACCGGAAGTTATATATTTAGATTCGACTCTGACATGCGGGAACAGCCTGGAAAGTTTCGAGGAAACTCTTGACGCATTCTGGCGGTCCTGAAACGCTCCGAATTGAATAGTATACGCGTCTCGTTTGTCAGTAATACTATCTTCTTCATTTCCGGCACGTCCCATTGATTCAGCCATTTCTTCGCCCTTATCTTTGTTTTTCACTGAAACAAGGATACGCATTTTATCAATTGCTTTCGCTGACTCTATAGATTTTGGAAACAACTTCTTGAGCGAACGATATACTTCAAAAGCCTTTTGTGAATCTCCGGTTATCTCAAGACATTCACCTAATTTAAAGGCAGCTAATGGGTTTGAATGAATCCCCCCTATAGTTTCGTATTTCTCGATCGCCCCTTGATAATTACCTTCCTCCATATCAAGTTGAGCTCTTTCCATATAACTTCGATAGAGATACTCTCCCTTGTCAACCCTGAGAAAGTCTTTCCTCGCTTTGCTCAGTGCTCCTGATTCCTTGAAGCACAATCCCCGGAAGTAAAGGGCTTCCATACGAATACTTGATCCGGAGGATACCGGAATCCTTTCTATCAACTTAAGGGCCCTGTTGTATTTTCCAAGTGAGTAATAAATTTTAGCCAATTCGGTTCTTGCAATAAAGGAGACAGGGCTTCCGGGTGAAGCAATAATCTCTTTGTAAATCTTAGTGCTCTTGCCGATATCGGTTTCGAGACGGGCCTGAAAGAGTTTTCCATGATAAAAGTTATTTCCTCTCAAATCATCCACAAGCTTCAATAACTCCTTCTTTGCTTCAGTATATTTAACCTGATCGAAATGCCTCTTTACTTTGATGAGACTATAAGGCACAGATACAGTTATCCGGGGAAATAACAGGAGGATGCCTGCAAGCAGTGATGAACTAATCAGGAATTTCTTCATTGTACTTTCTAAAAGTATCAATACCACCGCAATTCTCACAATAAGAAAGAGGAATGTTTACCTGATTATTACAAACAGTACAAATGTATCGGTTCTCTTTCTTTTTTTCTGCAGAATCAATTCTGAGTGTTTGAATTGCTTTATCAACACGGTCGTTATTAATATATATAAGAGCCATCTCTATTTTTATTAAATTGTTAATTTTCAGTTGTCCCGCTTCATTTTCGAAAAGACGAATTACCTTTTCAGGCTGACCTTTCTTTTCATAGAAGGAAACAAGTGAAATAAAAATATCCGGATTTCCGGAGTGCTGTTGGTATAGATCGTTGAGGATCGTTTCGAGTTGCTGAAATTTCTGTTCCTCAAAAAGTGTTTCCTCGATCATTCTTATTGTCAGACTGAAAAAAGATATATCGATTTTCAAGAGAGAAACCCATTTTTCAATTGCCCTGCTCTTCCTGCCATTCGAAACAAGGGCCTTTCCTGACATATATAATGCTGATGGAAAATCGGAATTATATTTTAAAGCTAGATCGGAATATTTCAGAGATTCCTCAATCCTTTTTTCTTTCAGACATATCGATGATGCTGATACAAGATAAGAAGCTACTACATCTTTTGATATAGAAGGATCGAGTTCAGAAGCTGCTTTTATATTCCTGTAAGCCTTTTTGAAATTACCTTTCAAGTGGTTTAATCTATTGAGGGTAAGAAGCGCCTCTCTATTCCTCTTGATATTTTTAATAGCTTCGAGCAGATCTATTGCCTCATCTGTTCTTCCGATAGCGGCAAGATCTCTTGCTATAGCCAGTTTTATCCGGTTTTTTTCAACGTCCGAAATATCCTTTCTAATTGCCATGCTCCTGTGTATCTGAAGAGCTTTAAGAGGTTGACCATTTTCTCTGAGCAGTTTCCCCAGAAGTATATAGGCCCCAACCCTGTTTTCGCCTTTTTTTACCGCATCCTTTAGATAGCTCAGAGCAAGTTTCTTCTTTCCGCCCAGGAGTGCGTAAAGAGCTTCTATATATAAAGATTTGGGCAATCGCTCCCTCTTCTTTCTCCCAATCCAGATCAGGAGCGCAAGTAGAAGGAAGATTCCAGCGAGAATTGCAATCAAAATAATTTTAGTGTTCATAATAGATTAGGTTAATGATTTCAGGGTTGAATTAGTCCATCTTCATCTAAAGATTCTTCATTCAAAGGCATATTTCTTAATTCTGAAATTTCATCAAGAAGCTTTTTTCTTTCCTTCTTTCCTTTCCTGAGCCGCAGAAGCAACTGCATTTCACGTATCCAGGATCCTATTGCCCAGATAATCATACCAGAGATAAAAGAAGTAATGATAACGAGATTCAATGTAACATCGTAAAGTGTATGGTTAAAGAAATAAAAGGTAACTTTAGTTCCCGCGTTCTCTGTACCTAGCCAAATAATCCCAATTGCTCCTATCAGTAAAACTACTCCCCTTACTATCCACACGGAATTACCTCCCTATATTTCTTCTCCTATAAATGTAAAACCTTCAAGTTTCTTGAGTTTTACATTTATAAACTCACCTTCTTTTAAACTACTCTTATTAACTTTCACATTCCTAAAATGTGTGGTTCTTCCCTTGATGTATTGATTTTTACCCTTTTTGGTTCTTCCGTCAAGCAGGATTTTGAATTTCCGGCCATTTAGTTTACTAAAAATATCATAACGTATTTCTTTTACCCTTTTATTTAGTCTCTCAAGACGTTTCTTTTTGGTATCGACACTTACGTTATCATCCATTCTGTATGCCGAGGTTCCTTCCCTGGGCGAGTATTTAAAAGTAAAAGCTGAATCAAATCGAATGTATTCAATCAATTCCATTGTCTTCTCAAAATCTGATTCATCTTCAGTCGGGAAACCTACAATTATATCGGTAGTTATAGCGAGGTCTGGAACGATTTTCCTGGCTTCTTCAACACTGGAGATATAGTCTTCACGCGTATATTTTCTTCCCATCAGCTTTAATATTCTGTTGCTTCCGGATTGGAGCGGAAGGTGTATATGATTACATACTCTACTATTGGCAGCCATTATATGGAATAATTCCATTGTTATATCTTTAGGGTGAGTAGTAAGAAATCGAATCCTGTCAATACCTGTCTTGTCTAGAATCAATTCCACCAGACTGGTAAAATCAACGTCTCCATACTGATAAGCCATTACATTCTGTCCAAGTAAAGTTACCTCTCTAACTCCGCTTATGTGCATTCTGTTGATTTCGCTAATCACGATATCTGGAGCTTTACTCCTTAAATCTCCTCTGAGATACGGGACGATACAATAGGTACAATAATTTTCACACCCCCTGGTTATTGATAAAAATTTCGAGGGTCTGATTTGCTCTTCATTACACCGCAGGGGAAGTTTATAAGTTGTGTCATGTTTTCTTTCAAGAAGTATTGTGTTGGAGATTTCATCAAGATTCCCCGAAAGAATAGATACCAACTGTTTATAATTATCCGGTCCGGATATAATGTCAATTCCGGGAACTATTTTCTTAAGCTCAATCCCCATTCTTTGGGCCATGCAACCACATACGGCTAGAACGGCGTTGTTGATTCTGGACAGTTTGTGAAGATGGTTGATTGCCCTTGTTTCAGCATGCTTTCTGATACTGCATGTATTTACTATTATTATGTCCGCATCCTGAGGATCTCCTGTAATGCGGTTGTTGTTTTCTTCTGTTAACAAAGCTCCGATCATCTCTGTATCGAAAGCATTCATCTGACAGCCAAAACTTTTTAGATATATTTTTTTATTATTCATAGAGTCCGCTTTCATTCTTTGATAAGAGGTTCACCTGTGATTTCGCCGAAAAAAAGTCCGCCTCTATTTCCGCTGAACCTGACAGGTACTAGTTTACCCCTTAAATCTGCTGAGGATGCCGGCAAAATGATTTCGCAATAATTCCCAGTAATAGATTTATAAAATCTTTCATCTGCATCTAATTTTTCCTGCACAAGAGCGATTTCATTGCGATTCTTTTGAGAAAACAGAAACTCCCTTTTTTTTGTTTTACCAATTTCTATAAGCTCACGGCTTCTTTTCTTCCTGGTTTCCGGGTCTATCTTTCCGGGAAGCGATTCTGCCCTCGTTCCGGGCCTGTCTGAATATGAAAAAACATGCAGGTAATTTACTGGTAATTCAGATTCGATCAGTGAACAGGTATTCTTAAAGTTATCATCAGTCTCACCGGGAAATCCTACTATGATATCAGTGCCTATCGCCGCATCAGGCATGTAACTGGCAATTTCCATTGTTTTTTCAATATACTGTTCAACCGTATAGGGTCTATTCATTGCTTTAAGTACACTGTTGTCTCCGCTCTGAAGAGGAATATGAAAATGAGGAGCAACTCTGTTTGTTTCAGAAACCAGCTTAATCAATTCGGATGTAACCTCGGTAGGTTCAATGCTGCTGAATCTTATACGAATACCCTCAGTGTTTTTAAGAATCTTTCTTAAAAGCATTACGAGATCGGCGGAGAAATCACTATCTTTGCCGTAACGCCCAATATGAATGCCGGTCAACACTATCTCTTCATAACCGTTTTTCACCAAACGCTTTATTTGACTGATTATATTGTCGGGAGCTACACTTCTGTTTCTTCCTCTCGTAAAGGGTATGATACAGTAGCTGCAAAAAGCGTTACAGCCATCCTGTATCTTTATAAATGCGCGGGAATGCCCATGAAACAGATCTATCTCGCATCCCAACCTCGGCTTATTTTCAGTGATATCTTCGATATTCAATTCAGTCTTATTACCGTTCTCCCTTATACATTCAAGGAGATAGGGTATGTAGCTTTTATCTTTATTTCCCACAAGATAGTTTATTTCATCCATCTTCTCTAGATCCCGGGGATTGCTTTCCACATAACATCCTGTTGTAATAATAACCGAATCAGGTGCTTTTCTCCTGGCCCGCCTTACAGCATTCCGTGATCTGGAATCTGTTTTTCCGGTAACAGTACATGTATTTATTATATAAAAATCAGCTTTTTCGTAAAATTTACGAAACTCAAACCCTATTTTCTCGAGATTGGACCTGAGGCATTCAGATTCGTACTGATTCAGTTTGCATCCAAGTGTTTTGATTGAAAATGTATTTCTTCTAATAACTCGTCCATTTTCCATTTTCTGATATAAACGCGAGTTTAAATAAATGAGGGTGGATATACCACCCTCATCAAGTTAGTAAAGAGGTAGATTCATTCTAAACCTACTCTTTTTCCTCTTCATTCTTTTTATCTTCAGGCTTATCAGCTGAATTTGCGTCCTCCCCGGAAAGTCCCTCCTCTTTTGAAGTTTCTTCTGTATCTTCTTGAGGCTCTTCTGCTTTTTCTGCTTCCTCCATTTCTGAAGCAGGGGTCTCTTTGACATCTGTCTTTGCCTGAGCTTCTGCTTCATCACTTTCCGTTTGGGGTTCTTCTTTAGCAAAATCATCTTCTTCCACATCAACTTCGGAAGCCTTATCCTCCTTATCATCATCCCAGTCGTCTTTCGGAACTTCAGGTTCGTTTTCATCCGACAGTTCAGATGGATCAGGGGTCTTTAATCCTTTCCGGAATTCATCAAATTCCGATTCATCCTTATCCTCAAAGTAAGCGTTTATGCTCAAAACGATCTTTTTGTTGGATGGATCCATTTTGATAACCTTCAAAGGGACCTTGAAATCGGTATCGAAATAAAGTGAAGGCTTTTTCAAATTTTCAATCCCCATGTGAGACAGTGGAACAAAACCTTCAACATTATCTTTTATTTCAACTACGGCTCCCCGGTCCAGTAACCTTGATATTTTCCCCTCGGTTTCTTTGCCGACGGCAAATTCCTCCGCGAGTTTATCCCAAGGATTTTCCTTGACCTGTTTTATCCCGAGACTTATTCGTCTTTTATCACTATCTATATCGAGAACTACAACCTCGACCTCCTGTCCCTTCTTAAGGACTTCCGAAGGATGGCGCACCCTTTTTGCCCAGGACATATCGGAAATATGAACAAGGCCGTCTATTCCATCTTCTATTTCTACAAATGCTCCAAAATTCGTGAGGTTTCTGACCTTCCCGATAAGTTTTGTGCCGGGCGAGTACTTCTTCTCCAGAGATTTCCATGGGTCCGGTTCAAGCTGCTTGAGCCCCAGGGAAATTTTTTCATTCTTCTTATCGACATTTAATACAACTGCTTCAATCTGGTCGCAAATTCCTACAACCTTTGAGGGATGCTTCACATGCCGTGTCCAAGACATCTCGGAGATATGAATAAGGCCTTCAACACCTTTTTCAAGTTCTACAAAAGCTCCGTAATCAGTTATTGAAACGACCTTTCCTTTGACTGTTTCGCCGACTGGAAATTTTTCTTCAACATCTTCCCACGGGTACGGCGTGAGCTGTTTGAGCCCCAGGGAAATTCTCTCACGTTCTTTATCAAAATCAAGAATTTTAACCTGAAGCTTGTCACCGATAGCTACAAACTCAGAAGGATGGCTTATTCTGCCCCACGTGAGGTCTGTCAGATGAAGCAGTCCATCGATTCCACCGAGATCTACAAACGCTCCAAAGTCTGTTATATTCTTCACTATACCTTCACGAACCTCTCCAACTTCAAGTTCGCTTAGAAGCTTATCCTTTTCTTTTTCTCGGCGTTTCTCAAGTACAATGCGTCTCGATACTACAATATTACGCCTGCGTTTGTTGATTTTAATGATTCGGCATTCAAGCTCTTCACCTATCAGTTCCTCGAGGTTGGGTATTTGTCTTAAAGCTATTTGTGAACCGGGCAGAAAAGCGTCAACTCCCATCAACTTTATCATCAAACCGCCCTTGATTCTTCTGTCAACAGTAGCTTTGACAGTTTCCGCGTTGTCATAGGCGTCTTTAATAGCGTTCCAGGCTTTATGGAAATCAGCTTTCTTCTTTGAAAGAACTACAAGCCCGTCCTGGTTTTCAAGCTTTTCAAGAAATACATCAAATTCGTCCCCCGCTTTAACTTCTTTGCAGTCCTGAAACTGATCGATAGGGATAGCTCCTTCGCTTTTGAACCCTATATCGAGAACGACTTCCTTTTCATCTACAGAATAAACCTTCCCATTGACTATTCTGCCTTCCTTGAGCTCAACTATTTCTATATTGTCGTCAAGTGATCCGTCAGATAAGAAAATGTCTTTCTCGTTTTCTCTACTAAGCTCATCACTGGGTACCTTTCCAAATTCTTTCAAATAACCGGTTTTCCCGTTACTTTTGGTATCACCTTCTTTCTTTTTTATATTTTTTTCCTCGGGGATATTCCCCTTTTCAAGATCTACCTGTTCGTTCTCCATTAATAAATCGCTCCTTTCGTATTTTTGTAGTTTATGATAGGTAGTTTCTGCTCTATACGCAAGTTAATTCTACTATAACTTTTCTAGCCGGAAGCCGCCAGTTCATTGAGTTTCTTCTCAACTTCCTCAATCACCCAATCTGGTGTTGATGTGCCCGTGGTAAGCCCAATTTTGTCAACACCTTCAAACCAGCCGGGATCGATTTCAGCCGCAACCTCGATATGCTTGGAGGAAATGCCGTTCTCAAGACACATCATGTGCAGCCGCTTTGTATTTGAGCTTTTCTTGCCCCCTACAACAAGCATTATATCAACTTCACTGGCAATACTCATAGTAGCTATTTGCCTTCTGACAGTTGCCTGGCATATAGTGTCATAGACTATAAGATCTGGTATATGGTTTTTTAGTACTTCAATAAATAGATCTGATTTTTCCCTTGAGAATGTGGTTTGTGTAATTACGCCTGCCTTGCGCAGGGATGAAAGAGATTCTGCTTCTTCAACCGATTTTATTACAATAGGTTTATTCTTAGCGTGTCCTGAGATCCCTATCACCTCGGGATGGTCGCTGTGTCCTATTATTATTACAGACCTGCCTTGAGAGTGAAGCCTCTGGACGTATTCCTGGCTTCTTTTCACAAAGGGACATGTTGTATCTATTAGATTTATTCTCTTTCGGCGCGCCGCATCAAAGATATCCCGCTCAACTCCGTGCGCTCTTATCACTAAGGTATCCCCTTTGCTGACATCTGAAAGGGATTCTGCAGATTTTACTCCCATATTCTTGATTTTTTGAACTGCTTGAGGGTTATGGATTATCTCCCCGAGTGTGTAAATATTATCCCCACCAAACTCGCCAACACCTTCCATAAGCAGCTTTATGGCTCTTTTGACTCCAAAGCAGTAACCCATGTGGGGAGATGTTATTATTTTGAATTTTTCATTCACCTTCAAGCATCCTCATTTCCTCGATAATCATTGAAGATATTATTCTGTAATCTCTTTTCCTGTCGTCAGACCCGTAGCTGTTATTTATTAATATCGGCGGTCCTATCTTCAATTGCAGTTTTTCAAGTCTCAGCATTGCTCTGAGCAGGTGATTCGAACCCCTGAGATAAACGGGAATTATATTCGCCCGCGCCCGCATAGCAATAAATCCTATGCCTACTTTCAGTTCTTCAATCTTATCGACCTTAGACCTGGTACCCTGCGGAAACATAAGTATCGATTCCTTTTCTTTCAATTTATTTATTAAAGTGGAAAGAGCCTTCCTGTCAAAGCTATTCCGATTAATTGGGACAGAATGGTATTTTCTTATCAGTGCGGAAAAGACCGGATTCTCGAAGAGTTCTTTTTTGGCAAGTATCCATACCTTTCTTTTTAAAGAGGTAGCAACTATAGGAGGATCGCTCAAAGAGCTATGGTTGCTGGCGAAAATAACAGGACCTTTGAATTTAAGATTTTCTTTTCCGTATATTTTAAGTCCGAATATAAATCTATAAATTAATCGTACAAGTAACACCGTAAATCTGTAATAAAACTTCCCGCGTAAAGGATATTCTTTGTCACTCTCAAATCCTATTTTTTCAAGATATTCAGCTCTCTTCAAAGCATGATTTTCAACCATGGCTACCTGTTCGCGTATGGTAATACCGGATGTATCAACAACTAACGCACCCGGAGATTTAACAAGAGGACTGATTTCCCGGGAAGAATCAATTGAATCTCTTTTTAAAATATTTTCCCTTACCTTTTCAGGGTCAAAGTCCAGCCCCATAGATTTCAGCTGAGCTACTCTCCTCGTTACTCTGGCTTCTATGCCGGCAACCAGAAATATTTTGAAATGAGCGTAAGGAAAAACAACTGTCCCAAGATCACGTCCCTCTGCTACTATACCTCCATCTTTTGCTATCTTTCTCTGTAGTTTTACCATCTCGCGCCGCACACAGCCGAGCCTGCTGATTTTTGATACCGAATTGGAAACCTTAGAGTCTCTAATCTCTTTTTCAATCTTTTTACCATTTAAAAGAATTACTTTCTTATCTTCGAATTCGCCGAATTCCAGGTCGATCCCTTCTACTATTTCAGCAACACCTTCATTATTTTCCGGATCAACTCCATTTTCAAGAACGGCGTAAGTAACCGCCCTGTACATGGCTCCGGTATCGAGATAAGTTAAATTAAGCCTTTCAGCAAGCAATGACGCGGTGGTACTTTTCCCGGAGCCTGCAGGTCCGTCAATAGTTATGATCATCTTGTTTATGATTCTATTCTGTATTTTCTCATTCATCATGCTCTTAATTATCCTCTTTTAGTATAGAACTAACGCGAAATTATGATAATCGATAATGAAATCAGTAGAATTATTTTACTGGTGTAAAGTTTCTTTATCTACCAGCGGAGTTTAATTAATTATTGATTTCAATTCCTCTATAAATCTTGCATTTTCATGCGGAGTGCCCATCGTAACCCTTATTGAATTCTCCCCGAGACCAAAAGGCTTCATACTTCTAACAATGACACCTCTTTCCATTAGTTTTTCAACAATCCCGGGTTCGATCTTTTCAGGCGGTACAGCAAGCAGGAAATTGGTTTGAGAATGAGGTACGGTAAATCCCAATTTTCTCAGCTCACTTCCCACAAACTCCAGCTGCTCTGAGTTTTCTTTCAAGAGAACTTTTAATTTTTCTGTATATTTCAGAGCAGTCCTCGCGGCTGCCTGAGCTATTCTGTTCACATTAAACGGCTGCCTGACACTATGAAGGCACTTGACAAGACCGGGATCTGATATTGAGTATCCTACCCTCAGTCCGGCCAACGAGTAAAACTTTGAGAATGTCCTGAGTATAACCAGGTTATCCATAGATTTAAGCAAGCCGACGGTGTCAGGAAAATCATCAGCGGTCACGAATTCATAGTAGGCTTCATCAAATACTACAATAATATTATCCGGCAGATCCTCAAGGAATTCAGCCACTTCATCAGCTGAGACATATGTGCTTGTCGGGTTATTCGGATTGCATAAAAAGACCATTTTTGTTCTGGGCGTTATACTGTTTTTCATTTTTACCAGGTCCATACGATAATTCTTCAGAGGAACTCTGACCTCTTTTACCCCTCCGAGTTTTATAATAAGAGGATAGGCAATGAAACTTGGAAACGGGTATACGATCTCTTCATTGCTGCATACAAACGCCCTTACGAGAAGATCGAGGATCTCGTTTGATCCGTTACCCACAAATATATTCTCCTGCCTGACTCCGATATGCTCCGCGAGGTCTCTGGAGAGATAATGTGAACCGGAATTAGGATACCTGTTTATGAAATCAGTTTCTTCGGCGATAGCCTTTTTTATCTCCTCAATAGCCTCATTAGGGTTTTCATTTGAAGCGAGTTTTATTATTTCGCCCTCAATATTTTTTTCTCTTCTGAGTTCTTCTATCGGCTTTCCCGGAATATATGGTTTCAAGTCTTCCAGATGAGGCCTCATCAGATTTTTGAACTTCATTTATTCTCCTTTGTTGTTACTCCTGTTTTTTCTCTCAGGAAATTTTCTTCGCTCTTCGAAAGAGCTCTGATTTCTCCGATCTTTAGGTTGCCGAATTCCAGTCCTCCCATACTTTTTCTATTCAATCTAATCACTTTATAACCGACAGCATCAAACATTTTTTTGATCTGTCTATTTTTTCCTTCTTTTATTGTAACTTCTATATCCGAAAATTCTGATGAAATTCTTTTTTCTTCAACTTTACAGGGGTCTGTTATGTAACCGCCGATGTCTACCCCTCCAGATACTTTTCTTAAAGCATTCCTGTCAATCTTCCCTTTTACTCTGGCTTGATATATCTTTGGTATCTCATGTTTGGGATGAGTTAATCTGTAAGCCAGGTCACCATCATCAGTAAGCAAGATAACCCCTGTTGTGTCGATATCCAATCTGCCTACCGGGTATAATCTTTTTGAATATCCCTTTTCTCTCGCAATGTCGATTACTGTTTTCCTTCCGCGGTCATCGCTCACCGAAGAGAGAACTCCGGCGGGTTTATTAAGAACAAGAAGAGTTTTTTCACTATTGTATTTAATTTCTTTTCCGTCAAATATGACAATATCTTTTTCAGGATCTACTTTTAATGAAAGCCTGTTTACAGTATTGCCATTTACTTTCACTGACCCGTTGAGTATAAATCTTTCGCATTTTCTTCTTGAACCAAGTCCCGCTCCCGCGAGATAGCGGTTTATCCTGATTTTATTCGTCATCTGATATTATTTGATCTTCTTCTCTGCCGCATTCATCCGATTTATTGTCTTCACTTTTCACTTCAGCGCCCTTGTTTTCTGATATATCTTCAACCATCTCGCCCTGCGACTTATCCCTCCCGGCTTCATTTCCGAAATCCTCATTTCTGTCATTGAGCTTGGAATTCAATATATTCAGAGCTTGAATTTCTGTTTCAAATTCCTCGATCGAGGGAAGTTCTCTGTAATTTTTAAGTCCCAGATATTCGAGGAATTTCTTTGTTGTGGAATATAGAAAAGGCTTTCCAATGCCATCGCCTCGCCCGGATACAGTAATCAACTCCCTTTCTGTAAGAGTCGAAAGAACCCCGTCACAGTTAACCCCTCTTATATTCTCTATTTCGTGCCGGCTCACAGACTGCTTATAAGCTATAATAGCAAGTGTTTCAAGCGCGGCCCTGGAAAGTTTTGACTTCCTTTTGTTTTTATAAAGGTTTTTAACTAAAAAAGAAAATTCAGGCAGTGTTGTCAGTTGAAAACCTCCTGCAACCTCGACTATTTGAAAACTTCTAAAATTTTCAGCGTAGAAGGTGGAAAGTGATTCAATTGCCGATGTTATATATTTTCCAGACGGGGCTTCGGTTAATTTTACGAGTTTACGGACAGAAAGAGGTGAATCAGACGCAAAGAGGAGGGCTTCAACCTGCTTTTCAATAATATGCTCACGCTGTTTATCGAAATTGTTATCCATAATCATCTTTCAGGGACAGGATCGTCTTCTTTAGCGTAAAGCCAGATGTCGTTACGGCCGGACATCTGGCGGGCCATGATAAAACCGTCACGCACGAGTTCTAAAATGGCTATTAAAGTGACAATAATCTCTATCCTTCCGCCTACATCTTCAAAAAGTTCTGTGAATAGAACTTCAGAATTACCGCTTAGTTTATCCTTTATGAATGAAATCTTTTCATTGACAGTGAATTTCTCGATTTCAACTTTGTATTTGATCTCTTCCTTTAAATCCTTCAAAATAGTCTTAAAAGCATCCATAAGATCAAATAGTGACAGTTCCATTGTTTCGGAATCATCCTCTTCCCTTACACAGTCTGGAACGGGCCGAACAAAAAGATCCCTTCTTTCTGTTTCCCTGCCGGCAAGATGATCGGCAGCTTTCTTGAATTTCTTGTATTCTATCAAATTCTTTACAAGCTCTTCCCTGGGATCTTCATCATCTTCTTCCTCGATCTCTCTTTTCGGCAGAAGCATCTGAACTTTTATCCTCATAAGAGTAGCTGCCATAACGAAGAACTCTCCCGCTACTTCGAGTTCAAGTTCCTTCATCATATCAATATAGGAAAGGTACTCACGTGTTATATGTGATATAGGTATATCGTAAATGTTTATCTTGTCTCTCCGAATAAGATGAAGGAGAAGGTCAAGCGGTCCTTCAAAATGATCCAGCCTTACCTGATATGGTGTTTCTTTTCTTTCCGATTCTTTTTCAAACATAAGATATTTTTCCGCCTGACTCATAAAAGGGAATTCCTGGTGCATGGTAAGCTAACGGGGTTGCTATGTCAACTTTTTAGTTAATCGTTCAGGTTACTGATTTTAGAATTTCTTTGTATATTGGATGACAGATATTACCAGGAGACAAGATTGCTACACGGTCAGAGAAAATATTGCTTTTATTTGAAGATCTTTATTTGACTCTGAATATTCTTCTTTCAAACTTTATTCTTCTCTCTGAAGGATAAAAGTAGTACAGAGAATAAAGTGTAAGTAGAAAAACAGCAGCCATATAAAAAGATGTAAGATCAAAGATATATGCAGCTATACAACAATACGGGGTTATAAGCGCTAATCTTATCAAGTTCTTTTCGAATGCTAAAAATTTGTCCTCCTGCGTTAACTTTTTCCCCTTTACACTATTCGCGAAAACGGCTCTGATAAATACCGGGCCGGCTAATGCGGTAATTGAAGAAATTATCAGGATACCGGCGCTTAGGATTTTAGATGGGTTGAACTTTTCCGGAATAACTATTCCGTATCTTTTGAGCAGGGAAACAGATATAAAACCTGCCAATGCGGGAATGAGAAGCCTTAAATATATCCTTTTCAGATATTCCATCATATTGTTTTGGTAATGTATGATAATATGGTTTAGCTGATAGTGTTATCACCTTGTCTGCATGAAGTTTATAAAATATTAATAATTAATACATAATACTCTCTATACTTTATTGTGGTGAGTATTTGTCCTTTCCCACCGTCTTGAAAAGTTTTAACAATCCTTCAAAAACAATCCACAGGGTTATAAATAAAATTGTTATATTTATGATTTGAAGTAGGAAATTGCTTGTATCCCAGAACTTTACCTGGTTGAGCACAAGAGCCCAGACCGTCATCACCGACATAAAAGCCGCGGGCAAAGCCGAAACCAGAAATTTTATTTTCCCCTTCTGCCGAAGATAAAATGTAATGACTATAAGAGTCAGTGCCGCGAGGGTTTGATTTGTCGCTCCAAACAAAGGCCATAGCTTTAAGGCTCCTCTGCCCCCCGCCCCTGTGGCAAAAGCAAGCACGAGTGCTGTAAAAACCGCTATAAAGGTGGCAATGTATCTACCCGTAAGAAATTTCATCTTAAAATGTCCGAAGAGTTCTGAAATAACATATCGCTGAATCCTGGTCGCGGTATCAAGGGTTGTTCCGGCGAATGAGGCCACGAAGACACCCATTATTACGAGGGCGATATTCCTTGAAAGACCCGTAGAGGCGATCATATTTGCTGAACCGTCGACAAAAGCTCCGATCTTTGATCCAAGTCCCTTCGCTGCGGCCCATGACTCATAGTGTGTGGTCCAGGCAGATATACCTGTCAGCGTTTCTCCATTTTGAGTAACATAGCTCATGCCTATACCGGCAGCTACGGCGATAATAACGAGAGTCGCCAGTGCACCTTCCATCAGCATCGAACCGTAACCGACAAAGAGTGAGTCTTTTTCAGTTCTCACCTGCTTGGCGGATGTTCCTGATGATACAAGTGAATGAAATCCGGAAATCGCCCCGCATGCTATTGTTATAAAAAGAAACGGCCAAAGGGGCGGAGCACCTTCAGGAGCATATTGAACGGCTGGTGCTACAATTTCGAGGTCGCCTGTAAAAGCAGAAGCTATAATACCTGCTATGAGCAGCGCCATGGCAATAACCAGCTGGTGTGAATTTATATAATCACGCGGCTGCAGGAGTGTGGTTACCGGAAGAACAGAAGCTATAAACGCGTATATCAATAGTATTACAGTCCACACACCGGTTGATGGTATACCTGCTACAGAGGGCATGCTCAATGGAATGTATGTTCCTGCAACAACTGTTATATACATCAGCAGAACAGCTGCAATAGACCATATCTTAACATTCGCGTCTTTTTTGTAAATCATATACCCCAATCCAAGAGCAATCAGCACTTGTAGCCAGACGGGAAATACTGAAGATGGATACATTGAAAAAACTACTGCTATAACCAACCCGAAAATGGCTATAATAATCCATAATTCGAGAAAAACTATTAGAAAGAAGAAAAATCTAGTTCGCGGGCTTACATATTTGGAGGCGTATTCAGCAATAGATTTACCCTGGTTACGCATAGATATAATCAATGCGCCGAAATCGTGGACCGCGCCCATAACTACGCTTCCGACAAGTATCCAGATCAAAGCGGGCACCCACCCCCATATAATGGCTATAGCCGGTCCTACTATCGGTCCGGTCCCCGCGATTGAAGTAAAATGGTGTCCGAAGATTATCTCTTTTTTTGTGGGAACGTAATCAATCCCATCTTCAAGTTCTGCGGAGGGTGCCGCGGCATCTTCGGATAGATTAAAGATTCTGTTCCCAATGAATTTACCGTAAAGATGATAGGCGATTATATAACCGGCGAAAACCAGCAGCATAATCAGCAAGGCATTCATAATTAACTTCCTTTTTCAGTTTATAAATTATTTTATATAACACTGGCAATTTTTTCACTTTCTATATGCAAAATCAAGAGAAACTTCTTGCATTTATAGTTTTTTAATGTTGGAATGATCTTTGCAATATGGCGGTTTCATCTTGCGACTCTAGATATTTGATTATAGAGGAAAGGTGGCCATCCTTTAATTAGTTTAGCCTGCTCTGCTTAGGCATGGTTATCGGCAGGCAAGTTTTTAACTTTAGTGGAAGGGAAAAAGATATGCCCAAAAGAATTGCTCTTTCTTTAGTTGTTTCAATATTATTTTTTATATTCTTTCAGCCGAGCGCCTTCGCTCAAAGCAGGCTCGAATATCCGGGGGACTTCGGCATTGAAATTGGAGGAAAATCTATCGCTTATTCTTTCACCTATCAGCGTATGCTTAATCACCATATTGGAGTTGAGGGTGGTATTTCAGCTCTCGGGGGAGGCGATAGCGACGACAACGCAACGGTGATTTTCTTCCCACTTGGAGCCAAAGCCTATCTGCTTCCAAAAAACGGATCTCCTTTTATTACAGGAGGAATAGTCTTTATAAACGCCTCTTTCGATTCCGGACCTTTTGATGACAGCGCGTCAAGTTCATACACATACGCCGGGCTGGGATTCGAGTACCGCGCCGAGGGAGGATTTCTTTTCCGCGGCACAGCATATGGTCTGATATCGGATGGAAGTTTCTTTATATGGCCGGGCCTTCACGTTGGCTACGCATTTTAGGACCTTATTCAATAAATAGATTAGTTTGTAAAAAAAAACCGCCGGAATGTCAATTAACATCCGGTGGTTTTTATAATATGCCAGGTGTTTCTTTTGAGTAAATGTTACAAGTTCATATACTTAAGTTTGAACAAATTTTATTTCGCTGGTTTTATCATCGATCTCTATCTTTCTTTCAATCGAAGTAGCGGCAAGCCCTCCTATATAGATAGAATTAAAATCCTCGTTTGATTTATCAATCTTGCAATAGACCTTAGACAGTCTTTCCCTGTCATTCCCCTGCTTGAATATCATTGATTCATTACTGCTGATCCCGTGTCTGCCCAGATATGATCCGATCGCGACAGAGGACATACCTGAAGCTTCAACCTCCAATAAGCCGATAGCCGGCGCGAAATGCCTTGTTTGTGCTATACAGTCATAGGCAGTATCCAGGGAGAAAATATCTGTGGTCTGTACCCCCAGCTTTCTGTTAAGAATACTTAATTTTATCAAATCGGGTTTGACATTATATATAGTTTCAAGGTTTTTTATCGGTACTAATAAATGATTCAGCCCCGTGCTTACTTCTTCAATGGGCAGGCCGGTAATGTAGATTTCATTTGGATCGATTTCAAATATTTCCGCAATACTTTCAGGCTTAACATCTGAGTGTTTATGATATTTTACATTCTGTTTGATCATTATCTTTTCCAATAACCCACCCTGATTAATTCTTACTTTATCCTTTATATCAGCTTCTGCCGGTAAATTTGAATCACCCTTGCTAAAATATACATCTACCGGTATATCACCTTCATTAGTTTCAATATATATTCTTGTATGACCATTATTCAAATCTATTCGCCCCTCTTCAATCAGGGCGAAAGTGGCGCTTATTATACTGTGCCCGCTTATATTAACTTCATTGCTTTGTGTGTAAAACTTGATTTTGAAAGGTGATTTACCAACCCCTGTTTCAGTAATATATGCCACTTCTACGAGACTGATCTCCTCTGCAATCTTCTGCATTTCATTCTCTGTCAATCCTTCAGCTGAAGTGATGACCGAAGACGGGTAGCCATGGAATGGCAAAGTAGTAAATACATCTACATTCTTAATAATATAAGTTCGCATTGTTTCTACCTCCAGAGTCAATATTCGCATAAAGCACTATTTCAGAGTTACTTCGATATAGTTCAAGATTCATTCTGGCCCGGGCTTTATACAATTTATACCCCTATTTATTTGTTTTATTATATATATTACATACTGTTACGCTGCCATAGGCATAATTATACAACATAAAGATCTTTTCCCATCCGCATCTGATAAGATTAAGCAAATTCGGTTCCGTATATGGAAATACGCCACTTTTTACTTTGTGAAATGGTAAAAATCAAATTCGCGTAACACCTGAAAACTATCCTCGGGGATGGAAGGTCCTGTGCACTTCCATAAGATAGTCAGTGTCAAGTTTTGTGTAAATCTGTGTCGTCGAAATACTCGAGTGTCCAAGCAGCTCCTGGACTACACGGAGGTCGGCTCCTCCTTCAATAAGGTGTGTCGCAAAGGAATGCCTGAGTGTGTGAGGAGTAACCTCCGGAGGAAAACCCGCTGAAGCGGAGTATTTTTTTATCATTTTCCATATACTTACCCGTGATATTCTTTCCCCGCGGTAGTTCACAAATAGATAGGGACTTATTTTGTTTTTAACCAAAAGAGGCCTCGAATCTTTCGAATATTCTTCCAGAGTTTTGAGTGCTTTTATACCAAATGGAACAATACGCTCTTTTCTTCCCTTTCCCAACACCCTTATGAAACGATCTTCCGTATCGATCTTTTCAAATTTAAGATTGCAAATCTCCGACACTCTCATCCCGGTAGAATAACCTATCTCAAGTATAGCCCGGTCTCTAAGACCGAACTTTGTTTCATCAGGCTGCGAAATCAGGATATCCACTTCAACCTGTGAAAGCACAAAAGGTATTTTCTGTATTGCTTTTGGTGTTGAAATTGCCTTAATCTCGAGTTTATCAAGATACCCTTCACGGTATATGAACCTGTGAAATCCTTTGACCGCGCTCAGTATCCTTGAACTGTAAGAGGAGTTCTTCTTATTTCTGATCTCCTCAGCGAATGAAAGGCTTGTCCTGAGATCCATCCCTTCAATACCGCAAACTCCTTTTTCTTTTAAATACCTGATGTACAGCTTTAGATCGCCGACATATGCATCAATAGTTAAACTACTTAGCCCTTTCTCAACCGCCATATAATCTATGTACCGGTCCACAAGAATTCTGATTATATCTGTTTGATCTTTATTCTTTGATTCCATGATAGATCTTTTCCGCCATTCTGATTCCTATACCCGGAATATCCGCAATATCAGCTATAGATGCTTCTGAAAGCTTTTTAAGACTCCCAAATTCGTTAAGAAGCATTATTTTCCGTTTCTCTCCTATGCCACTTATTTCATCGAGCCTGGAACTCCTGATTGATTTCGATCTCAGCTTCCGGTGATAATCTATGGCAAATCTGTGAGCTTCATTTCTGATCCGCTGAAATAATTTAAGAACGGGGCTTTGTGAAGGAAGCTTTATTAAACCCTTTTCTCCATATTTATGAATTTCTTCATTCTTTTTTGTAAGCCCGATAACGGGTATATTCCCAAATCCTGCATTCTTAAGACTCCCCATAGCCGCCGAAATCTGCCCCTTTCCCCCGTCGATTAATATTAGATCCGGTATTTCAGAATCCTCAGCCCTTTCAGCGTGCCGGAATCTTCTCTCTAAAATTTCAGCAATCATTGCAAAATCATCAGAACCTTTAACCGTCTTGATTTTAAAATGCCGGTATCCCTTTTTGAATGGTTTACCTTTGCGAAAGACCACCATCGATCCCACAGCCATTATTCCCTGTATATTTGAAATATCGTAACCTTCTATAACAACAGGTTTTTTGTAAAGCCCAAGCGTCTTTTTTGCTTCTTCCAGAACTTTTTCTCCTCCACCGGAAACCTTCGGGTATTTAAAGAGTTTCTGCTGAGCGTTCCTCTCAGCAAGCTGAAGTATTTTATTCTTTCTCCCCCTCTCAGGTATCTTTATTTTGACCACTCGGCCGGCTTTTTTACTAAGCCATTTTGCCAACAGTTCTTTGTCCGGCAGATAGTTTCTTATATAAATAGAAGGTGGTATATCGACCACTGCATCGTAGTAAAGTTTTATAAAAGATTCTGTAACCAGACCTGCTTGATTCTCTTCCGTAGATGGAAGCATGAATGTCTCAGAATTCAGTATCCTGCCTTCCCGGATTTTCATAACAACAACGCAGTAATAATCACTGTCCCCTGACAGCGCAACAACATCTTCATCACTTCCCAGAGGGTCAAAGGCAAGCTGTTTTGCAGATATCTTCTTTACAGCTCTTATCTGATCCCTCAGCACTGCAGCCCTTTCATACTCTTTTTCAGCAGACAGTTTTCTCATTTCAGTTTGCAGTTCCGATAGTAATTTCCTGTTTTTGCCGTTTAAGAAAAGTTTTACCTGCTGAACCGATTTCATATATTCCTTCTCCGTAATTTTCTCCGTGCAGGGAGCTGAGCATTTGCCAATCTGATAATAAAGGCATTCACGGTCGGTTTTTTGTTTTAATGTTCTATTCGAACACCTTCTTAATGTGAATATATCACCAATCATGCTAAGTGTTCTTCTCAAAGAGCGGGTGTCGGTGTATGGACCAAAATAAACTGAACCATCCTTATCGATATTTCTGACCACCATAATCCTTGGAAATCTATCATTCATGGTTAATTTGATATAGGGATATTTCTTATCGTCCTTCAATTTAATGTTGTATAAAGGTCTGTATTCTTTTATAAAATTACATTCGAGAACAAGGGCTTCTATTTCACTGTCAGTTGTGACATAATCTATATCCCGCAACTTCTTCATAAGTGACGCTGTTTTCGGATCAACGACTGCGGACTTACTGAAATAGTCTCTTACTCTGTTATTGAGATTCTTCGCCTTTCCCACATATATTATCTTCCCCCCTTTTCCTTTCATTATATATATTCCGGGATCATCAGGGATTTTCTTTATATTCTTTATTAGTTTTGAG
>CAZKNG010000001.1:45991-82960 GCA_964554125.1 uncultured bacterium | reverse complement strand
CAACGAAGCTGCAGCGCCCTTTATCTCTCCTGTAGACTTCATCACGGACGGCGGCCGGTATATCTCGGGTTCTATGCCCGCTGTTTTCCTTCCTCCTCTTTCTGTTATCTTTTGAAACATACTTTGGTTTTCTCTTTTTAGAGCTCTCACGGTTTTCTCTTCTCTCTATTTTCCTCTCCGGGCTGTGGCGCTTAAGATATTCATCCATGAGGATATCGAACACCTGTTCGAGGTTTATCCCGTTCGGATATTTTGTTGAAAGAAGAGATTTTATTTTCTTAAGCTTTTTTAAGAATTCGGGATCCACAGCGAACCGGAGCTTGTATTTCTGCTTGAGGAAAAAGCGCTTTGAATATTCAGCACTGTTTTTGCTCTCTTTATCTTCGCGGGGGAGATCTGAAGAGGTGTTTCCTGCTGATGAAAAATCTCTCTTTCTACTACCGGCGCCGGCGGTAAATATCTTGCCACTTTCTCTATTTCCCATCTCCGGGCTTTTCCCCTCTGAACTAGCTGTCCTAAGGAATATCGGTTTGATTGTATCGAAATAGTTTTCCCCGGGGGAGTGCCTGGCCACAATTCTTTCCACACTTCTTGTGGACACATTTTTTACTTCTTTTAAGAGTTCTTTATAATTCTCACTGGTTATAATCCCGGCTAACCTGGAGATGTTCGGCGATCCTTCTGGTTTGACCGACACAATGTGGGATCTGATTGTTTATAATCTGGGAGCCTTGATAATCGCGGTGCTTGGGCATGGGTACCTCAAAACCTCCAGAAACGAATCATTTCTTGAAAGGTGGATTCACGATTTCATTAAGAGCAATCCGCGGTTTTTCAATCGACACTGATAGATTTTCCGAAACGGATGAAATCAATGTTGCAAGCTAACACTTATGAGACCTCTCCTTGTCAAGACAAAAAGATTTCCCTAGGGTTGTTTCTAAGGAACAGGGTGGCAGTTTCTTTGAAAGACCACTAAAGGTGCAATTTTCCTATCTTTCTTCCCGACGTTCTGTTGAGAACACCAGTACCAATTCTCACTTGCCGGACACCGAAATCTGCCGGATCTTTAGAGGAGGGGTTTATACCATGGATGGAACCTCTATAAATGTTATGAAGCTTTTCGTTTTGCCTATTTCCATTATTCCCTGAACACCGACGGCCAAGGTGAATGACTGCTTGTTTTAATGCGGCCGTAAATGATATTATCGCTTAAAAACAGGGAGGTTATTAAATGCCGGTAATTCACGCGCATGTCTGGAAAGGTTTCGGAGAAGAAAAGACAGAAAAGGTGATTAAGGGTATAACCAGAGTATTCGCGGATCTTGAAGTTCCCGAAGAGGCCGTTGATGTGTTGGTGCATGAAGTGCCGATGACGAACTGGGGGATTGGCGGAGTACCTGCCTCGAAAAAGTTCAGTGACAGATATGAATCGGATGGCTGATTTATGGATAATAAAGATGTCACTATTTACTGACTATCTCATCCGGTATGATGAAAATGCCTGTTAATAAATGGATTGTGAAGTTGCGGTCAGCTGTGAAATATTTATTTATCGCGGGTGGCGGCATGATTCTGCTGATAGCGGCTCTGCTGATATTCGCTACTTTTCCTCCCGGAGAGGATATCCTGAAAAGGGTAATGCAGGGCCGGGTTTCAGCTATTACCCACCAGGAAACGCTGATTGGAGATCTGGAAACAGATATCATTTCCAGGTTAATCATCAGGGATATAAATATCCCGGCACCGGATTCGATAGGCGGAGGAGTTAATATAGGGGCGGTAGAATTTAACTACCGTCTGAAGCCGCTGCTGAACCGGAAAGTAATAATCGATTCAATAATAATTAGCAAGCTCCGGTTGAATGTCGTCAGGGATTCTACCGGAGGATATAACCTCCCCCTTCTGAATTCCCTGTTTCCGCCCCCGGAGGATAGTTTGAAGGAAACAGCCGCGCAGGGAGAAAGATGGAATATAGAGGCGGGGGCAGTCAGGGTAACAGGCGCGGATATAAGTTACATCGACAGGGTGATCCCGGTACATTTCCGGCTTGGTCAAATCTTATTTCTGGCCGGGAGCCCGGG
Source organism: uncultured bacterium (assembly GCA_964554125.1). Taxonomy (GTDB): domain Bacteria; phylum Krumholzibacteriota; class Krumholzibacteriia; order Krumholzibacteriales; family WJIX01; genus JAGHBT01. The sequence goes on along the minus strand of CAZKNG010000001.1, from coordinate 80,876 downwards.
TTCTGGACATGCTGGCAGGAGCGCGAGGATAAAAATCGGTACAGGAATGATGAAGTACCAGGCCCTGCCTGAAATCCCATTTTCATTCTTTTATAGCGGCGAAATCAGAGAAGGCCTGATTATTTCCGATTCCACCCGGCTTGCCGTGGGTGGGGTTATCTTGTCGGTAACCGGATCGGTGGAAACAGACGGGGAATACCTCTCGGATCTGCGGCTTGGGCTGCAGGGTGAGCCGCTGCCGGTGATTAGCCAAATAATGGAAAGTTTGGAATTTCCCGTGGATAAGATCGGGGGTCGCCTCTCGGCTGATGTGAATCTGAAGGGCCCTCTGTCCTTTCCCCGGGGCGGTGCCAGGGTAGTGGTGCCGCAAATTCATTACCGCGGGCTGGCGTTTGAAGACTGTTTTCTTAAAGTCCGGGGAGGCCCCGATACCCTGGCAGTAGATACCCTGAGGGCCGCCGCGGCAGAGGGTGTCATCCTTGCAGACGGTTTTCTCTCTTACTCGGATGGAATGAAAGGGAGAGCGGATCTGGCATTCAGTTCGGTTAGAACAGAGAATATCTGGGCCATATTCCGTGACCCCCCTTCTCCTTTAATAAGTGGGTTGGAAGGACATGTCAGTCTGGACTTGAATGGACCACGCTGGCAGGAATGGGGTGTTAAGGCAGAGGTCCAGTCCCGCAATACCCGCTATCTATCAAGGCCTTTTGAGAATACGGAGCTGTCTCTGCGTCTCAGGGACAGACATTTAAACCTCGATTTCAGCCAGGAATACTGCCGGGTGACGGGTAACGTCATCCTTGGCGATTCCACCCTGGAAGGCTCGGTGGACGCCGGTATTGACCGGCTGGAACTTCTTGCGGAATTATCAGGTGTCGGGCAACTGAGCGGGATGATGACGGCGAAGATCGATATAGAGGGAACTTACGGCAGTCCGGACCTGAAAACCGAAATAAAGGCGGATAACCTGCAGGTCCGGGGGGTCTTTCTGGATGCCCTTTACTGCATGGGCCGGATGGAAGGAACAGAGGTTTTCCTGGATTCATTTTCCTGCGGGAGAGACTCGCTGCTGGTGAGGGCGGCAGGGTACTTCGACCGGATATCCGCTTCCGGAAGACTGTCCGCCAGCCTCTACGATTCCGGAAGGGTCGGAGTTGCAGGTTCGGCAGATTGGCCTGAATCGACCGATATAGGCAAATCGGCCGGATGTCTTGACCTGGATTTCAGCTACCCGCAAACCGGATTATTTTACCTCAAAGGATCCGGGAGAGGGATGGATATAGACGCCCTGGCGTCCGCTGTCAGTGATACTATACCGGCCGGGGGGGTAGCGGAGTTTGAAGTGACTGCCCGCGGCCCGGTCGATTCTTTGAGTGCGGGCCTTCGCCTGCAGGTGGAAAGACCGACCTACCACGGTGTCCGTATGGATTCCCTTCGCTTTAACGGTTCGTTTGAGAATGGAATACTGAGTGTGGAAGAAGTATACCTAAAACGCGCAGCGCAATCATTACGGGGCCGGTTATATATGGAATTGGCTGAAGATGATGCCGGCGGCTGGACTGTAAGTCGCGGGAGCGCAACCAGCGGCCGTATTGACGTTGAACAATTTAATCTTGAGGAGTTTGGCAGTTTTCTTCCGGAAGGATGGTCTATAAAGGGTCTGGCCTGGATCGATCTGGACTGGGACGGAGTCATATGCGACCCGAAGCCGGAGGGCTCATTGGGGGTAGAATCAGCTGCCTGGGGCAGGGCTGGAGAGGAAATGCGGGCAGTAAACGGGATTAATATCTCCGGCACCTTCGCTGATTCTGTATTTATACTGGATACAGCAGAGGCAAATGTTAACGGCACGCCGGTTTCATTGAATGGTTCCGCAGCTCTGATTCCGGAGAACCGGTTGAAGATAGATCTGCGGGGGGGGATGGAAACCGTTCAGGTATTTAGGGCAAGGGGTATCCTTTCCCGTGAGGAACAGGACCTGAATATAGAGATGGACAGTCTGAATGTCTGTATCTTTGAACCGTTCGTTCCGGGTGTTAAGCTGACGAAAGGGCAATTATTCGCATCGGTTCATCTGAACAGTACAACTGAAAAAACTGATATTACAGGAAATATTCGGGGGAAAGGCCTTGAGATCCAGCCGCAGGCTCTGGATCGGCCCGTAACAAAAGGCCGGTTTTTTGCTGAGCTCGACGGCGGCACTATCCGGATGGAAGCCCTTTCCGCCGGGCTGGGTGGGGGTGTGATCAAAGGCAGCGGGTATGCCGATTTTGACACCACCGGCATTTCAGATATATCGATGTTACTTCATGGCCGCCGCGTGGGGTTTGTTATTAACCATGACCTGGAAGTTAACATCGATTCCCTTGATCTGTTCTGGAAAAGGGATGGGACATACTATAAGCTGGGCGGTAATATCGATCCGGGGAAAATACGCTACACCCGCAATTTTCATCTTGCATCAATCATCCCCTGGACCAGGAGGACAAAGAAGGTAAAAACAGAATTGCCTTCGCTGCTGGCCAGAACCAGGATGGAAATAAAGATCGCCGGAGCCGATGAGGTATGGATCGATAATAACCTGGCTCATCTCAGATCGGCGTCTGATTTAAGCATATCCGGATTTCTTGCCGATCCCGGCATCAGTGGGCGCCTGGTGCTGGAAGAAGGTTATATACTCTATCTGGACCGGAAATTTCAGGTCGGGGAAGGGGTGGGCTTTTTCTCTGATCCCGCGGAGATCAATCCTGATATTATTTTTCGAGCGTTCACGAATGTTACTACATACCAGCAGACAAAGAGTACCGAATACAGGATTACACTGGAAATTACCGGGAATGCCAAGGATCCGATTATCAAACTCATCTCAGATCCGCCTCTGCAGCGAACCGACATTGTATCGCTGCTTACTCTGGGAGCTACCAGGAGCCACCTGACCGGGGATACGGGCAATGTGCTCAAGGACCGGGGAAAGATCCTGGCCAGCCAGCAGATAACGGGTTACGCTGGCCGTAAGCTGGAGAAGGCCCTCGGGCTCGACAACGTAACGGTCACCGGAAAGATCTTGAATCCTGAACTGATAATGGCAAAGAAGGTGTCCGAAGGAGTAACTGTTACATACCAGACTACCGTGGGGCATCTGAATGAACAACGTATAAATCTCAACTGGGAATTGAGCAGGCGCTGGGTGGTCGAGGGTTCTACCAGCAGAAGAGGCGATTCCTCACTGAGTCTGACCTATTCATTGAGGTTCCGATGAGAAAGATTGTGATTATTAAGATAGTAATTCTGGTTATTGCCGCGCTGAGCGTTTTCGCAGAGGGGCGGGCAGAGGAAAACCAGCCGGAATGGACTGTGGAAAGTGTAAGTATTGAGGGAAACCGGGTATTCAAAGATGACGAGCTGCTTAAACTTATGGTTAACCGCCCATCCGGCTGGTTCCGGTCAAGGAGGTACCACCATTCAGTATTTCAGGATGACCTGTCCGCACTTGATGAGTTCTACAGGCAGAACGGATATTTCAACGTCGAGATTACCGATACCACAGTGTCAAGAGACAGGGGTGAAAACCATGTCAGAATATTCATATCGATAGATGAAGGGCCGGTTACCTCGGTAGAGGGTATAAGCATTTTAGGTAACCGGGCATTCCCGGATTCAACCCTGATGGCTATGTTAAAATTTGAGACCGGAACTCCATTCAAGAGAAAAAAGCTTCAGAACGGCATGATTGCTATAGCAACCTTCTATGCGGACAAAGGATATCTGGACGCGTCGGTGACACCGGAAACCAGAATTAACGAACAGGAACACCGGGTGTTAATAGATCTGATAATAGATGAGGGAAGGCAGATGTCCATTTCTGATATCGAGATCAGGGGACTGGATAAGACGAGAGATTTCGTGGTGCGTCGTGAGCTGAACTTCGAAAAGGGAGAAATTATATCTCACAGAAAGATCATGAAATCCCAGAGGAATCTTTATCTCACCGGCCTGTTTAATAGTGTCAGCATCAACCCGGCAAAGCGTCCAGGGGATTCCGAAGAACAGAGATCACTTGTGGTTGAATTAAGGGAAAAGGATTCCAGCAGGTTCAGCGTTTCGGCAGGGTACGGTTCGATAGAGAAGGCGATGGGAAGGGTTGAGATCTCTTTTGACAATTTATTCGGTACCGCCCGGAAAGCAGGTGTGAGGATGAAGGCGAATTTCATCGAGCGGAGGGTGGAAGGCTCTTTCTCTGAACCGAGGACCATGGGCAGCCGTTTTACCACCGATCTGAATCTCTTTTACAGCTATCAGAATCAACCCGGCTTTGAAGTCAGCCGTCACGGCGGTCTTCTCACATTCGGCCGCAAAATTAGTAATAGCGGTCATTTAACTCTGCGTTTCCGTCACGAGAATCAGCGTCTCCGTAATGTGGAGATCCTCGAGTTGCCTGAAAAGATCAAGCCAAGGTTGCGCAGTATAACCCTGGGTTTTACCAACGATACCCGGGACGATCTTTTCAACTCCACAAGGGGCTGGTTCCTGGATTTTTCATACGAACTGGCTGGGACCTTTCTTGGCGGCACCGAAGCATTCAATCGCACAGTATTGAATCTCCGCTGTTTCAGATCTGTGGGATTGGGTAATGTTCTCGCGGCGTCATTGGAAACCGGATGGATTGATGTTTACGGGGCTTCCGGCGGGGTTCCAATAAATGAACTGTTTTATACCGGCGGGCCCAATTCAATTCGGGGTTTCAAATACAGGAAAGTGGGCCCGCTGGATTCCGGGGGTAATCCCGTTGGCGGCCAGTTCGAACTGGTATTGAACGGAGAGATCAGGAAGGCGGTATGGCGTTGGGTCGGAGTCGCTGTTTTTCTCGACGTCGGAAATGTATGGAGGAGGATACGAAACTGCCGGTTCGATAGTATTCGTTACGCCGCCGGCCCCGGGGTCCGAATAAACACCCCGATCGGTATCGTCCGTTTTGATGCCGGCTTCAATCCCGATCCCAGGGAAGGTGAGGAGAAGGTCCGGTATTACATCGTTATGGGAAACGCCTTCTAGGATTTATCAGGAGCCTGGCCGGGTTACCTGTACCGGGATAGTTAGAGGAAATGTTGCCTTCGCTGCATATTTCGGCATTTTATTCAAATGCCGCTGTTAACGGTTTTTCGGAAAATATCATGGGGCAGTTCTCTGTTGCCGTCAACTTTACGCAAACCGCATCCCCTCGTTGCTGCCCTGATCTTCATCTATTCACCGGAAAGACCGCGCAGCGGGTGATACGCCTGTTCGAAGATGGAAGTGAATACCCCAACGGCTATGTTGCTTTTTGTTATACATATTTTCCCAGGGGAGGGCAGGGGATAAAGATTTCGCTGGAAGGATTATAGGATTATACTGTAAGGCATTTCCAGTATAAATAAATAGTTGCAATTTTCAGAATTGATTTGGTAGTTTATTTTTATGGGAATCAAATGAGATAAATCAAGTGGATTTATTCGATTTATACAGTGGGATTATAATGCTGATATTTAGTTATGCAGGGTTGCATATTATATGTTAGCCTTAATATTCCGATTTTGTATCATTTTAATGTAAATGTAAAAAAGGAAAGGAGAGTTAAGCTATGTCACCCAAAATAAAGCTAATTCGTTCAGTAGAATATTTACACAGCTCCCCAGAAGGTGAAATTGACATGGAGAAAAGTAAGCAATTTCTCGCTGAATTAGCGAAAGCGAAAAGGCCACCGGCAGATTATGATATTATTCTTGATTTGCGACGTGCCCAAGTAAAATTATCAACTACGGACATATGGTATCTTGCCGCAGAATTAATGAAATATAAAAATACATTTCGAGATAAACTAGCCTTGCTAGTATTACCTGGTCTGGATTTTGACAGAGCTGAATTTTTTGAGTTATGCTCAAAAAATCGTGGATATAATGTTGATGTGTTTACAAATTATGAAAATGCAATACAATGGTTCTATGAGAACGAAAATTCAAATTAATAGACTAAAATCGATGAAAAATGATAATAGTCCTTTTTGTCTTCTGGTTTATTTTTATAGCATACATCTAAACAAAATTATATATAATTCTAGAAATATAGAATCATAAATTGCAACTTTTTGAATTATAAGAAATTCGTTTTTTTCCATCGACGGGTGAAGTGCGGACAAGAGGGTTTAGAGTCCCATCTATTCTGTGCTTCGCCGTGTTTATTCTGATTATCAGGGTTTTTTCTGTTTCACCTCTGCATTTTCAGCCCTTTTGCCAGTCTCTGCCTCACCGGCAGAATCAGTCTCAACGTCGGGAGTGATTTTCGCGCCCTGCTTATCGGAATCTGTCTCAACGCTGAGACTTTTCCTGTAATTATTAACACCGGGATCACTCCCGGCGCCGGGGGTATTTTTCTTCCCCAGTAAATGCGGTATGAATAAAATATTAAGTTTTTATATATGGGCAAAATAGCTAAAGGGTAGTTTATGTGGAAGCGGGAGATATATAGATGGGGCGGATGCTTCGCGAGTTAAAGTATTAGATGAATTGTATGAATAAAGAATGTCTGAATAAGGTTTTAAGGGGTGGAGACGCTGTGAGATCCTTGCCGTCAAGCGGCTTAGCTTATCCGGTCAGGGGATATACAGCAGTCTACCGCAGTTCTCGCAGGTTAGAAGCATGTCTGCTGAAGCAGAGGAAAAAAAGGATGTAGGCAGTTTGACGAAACAACCGAGGCATTTGTTTCCCATAATAGGCAGTATCGCCACTTTATAACGTTTGGCAAGTTTCTCATAGCGGTTGAGTATTGATGGAGAAACCTGTTCAGCCAGATCGGAACGTGCTTTCTCCAATTCTTCGAGACCTGATATTTCAAATCCCATATCTTCAAGTTCCCTGGCATTTGATTTGTCTTTCATTTCACTGATCATTATGTCAAGGTCCTGCAGCGCGATCAGGAGTCTGGAGTTATTTCTCAAGTTTCATTACCTCCAAGGAAATTTATCAGGCTTTCAAAGTCTTCAACTTCATGCAGCTTTTTCAATTTATCCGGCTGCTTTATGAGCTTTAAAAGTTCGCTCAGCAATTCAAGATATGTTTCAGCGTCTCTGTTGGAAGGGGCAAGTATGAGAAAAAATATCCGTGTAGGTTTACCGTCCAGGGAATCGAAATCCACGCCGGCGTTCGATTTTCCGAAAAGAATAGTAAGTTCCTTGATTGCCAGAGATTTACCGTGCGGAAAAGCAACTCCTTTGCCAAGGCCGGTGCTGCCCAGGCTTTCTCGGTTTTTGAGCATTTTCATTATAATTTCTTTGTCTGAAATTTTCCCGGTTTTCTCGAGGTGTTCGGTCATCTCTTCGAGTATGGAATTCTTTTTTCTGGAACGCAGGTGAAAAAGGCAGAGGTCTTCTTCGAATAATGATATGAGTTTCTCAGATTTCATATTTTCCTTAACTTTAGAATTCATTTCTTCTAATTGTATAACAGGAAATAATATTTTTCACAAATGTTTTTTGTATTTTTTAGAAATATTATAATATAATCGGGTGGGAAAATGATAATATTTTAAAATATAACAGATCAGGGATAGATATGAATGAAATAGAAGAGGGATTTGTAATAAGAAAAAAGGGAGCTAATTATTATGTTGTAAGCGGGGACAGGGAGGTGAAATGTTTCCTTCGGGGGAAGTTCAGGATCAGCGGGGATCGTGACAGCGTAATTCCTGTTGTTGGGGATAATGTGAAATTCAGAAAGATTGAGGATTCAGGTTCTGATGATGACGTGGGTCTTATATTATCGGTTGGCAGCCGTAAATCTGTTTTCGAGAGAAGCAGCCGGTTCGGCGGGGGGAAAAGAAAAATACTCGGTTCCAATCTCGATTATATTTTTCTCGTACATTCCGTGACTGAACCTGACTTGAATCTGAGGCTTATTGACAGGATGATTGTTGCCGCCGAGCATGGTGGAATTGAGCCGGTGTTATGTATTAATAAGATCGATCTATCAGATGATCCGGAGGCGTTGAAAAAAGAAATAAGCCCTTATATAAATATGGGATACAAGGTTTTATACTGCAGTGTCGTGGAGGGCAGGGGGATAGAAGAGTTTCGTGAAACTCTTGAGGGTAAGAGATCTTTGATGGCGGGTCCTTCGGGTGCTGGTAAAACCTCCATTATAGCCAGGCTTCAGCCTGAGCTGGAATTGAAGGTCGGAACTGTAAGTTCAAAAACCGGTAAGGGGAAGCACACTACGAGTCATTTCGAGCTGCACCCTTTGAATTCCGGAGGTTATCTCGGTGACACGCCGGGAATAAGGGAATTTGGTATTAATCATATTGAAAAAAATCAGCTGCAGCTTTATTTCAGGGATTTTAGTGATTTTCGGTCAAGCTGTCGGTTCTCTACCTGTATCCATGACCATGAACCGGACTGCGGGGTTAAGAGAGCTTTAGAGGAAGGGCTGATTTCGGAAAAAAGGTATGACAGTTATATTAGAATGCTGAAGAGTCTATCTGAGAATCAGCGAGATTTTTAACCGCAGGGTTTTGCCGGTTTGCACTTGAACCATGTTTTCCCAGTTCATGTACCCTTTCTTAACGAGTTTGACTTTATGCTCACCGGATTCGACGGCCAGAGGAGAACTTAGAGGTGTTGTTCCCATATATTTGCCCGCAATAAATATTTTAACCCCCTCTTGAGTGGAAAATTCAATTTTACCCTTTAATCTTTTCAGAGTAATCCTTCTTTTAGAGAGTTCGTCTTCTTTTACGGTTATAGTCTCATAGTAGTCCTCATAATCTGCTCTCCTGATCAAAATAGTGTGTCTTCTGGCACTGATCGATTTAGGGCCGAGCTGACTTCCGAAGATTTCCTGCTTCCCGTCGATAAAGATAGCAGCTTCAGGTCTTGTGTGAATATCAATATATCCTGTGGGGATTACCGGGGCGGCGGGGGGCGCTTCTTTTGTTTCAGCTATCTTCTCCGGAGTTTTTTTCCGTTCTATTTTTACAGCATCTGTGTTAGCGGAAGGATCAGTTTTAACCGCTTTTGTTTCAACTGATGTTGAAAGCGTTTCCGGTTTTGTGCTGTCCGTGCTGTCCGTTTTCGCTTTTTTATTATCTTTGATAGCGTCAAATATCTTGATCTGCGTGCCGGCGTCTATATTAGAGGCGCCTGAGATTTTCTCTCCCCCGGGAAGAGTTGGATTCTTAGAAACCGCTCTTTTTACGGTTGTGTTTATTTTTGTTGCTATTCCGGGGTTAAATCCGATAAGAACGAGTCCCGCAATAGCAGCGGCGAGGGTAAGAGGCAGGGCTTTATTCCTCTTTTTCTTCTTTGGTCCGGATTCAGTGTTTTCGCGCACGGCGGCACCTCTTTCTTTGAACGCGTATTCCTTTAAAATAACTTTGCTGGAGAGAACGGTCTTATCGCTCAGAAGGGATTCGATCTTTTCAGCCATTTCTCCTGCGGATTTGAATCTATTTCCCGGATCACAGCTTAAGGCTTTCATTACTATTGAGTCTGTGCCCCTGCTGATATCTGAAGATTTCTTTGACGGTTTAAGCGGTTTGGAAGCGGGAATATTCTCTGAGGCAGAGGTATAGTTATTTCCGGAAAATGGCTTTTCCCCGGTGAGCATTTCATAACAAACGGTTCCCAGGGATAAGATATCATTTCTATGATCAGGTTTTTCATTTATTGCGGGTTCGGGAGATATACGGGAAATTTCAAGCTTTGTCTTTGATCTGGTCCGGTCTATCCCGGCCTTTCTAAATTCAGCCAACCCGAAATCTGTTATTTTGATGTTGCCGTCTCTTGTGACCATTATGTTTGAGGGTTTTATATTTCTGTGAATGATTCCATTCCGGTGGGCGTATTCGAGGCCCTTGCATACTCGATGGGCGATGAGGAGAGATATTGTTTCATCGACACTGCCCTTTCTCAGCATGAGTTCTCTGAGGCTCAAGCCGTCTACATATTCGGTTATTATAAAATATGTTCCTTTAACTTTTCCGGAATCTATAATTTTCACTATATTGTCGTGTTTGAGACCGGCCGCTGCTTTTAGGTCCGGATCAAGCCCGCGGGCAACTTCCGGGCTGGATGTCAGATTCGGATTCAGTTTTTTTACCGCGACCTTTCTGTCGAGGGAGATTTGAACAGCTTTGTACAGCACTGAGGTCCCGTTTTTAGCTATTGTGCCGAGCACTCTGTAATTATGCCTGTCCATTATATTCATTCTCCCGTTTCGAGTCTGCTTGCCAGAATCCCGGGGAGTCCGGCGGCAAGTATCTTCCCCTGAGTTGGAGTGAAATCGTATTTTACCCGTCTCTGATTTATTATCCCTCTGACAGTATCAAGTACGGTAAAACTCCCGGCGTTCATTCCGTCACGGGATTGTCCGACACTTCCCGTGTTTATTAAATAACGTTTCTTCGGATTGATATGGGTAAGTGTGTTTCTGATAATTTTTGCTCCCCCTTTTTCTTCATAACTTATAATTCCCGGGATATGGGTGTGTCCGATGAAGATAAATTTTTCACCGAAATGTTTGAATATTTTTGTCGCCTGAGAGATATCGACAATATATTCCCATTTAAGGGGAGAGAGGGGGGAGGCGTGCGAGAACAAGCAATCTCCGTAATGGTGGGTGGGTTCGTATTTTTTTAAAGCCTCTATCTGATTTTTGTTCAGAATATCAGATGTCCATCTTATACATTCCCGCGCGGTGTCATTAAAATCGGCGGTGGATATCAATCCCGCGGCTGCCAGGTCGTGATTCCCGCAGATTTTGATCTGAGCGTATTTTTCAACAAGCTCTATACATTTTCCCGGGTCCGCGCCGTAACCGACAACATCTCCAAGTGAGATTATCATATCGGGATGTATTGTTTCCGCCTCTTCCAGGATTTCTTCAAAGGATTCAAGGTTCCCGTGTATATCGGAGAAAACAAGATACTTCATACAACCTCCCGTCTCACATTAAAACGAATTTTTATCTGTCGGTACAGTTTGAATCCTTCTTTATCAGCATTTTGTCATAAATTCATTTTGATTTACCGTAACACCTGACTATTCATGATCAAAACTCTATTTTCCCGATGATGAAAAAACGCAAGAAAAGTGCCAATACAACAGGTTATGGTTTAAAGGAGGGTTCGCGGACCGTTTATTAATATCGGGAAGGCTGCCTGCCGTTTTGGGCAATTTCAGTTCCGGGATATACACGGGCTTACAAGATGGGGGGAAATACTTATTCTTATTTTAATCTTGAAAGATAAAGGTGTCTTTTGATACAATAACTATTGTTAAATGATTATGTTTAACGGGATAATATTTAGTTATATCTTAAGGAGGTTCTAAATAGCGATGCAGGGGAAGGTCAAGTGGTTTAATGAGAACAGAGGATACGGATTTATAAGACAGGAAGATGGAAAAAATATCTATGTACATTATTCTGATATTGTTGGAGAAGGGTTTAGAACTTTGAGTGAGAATGAAAATGTCGAGTATGAACTGGAAGAAAAGTTCAAAGGGATTCAGGCAGTCAGGGTAAAAAAGATAAATCAGGTTAAGTAGAATAGAACTATCAGCGGATATTCCCCCGAATAATCCTTCCTTACACAAATAACACTAAATTACAGTCTGAGAGCGTTACCCTAAAGAGGGTTCATTTTCTTCTTCAGTATAGAAACGTTTCAGGTTCCGGCGTGCTTTTTCATTGGCCGGATCGATTTCAACAGCCTTTTCCCACGCTTCGATGGCCTCCTCGATTCTGTCCAGTTTGTAATAGGCGTTTCCAAGGTTTGTGTACGCGGAGCTGTTGTCTTTGCTTTTGTTTATTGCTTCGTTGTACATTTCAATAGCCTCGGAATAGGATTCAAGTCTGTAGAAGGCGTATCCAAGATTGTTATACGTTGTTGCTAGTTCGGGGTTCAGTTCTATCGCTTTCTTAAATGCTTCTGTAGCTTTTGTCTCTTCACCGGTCTCAGTATGTGTAAGGCCAAGATTATTATACGCCTCTGTAAATTCGCCGTTGAGTTCTATGGCCCGGTTAAATAGCTCTTCAGCTTTTTCGTACTGACCGTTATGATAAGCCATAACCCCGGCGTTATTGATCCGTTTCGCTTCTGAAATATTGTTTTTCGTTTTCTGTTCAGCCAGAGTCTGTTCCTGATTCTCGACCATTTTCATAATTCCTGAGTAATTGGTAGAGAGCTCTTCGGTCAGTTCCATATTCTTCCCTAGGCCTGATTCAAGCGTTTCGATATTCTTGTGAAGTGTTTCTTTCCACTTGGAGAGATCATTTCTGAATGATTCAATGTTGTTGTCTCTTTCTTTAATGCTTTCTTCAAGGTCCTCTGTTTTTTCGGCAACTATGTCGGAGATTGATTCAATAATTACCTTATTTTCCTCAATCGCTGAGGAGAATAATCCTTTTATCTCCTTGACCTCTTCTTTGAAAGATTCAATCAAACCGGTTTTTATTTCTGAATTACTCTCTTGCATTTTCTCCAGCGATTCGGCAATGCTTTTCTTGTTTTCCTGCTGGATCTCCCTGTATTCATCGAGAGCTTCAGCTATTTTACCCGTTTCCTTCATCTCTTCATTTCTTAAGGAGATACCGCGAATTAATTCCTCGAAGCGGCAGACCTCTTTTTCATCGTCATAAAATCTGCAGCTTTCTCCAAGGCAATTAATCTGTCCTTTAAAGGATTTCGCTATGTAATGGACCTTCTGTTCCTGTGTGCCGGTCTCATCTGCCTTTTGTTCCATTTTCCTTTCTTCGGGTACTTCCGGATTAATAAAGGGATTGCTGTCAGTAGATTCTTCATCATTCTTTCCATTTTCATCTTTCGTAATTTCGTTTTCTTCAGCTTCCAGGACCAGCGATTCTTTTTCATAGTCTTCAATTATGCTGGTTTGCGTTATAAGGGGACAGATCTTCATGATTTTTCCTTTCATTAATTTGTATTTAATAAACTTCCCGTTTTTTCAATAACCAATGTTTTACGATAATTTTCTGAATCTATAAACCTTATGTAGTTTTCTTCAGCCCTTTTCCCGGCGTCCAGATATTCACCGTGAATTTCAATTATTTTCATAAACGACGATGCCGCGCGTCCGTAGTCGTGTAATATTTCGCTGGCTTTGCCCAGAAGGTAAAGAGCTTGAGCTTTTTTAACAGAAGGAAGTGAGTTCTCCTTTGTGAGAGAAGATAGAAGTGCCACGGTCATAACCGGTCTTTCAGCGGCAAGATAAATTTTTCCGGTTAGATACAGCCTTGCATCCCGTGATATATTGCTCTTTTTCAACACTTTCAGGGCGTCCGCGGGTCTTTCCAGGTCGAGAGCGGTGTTAACCACTCTTACAGCTTCATCTTCTCCTATTGCCCCGCTTCCAGCTCTGGAGATTCCTTTTGAAAGCTCTTCGTCCGTAATCGACATGACAGTTTTTTCAATTTGCTTTAATATATTCTTTCTGTCCTCACATTCTTTTACTACTTCCGAAAAAAGACTCAGAGAACGTTTCTTGAAATTCCCTATAGCGGCAAGTCCGGCGAGTTCTATCTTGAGCTTTATTATTTCTTCGCTGCTGAGTGCTTCAGCTTTGCTTTTGATAAGATCACAAGCCTCGTCAAAGCTTTGTTTTTCAGCGTATAATTTCAGTGCCAGGGAGAAGTACTCCGGCTTCGGCTCTTTCTCGATCAGAGTGTTAATTCTTGAGATTATTCCGTCAGATTTTATATCTTTCAGACCTGCCAGATTCTGTAAGGATTCAAATGCTTTTTTATAATCACCCTTTGATAAGAGGCAATCAGTCTTCAATTTTTCCATTTTCTCAGCCAGTGTTTCAGGCCATCTATGGTTGCTGAGCTCTCTTAGGATTTCCCCGCAGCTGTCTTTGTCAATTCCGAGTGTGTCGCGGTATAGATCAAGGGCCGAATTTTCTTTGCCTGTCAGAGCTTTGATATGGGCGTATCCGATAAGAAATTCGATCTTTCCCTTATGGGTTTCGAAGAACCTTTCAGCGCTTTCTTCTATCTCTGCCGGTTCAGCTCCATCTGAGGAAAGCATATTGACAGCAGAAGTTAATGATTTGGCTGATTCTCCCTTATTTAAGAAAAGTTCAGTCAGAAGCCTGTTCGCGTCGAACTGCAGCGGGTCTTCTTCGGTGATCCGGCTGAGAAAATAGATCGCCTCGGAAACAGAGCTTTTCTTTTCTGAAAGCAGTTTTTCAATTTCCTTAGCAGATTCAGAAAACCTCTTTTCCAAGCGCAGGTTTTCAGCGTAGAGTTTTCTCAGCTTTGAATTACCGTCAGCCTCGGAGAGCAACTCTTCAAGCTCTTCTCCCAGTGCTTTTACAGATTCTTCAGTACCTTTCTGCGCTTTTGACAGTAACGCGAGAGCTTCCTCCCGTTCATCTTGTTTCCAGGCGATCAAACCGAGCAGTTTATTCAGCAGCCATGGTTTCGAGCTTACAGGAATGGAGTCCTCAACTCTCTTAGAGATTATGCCGCAGTGCTTGGGAGAAAGTTCGATGCATTTCTGAAAATCAGCCGCGGCTTTATTCTCATCTCCAAGCTGCAGGTGCGTTTCACCCTTAAGATATATCGCCTCGGGGTTATCGGGTTTGATTTTTGTGATTTCCCTTAGTTCTTTCTCGATTGATATCAGATCGGGTTTCTCTGAAGTAAGAGCCATAGACAGGCATTTTAGAGATTCATCGAGATCGTTGTTTTTACGGGATATAATTGCTCCGTAAGTATGAAGCTTAGAGGCTTCATCCCTGTCAAGCGATGACAAGGCTCTTCTGAGTATTTCCTGAGCGAGCCCTGTGTGATTTATAGCAAGAGAGCTGCGGAGGAGTTCTTCCCACACTGCTGTGTTGGATCGTTCATCTTCCAGTATCTTATCGAAGCTGGACATCACGTCTTTGATTTGAGACGGATCGGATTCAAGCGCTTTACCAAGGAAATGTGCAGCCTGGAGGAGCCGTCCTTCATCCAGGTGCAGTTGATAAAGAGCTAGAAGAAGAGTGGTGTTGCAGCTATTATCGTTCAATACTTTTTCGTATTCATCTATGACATCAAGCTTTATATCCTCGTCAGATATCATAAGTTGATCGTAGGAAAATACAGCCTTTTCTATTTCTCCCGAATGAAGCTGTGAGTGAGCTTGTAAAAGCTGAAACGGTTTTGAAAGATCGTTTTTTCCCCCTACGGCACCTATTAATTCCGAAACAAAAGACCAATTTTCTTTTCTGTCCCCGGCAAGATTCTTTAGCCTTGAAGCTAATTCGGAGTGCTTTTCAGGATTTGTTTCGTAGAATTCAATAAGATACGGGATGGAACCGGAGATGTCATTGTCAGTCATGCATATTTTGATCGATGAAAGGAGATTGTCTATTGTAGCTCCGCAGTTTTTTATTATTTTGGTAGTTATTTCAAAAATTTCCGTCTCATCAACAGAATCTATTCCCTTTAATTTTTGCAGGAATTCATTAGCTTTTTCAGAATTTTTGCTCTTCGCGTAAAGTTCAGAGAGAATCATAAGGGGCAGTTTGTTTTCCCCTTTTTGTTCAATATGGGTTTGCGCGTAATCGATAAGTTCAGGAATCAGTGTTGGGTCCATCTCACATGCCATCTTATAGGCGCTTTGCGCTTTTCTATAATTTTCAGTGTCTGTATAGAGAATTGCCAGGAGTCTTTGCGCAGGCCCAGTTTTAAAAAGGTCCTCATTCTTTTCTATCAGCGAAATAATTTCAGAATTTTTATTTTTTGTCGCCTCAGCCAGTTTTTCCAGCCTGCCTACCGCTTCTCTGTAATTTTCAATATCGGAAAGTACGTCACAAAGGAGAAATGTTGTTTCGGGCAAATCATTATTTATCAGCAGGTTTGTCAATCTGTCGATAACGAATTCCTTTTTGTTCATATGCTCCGGCAAAGGCTGATCTATTCTATTTCTTTCATCTTTTTCCTGAGGGCATTCTTCCCTTTCCGCCAGGTATTTTCTGATTAAGTCCGTGCCCTCATCTTCCTTCCCAAGCCTTATAAGAATCTCACCCTTGAGTAACAGATGGTTTTCCGATCTTTTCTCAGGGTTACAAATTATATCAAGGATCTTTTCCAGAGGAGGATTAGCGAGAGACGCGGATCTAAAGAATCTCTTCTCAGCCTTGTCGGGGTGGCCCAGAAGCATCGACGCGAATCCGAGTATATATTCTAAGAGTGAAGATCCAGGCAGTTCGCGCTTTATTGAGAGAATTACCTTGCCGATTGTTTCTACGTGTTCAGGCGAATTTTCAAGGGCGTTCAGCATGTTGGAGAGTGCGGGTTCGAACTCGCGTTTTTGAATGTGCAGGAGGCCCAGAAGGATTTCATTATCTGTGAATTTCGCCGAATCTGCCATCCCTCTCCCGATAAATCCACTGGATTTCGTTTTTGAACGGGCGGTCAAATCTGCCAGGTATTCTTCAGAGGCGGTGCCGAGAAAATCGTTCGCGCGTTCAAGGTTTTTACCTCTTATAAGCGATTCCAGTACAAAGCTTCCAATAAAGGGGTTTGCAGTCTGATAGAATATCTCCTGAGAAAACTCTAAGATTTCCTTCTTTTTGCCAGGGTTCTTCCGCACGGCCTTTTTCAGCAGTTTCACCGCTTTCTGAAAGTCGGTCAGGTCGACGTGCAGCTGAATCAGTTCCATCGTTATATCAAAATTACCGGGCCACTTCTCGTGTCCTTTCTGGGCGTTTCTCAGCGCCTTTTCGAGGTCGCCTCTGCCCCTGTCCTGATATACCCTTTTTAAAACCTTTTCTTCGGTTAAAAACAATTTATGTCCTTTAGTTTACTGGATATTACCCTCTCGGTTGTATTTAAGCGAAATATGTTCCATTTTTTCGTAATCGCCGTAATTTTATTAATCGTTGATAAGTTTAAGTTTTATAATTAAGATGTTGAATGAAAGGGATGCATTGAATATATTCTTTTTGCACTTTGCACAACGGACTTGCAATAATTAGGCTGAACCGGGAATAGAAGATATTATGGAAAAAGAAAAAAATGTGTATTACACAGTCTCAACAGAGGTTCAGTTTTCCGCTTCCCATTTGCTGAGGGATTATCCCGGTGACTGCGCTAGACTCCATGGACATAATTGGGTTGTCCGCGCCTATTATCGTTTTACGGCTCTGGGAGATGACGGAATATCAGCTGATTATATTAAGCTCAAGTCGGATCTTTCACGTGAATTATTACCTCGTTTTGATCATCGTAATTTGAATGAAGTTAAACCTTTTGACAGGAAAAACCCTACTTCTGAGAATATAGCGGCGGAAATCTTCAGGATTTGCCGCGAAAATATCGATTATGATGGCGGAAAACTTGTAGAGATAGAACTCTGGGAAACTCCAACAGATATGGTGCGTTACGGTGAGCAATAGAGACAATTCTATTGAAAACGCTCTGGTGCTGCTGTCCGGCGGGTTGGATTCCACTGTGGCTCTCGCTATCGCAGAGAACCGGTATAAAGTTAAAACCGCTCTTTTCTTTGAATATAACCAGCATGCTCTTGAAAGAGAAAGGTCAGCTGCCGGAAGAATTGCCGGTTTTTACCAGCTTCCCCTCGAGTATGTAAAACTGCCGTGGCTTGGGGAAGGTTCATCCTCTTCTCTGACACGAGAAGTTGAATGTGAAGATAAGAGCGCCCCCTCTTCTGCCTGGATAGAAAACAGAAACGGCATTTTTCTTAATATTGCCGCGGCATTTGCCTCCTGGAAGCGGTGTTCGGTGATTATAACGGGATTCAACAGAGAAGAATCGCGTCTATTTCCTGATAACAGCAGCAGATATGTTGAAGCGGTAAACCGCGCGCTGGAGATTGGAGTAAGAGAGGATGTCCGTGTTGAAAGCCCGACTCTGGATTTTGATAAGAAAAGAATAGCTCGAGAAGGGATGAAGCTTTCAATACCCTGGGAATACTTGTGGAGTTGCTACGGAGGGGCCGGGTTGATGTGCGGAAAATGTTATTCATGTATGAACTTAAAATCGGCCGTTGAAGGGACAGGCGCCGCGGAAGTGATCTCTTTCGCTGAGGAGGAATAGTGAATAATAATGAATATTCAGTTCTTCAAACGAAATGGTTAGATAAACAGGTTGATTATTCAGGCAATGAACTCAGGGGACATTTTGTCAGAGAACTTTCAGGTATAAAAAACGACGGAGTTGTTGCTTTTGCCGGTTCATGCAGTGTGAGAGGCGAAAGTCTTGTTGATCTTGAAGACGCGGAAGCGGGATGCACTATTGAGTCAAAGAATATGCTTCACTTTATCGGGGAACATTTCAGCTGTCCTCTTCGTGAAGCTAATTTCAGGTTGAGAGTATTCGCATCGGTAGTGAAAGATCTTTTTCAAAAGTGTGTCAGTGATATCGAAATAGACAGGTCTGGAGATGATCTCTTCATTGAAGATAGAAAATTGACAGTGGCGATTTCAACACTTACCCCTGTTTCTGCTGTTTTTCATTTTGGAATTAACATCGATCCTGAAGGAGCCCCTGTACCAGCCGCGGGACTTGAAGAGTTCGGCGTTGAAGTGAAATGGATGGCTGAAGAAACCCTTGAAAGGTACCGCCTGGAATGCAATTCAGTTGAGATGGCCCTCAGAAAAGTAAGAGGAAGATATTAGGCGGAGAATTTTAAGTATAACCAAAACCCCTATGTTATAATTTAGTACAATGGAAAAAATCACAGGATATATTTCAGAGATCTTTCGTTCTATTCAGGGTGAAGGTGAGTATGTGGGAGTTATGCAGGTTTTCATGAGAATGGCTGGCTGCTCCAGGCATTGCGCATATTGTGATACTCAGAATGACCTGGAGGAAAACAGTGCATGCTGTTTTTATGAAGCCGGAGGGACGAGCAGACTTTCCAATCCCATTCTTCCCGAAACCGCGTTTTCCCTTGTAAGCAGACTGCTCGCAGACTCCGCAAACGTACATTCCCTTAGTATTACAGGCGGAGAACCGCTTGAGCAGCCCGCGTTTCTGACAGAATTTCTGGAGATTTTCAGGACAGGATCCCTGCCTGTATATCTTGAAACCAACGGGCTTGAACTTTCTTCAATCAGGACGGTTAAAAGGTTTATCGATATTATCGCTCTTGATATCAAGCTTCCCTCTCTTTGCGGTGGAGGAGACTTCTTCCCGATATACAGTGAGGTTCTCAGGGAGATTTCAGCAAAGAAATTTTTCTGTAAAGTAGTTGTTTCCTCTTCTGTGGACTTGAATGAATTCAAAGAGAGTGTGTTATTAGTTTCACGATTTGACAGATCTATTCCGTTTATAATCCAGCCCGCGACTCTATTGACCGATAACGGGGGGAGTGATATGAGACTGGACGTTGATCCTGACTTGATGATCAAGTTTTATGATGACGCGTCTAAGTACCTCGATAATGTTAAACTTATTCCCCAGTGTCACAGGCTGCTGGGAATTTTATAAATAGAGCCGCGAGATGATTCGATGCAGGGTCGGGTTCGTGAAGGCGGCGACCACCTCGCAGCGGCTATTTGTATGAGCAAACTGCATACCAGATTTATATTCAAATTGTCATCAAACTCTGTAATCTCCCGCCACACAAGGGTTTTTAAAGAACCGGCTTCTAATGAAATGTTTCTCAGAGTTTCCTATTATTCCTTCTAATTATTTTAACACCGCTTAAGAAAGAATATATTTTTTTCGAAATCGCAATATATGGATGTCGAAATTGCAACAGCGAGGAACATATTTTAGACCTGTTTGCCGGCAGGTTATAAAATAAACTGATAAAATTACTTGACACCTGTCCGCTTTTTGCTTTAAGAAATTGTAATATTAGGACTTAGTGTTTAAATCAGTTCCTAGAACTTGTTCTTATACCTTAATAAAGGAGGGGTAGATGACAAAGGCTGACATAGTTGAGGACATAGCCAATAAGACCGGTTTGACAAAAAAAGAAGTAGCTGAATCGGTTGAAGGGTTCCTTAGTTGTATTTCAGATGGATTGGCAAACGGCGAACATTTTGAAATCAGGGGATTCGGAACGTTCAAGGTGAAACGGCGTAAAGCGAGGATGGCCAGAAATCCGAGAACCGGCGAGCCTGTTCCGGTACCCGAAAGGCTTGTGCCCGTATTCAAGGTTTCCCGTGAATTAAAAGAGCTCGTTGCACAAACTTAATTGACACTTTGATTGCTTTTTTAAGGCGAGTATAATATTTCCCTTTCTCCGCATGTAATGGAGAAGCAGGATCATTACTGTATTATATTCAGTACCGCAACTGAATATATTAATCAGTTAAACTATCTGTCGCTGAGATTTATTATTATCGTCTTTTGTGGAATTGACCAAGTGGTGATTGATTGAATAAAAGAGTAATAGATTTAAGAAGTGATACAGTTACAAGATGCTCTCCCGGAATGAAAGAGGCGATGTGTGAAGCTGAGGTTGGAGATGATGTGCTGGGGGATGATCCTACTGTAGAGTTTTTTGAAGACAGGATTGCGAAGCTTCTCGGCAAGGAAAAGTCGCTGTTTGTGGTCAGCGGTACTATGGCTAACCTGCTTGCGCTTATTTCCCAGACAAGCCCCGGAGATGAAGTTCTTCTGGATAGAAACAGCCATATATTTAACTATGAAGCCGCCGGTTCGGCGGTAATTGGAGGACTACAGCTTCATCCTTTTGACGGCTCCGGCGGTTTTCTTCCTGTCGATGAATTGCCCTCCGCTGTCAGGCCCGATAATTTTCATTATCCCCGTACTTCACTCGTTTGTGTTGAAAACACTCATAATCGAGGCGGAGGGACAATCTATCCATTCGATGAATTAAAGGATATTTCCAGATTCGCAGAGGAATTCAATCTGAGGATTCATATGGATGGGGCTCGCCTGGCGAATGCCGTTACAGCTTCGGGGATTTCTTTTGACAGTTGGGCTAAGCTTGCCGATTCTGTGAATATATGTTTTTCTAAAAGCCTCGGAACACCGGTGGGATCGGTTATTGCCTCCGATGCTGAGACGATTGAAAAAGCCAGAGACTGGCGTAAGAGATTGGGGGGTGGATGGAGGCAGGCGGGTCATCTGGCTGCGGCATGCTTATACGCTCTCGATCATAACATAGAACGACTGACCGAAGATCACGAGAAAGCTTCAAGATTGGCAGAGGTGATAAAGGCCGATCCGCGATTTAAACTTGTATATCGTGTAGAGACTAATATCGTAATTTTCGACATCACCGATGATTCTATGGATGCAGATTCCGTTGTAAATAAGCTGGCTGAATCCGGTATTCTCTGTTTACCTTTCGGGGGCAGGAAAATACGTATGGTTACTCATCTGGATATTTCCTTTGAAGATATAGAATATTTTGAGAAGGTATTTCCTGGAATCTGAAGAATGCAATGAGAATATTCCAATTTTATTTTGTAAGCACTCCCATAGGGAATCTCGGTGATTTTTCGGAAAGGGCGGCAGTAACGTTAAGGGATGTTGATTTAATACTGGCAGAAGATAAGAGAAAGACCGGGATCCTTCTTTCACGGTATAGAATCAACAATAAGCTTAGAGCGTATCATGATCACAACAAGAAAAGGGTTACACCGGATGTCATAAAAGGGCTTAAAGAAGGTCTGAGAATGGCCCTTGTTACAGACGGCGGCACTCCGTTGATATCTGATCCGGGATTCTACCTTATAAGGGAACTTATTAAGAACGATATTGAATTTACTGTGGTGCCCGGTCCTACCGCTCCTATCAGCGCGCTTGTTCTTTCAGGTTTTCCTCCCGACAGATTTACTTTCTTCGGATATATGCCCAGGAAAAAAGGGAAAAAGGAAAAGCTTATAGAGAAGGCGGGCAAGAGAAAGGAAACCTCTATCTTCTTCGAAAGTCCATACCGTTTATTGAAGACACTTGAATTTATAAAGAGAGTTCTTGGAGATAGAGATGTTGTTGTAGCAAGAGAACTGACAAAGAGATATGAAGATGTTCGCCGAGGCCCTGTGAGTGAACTGATTGAGTATTTTTCTTCTAAAAAGGTCAAAGGGGAAATCACACTGCTTATCAAGGGAAGCGCTGACAATAAATAAAATGGAAGCTCTTGACATAAGCGGGGCTGAAGTTTAATAATACCCCATCAGGAGAAAGTGAGAGGATTTATTTTGTCTGTAAAAACTGAAATCAAAAATTTTTTTAGAAGACTTATAAAGCCTCTTGTTTCTTTTATTTCCTTAATGGGTGTTTCACCATTAACTATTACTTCCGCGGGCATTATAATCAGTTTATTCGGAGCTTTTCTGGTAGCCGGCGGCAGACTGTTTGCCGGAGGCGTGGCGCTCGCGCTTTCCGGGCTATGCGATATGATAGATGGTTCACTCGCGAGACAAGGTGAAAAAGTTACTGTTTTTGGGGCTTTCTTAGATTCCACGGGGGACCGGGTAGCGGAACTCGCTTATTTTGGCGCATTGGTTTTCTACTATGTGGGTAAGGTTCCGGTGAGCAGTTTTTATATAATTTTAGTTATTATTGCTATGTCGGGGTCTCTCCTTACGAGCTACGCCAGAGCGAGAGCTGAAGGACTTGGCGTCAGCTGTGAAATAGGATTTCTTGAAAGGCCGGAGAGGATTATCTTGCTTATAGCGGGGTTGATCTTTGGAGGGGTTGCCCTGGTTACTGTTATTGCCGTACTTGCCTTTTTAACTGTCTTTACATTTATTCAGCGGGTTGTTCATGTGGGAAAATTGACAATGGGTAAAGATCTGTAGCATCTTTTTTCGGTTCTTTTTTATAGATGAAGAATTAGGTTTTTATTTTTCCATAACCGAAATGTAAAACTTTATCGATTTCAGTAGTTAAGTTGTTAGTTAATAAGCATTGGATATATAGTGACGAATCTTAAGAGTGTCCTGAAAACATCTGTTCCGATCGTAGTGGACCTCGGCGCCCAGATAGTTATGTGGACGATTGAAACCACATTAGTTGGACATATCGCCGTTGACTCTATGAAAAGATTTTACCCCGGACTGAACGCGAGTGGTGTAGATGCTCTGACTGCTGTCGGGAATGTAGTTCAGATAATTCTATATACCTGCACGATACTTCTTATATTCGTTTTTGGAGCCACAATTATTGTAAACAAACTCCTGGGGGAGAAGAAGATTAAAGAAGCAAATCATTTCCTCGGACAGGCTCTCTCAACCGCTCTTATCCCCTCTTTCCTTATAGCTATAATCTGGTATTTCGGCACACCATTTATTTTCAGCACGATACTTGGAGCTACGGAAGCTGTAACTGCTATCGGAATAGATTATTTCAGGTTGATTTCCTTTTTCGCTCCATTGATAGTTATGAATTTTGTGGCGATAGGTATAGTCCGCGGTGCGGGTGATACTCATCTTTCGATGATTACAGGGCTTCTTGTAAACGGAATTCATCTTGTACTGGCGGTAATGCTCATTTTCGGGCATTACTTTTTTCCTGAATTAGGTGTCCGGGGTGCCGCGCTTGCCGCGGGTATCGGGCATACAGTCGGATGTATCCTGACATACAGTGTAATCTTAAGGGGACAAAGTGTACTCACCTTCACATGGAGTGATTTTACAAGCTTTAACGGAAAGAGCATATCAAAGATTATCAAAACCGGCATTCCAATCACACTTGAACAATTGGCATGGATGACAGGGATGACTATTGTTATAGGGTTCAGTAACAGGCTGGGAACTGTTGCCGCCGCCGCCCAGATCGTGATTATTACATACCAGAGGCTGTTTTCGATCCTTTACCAGGCCTTTGGAATTGGAACCCTTACACTCGTAGGTCAGCTTTACGGGGCAGACAAGCATGAAAGCGCGAGGGATACAAGCAGAACATTTTTCTGGTTTGCCGCGTCTGTCGTTCTAATTATTTCAGCTGTAATATTCTTCCGTTCCCGTGACCTTGCCATGATATTCACAAGAGATGAGAAGGTTATCAATTTGTGTTCGAGTGTGTTTAAGATTGCGGCTGTTGTGCAATTGCCGAAAGTTCTCTCCTTTGTTTATTCCTTCAGCCTGCGCGGGGTTGGTGAGAATAAATATCCCATGTATCTGGCTTTCATTGGTGTTTTATTCTTTGAAGTTATACTGGGGTACACGCTGGCATTTGTTTTCTCTCTGTCACTAATGGGGTTGTGGTTAGCGGCTTTTGCAGATGAAACCTTTAAGGTTTTCATGGCGAAAAGACGTTTTCACAAAAGGATAGCGGATTTACAAAACGGAAAGTAAGTGATCGTAATTGAAATCTTTCTTTATTACATTTGAAGGTATTGAAGGCTCGGGCAAATCAACTGTGGCTTCATTGGTAGCCGGCCGATTTAAAAAAGCGGGATATAATTTACTCCTTACCCGTGAGCCGGGCGGTACCGATCTGTCCGAGGAGATAAGGAAAATTCTCCTGGACCCCAGGGAAACCGATATGTCCGAGAGAACTGAATTGATGCTTTATCTGGCAAGCAGAGCTCAGCTTGTAGATGAAGTTTTAAAGCCGGCTCTCGCTGAAGGAAAAATCGTTTTATGTGACCGGTATTTTGACGCAACAACGGCATATCAGGGTTGGGCACGCGGAATTGGGGAAGAATTTATAAATCAGCTCAACCTGTTTACGGTCGGAGAGGTAATACCTGACCTGACATTTCTTCTGGATCTTTCAGTGGAGGAAGGTTTTATGAGGGGACCTGAGCGGAGGGAAAAAACAGGAACCCGCCACAGGGACCGCCTCGAGCTTGAAGATATTGAGTTTCATAAAAGGGTCAGAGAGGGATATCTGAGGATTGCGGAAGGAGAAAGGCAGCGCGTAAGAGTAATTGATGCTTCCAGAGATATCGATTCTGTTCTTTTTGAAATATCAGAGGTTATAAATGACCGTTTCCCCGTGAATATTTAATAAGCCCTGATTACTGATTTATTTACATAATTTGATTTCACGGTTTATATATTGCTATATTTCAAGATGTAAATGATTATATTTTGATTAACCTATAAAAAAGTGTGAATCTGATATCTTATTTTATTTAATATTTCCTGAGTTTCAGGTCGATTTACACTTATTGAACTCTGGAGGTTTATTTTGAACTGGAAAAAAGCAACATCCGCAGTTTCTATACTTATCTTAGTTATTGCAGGAGCGCTGATAGTCTGGGGCGGTGAATGGACTCAGAAGGAAAAGGATGAAGCTTTCAAGGACCTTGAACGTTTTCAGGAAGTCCTTGTAAAAATACAGGATTATTACATTGAAGAGAAAGATTTCGGTGAGCTTATTGATGCCGCAATAGGCGGTATGCTCGATGAGCTTGATCCGCATTCTGTATACCTCGATGAAATTGCATATCAGAACCTGATGATACACACGAAAGGCAAGTTCGGCGGATTGGGAATAACAATCTCGGTCAGGGATAAGTTCCCGACTGTTATATCTCCCATAGAAGGTACGCCCGCTTTCCGTCTGGGTATTCAGGGAGGTGACAGGATCGTTCAAATTGAAGGTGAATCTACGAGGGGATGGTCTTCCAACGATGCCGTATCCAGGTTGCGCGGCGATCCGGGCACAAAGGTAGGTATTACTGTCGCGCGGGAAGGCCTGCCCGATTCCCTTCAGTTTACAATAACCAGGGAGATAATAAAGGTTCCGAGTATTAATTATTCGACTATTGTTGATAGTGTTGGATATATAAGAATATCAAGATTCGCGCGGAAAACCGCCGGCACTCTAAGTGACATACTGAGTGATTTTGAAGATCGGAATATTAAAGGTGTCATTCTGGATCTTCGCTCGAACCCCGGCGGGCTGTTGAAATCGGCTTACTCGGTTGCTGATCTCTTCCTCGAGAAAGATAGGATGATAGTTTCGACAAAGAGCAGGCTTGAAGAAAACAACATGGAATACAGAGCACATAGAAGGAATCTGCATGGTTCTTATCCCGTAGTGGTTATGGTAAACGGCTCAAGTGCCTCTGCCTCGGAAATTGTTGCCGGAGCTCTTCAGGATTGGGATAGAGCTGTTGTCGTCGGACAGACGACCTTTGGGAAGGGCTCGGTGCAGAGCGTTTTCCCGATAGGTGATTCCACGGCTCTTAAACTTACGACGCAGCACTATTTTACACCCAGCGGAAGGTGTATACATAAAAAGAGGAACAGGGATGGAGAGGTAGTTGGAGATATAGCAGAGGGAGAGGTAAGGGAGGAATATTTTACAAACGCTGAGAGAGTTGTTTACGGCGGTGGAGGTATAACTCCCGACTGGAAGTTTGAATTGCCGGACGTTACTGATCTGCAGCGTGAACTCCTTATCAGAGGGGTGTTCTTTTCCTTCGCGGTACACTATACGGCTTACAACGATGTAAATAATGATTTTGTTGTTGATGAGGGTGTTATATCCGATTTCAAGGAATTCATAAAAACAAAGGATATAGAAGTTTCAGGTGAGGATTGGACCGAAGAGAATATAGAGTTTGTAAAGACCGGCATAAAGCGGGAGGTATTTAGAAAAGTAATGGGAACTGAGGGAGCTTATATAGCGGCACTTCCGGAAGATGAAGATTTTCAGAAAGTGATGAAAATGTTTAAATCCAACGATTCTCTCAGCGAGATGTTCAAATATGTTAAAGATAAATCTAATCTTACTGGAGGGGATGATGACAGTGACGGGGGTAGCGATAAGTGAGCGATAAAATTGCGGTAGTTTGCGATTTTGACGGAACAATAGCGAAGAGAGATATAGGTCACGAGTTCTTCGGCAAATATGTTTCCGATAAAGATAGACGGGAAAAGCTTCTTGAAGAGTGGAAGATTGGCCTGATAAGTTCCAGGGAATGTTTAGCCGAAGAAACAGAAATGATTTTGCCGGCCAGCACGGGAGAACTTGAAGCCTTTGTCGACGGAGAGGACTTAGATCCATACTTCAAGGATTTTGTCGATTACTGTAATACATGCAGGTATGAAATTGAAATTCTAAGCGATGGACTCGATTATTATATAGATTATCTGCTAATGAAATTCGGTCTGGGGTTTTTGGATTTTAAAGCTAATCACCTCGTCTGTGATAATGGAGAAATAATAACTGTTGATTTCCCCTACTATAATTCCATGAATTGCCAGATGTGCGGAAATTGCAAGAGAAAACATGTTGAAGACCTGCGTGAAAAGGGGTTTTTTATTGTTTATGTTGGTAACGGGTACAGTGACCGATGCCCTGCTGAATATTCCGATATGGTATTCGCAAAGGCCGATCTTCTCGGCTACTGTGAAGATAAAAAGATAGAACATATACCGTTTACGAATTTCAGAGATGTAGAGCAGGAGCTTTCAAGGAGAATCAAGATCTGATTGGTTAAATAGGTGTTTAACAGCGGTCTCGATTCAATCTGAGAATATTACAGTTTCACCCGAGCTGGATGATTCATTGTTCCTTTTGATTATAGCCGTTGTATATATGTTACTTACATAATCGATAAAGTCAAAAATCTCCTTTTCCGTAACATTTTCTTTCCGGTTCAGAGCTTTCAGGCGATCCAATACCTCATTAAGATCATTTTGTGTGATAATATTTTCCCGGCGGGAAGACCATAATTTATTCATCGTGTAACGAAGGTCCTCTCTGTAGTTTATCCTGTCATCGGCGGGGGCGGGGACTTTATCGGCTAATTCGTTGACCTGCATCATGTATATCTGTTTGGAAATAAATCCTTTAAATATAAATAGTACGAGCAAAACAGACAAAGCGGCCGTTATCATAATAATCAGTTTCTTGTTCATAAGAAAACCCTTCATTCAGGTACCGTTTCAACTAACCATTCCTCTGTTCTATCCAGACTCGACAGAAGTTCTTTAGTAGGTTTTGTCATCGGGTGTTTCGTTCCGAACGTGTGACCGCATCGCTTAATTCTATCAAATCTGCATCTTCCGGCTCTATTTAATTTAATGAATTTTTCAGCTTCTTTCAAGCTGACCGCGGCATCCTGTTCTCCATGTATTATAAGATGAGGTATTCGCAAATTTGAAACCTGTGACAAAAGATCGTATTTTTCGCGGTTTGAGTCGATATCTTCGTAGAAGGAATAATTCATGTTAAGCGGCCGGTCCGCTCTTGAATTCTGGAAAGTAAGTCTGCCCGATTCCGCCCATTTCTTCTTGCGCCTGTTGGTGTAACGATCCAGAGATGGGGGGGATGACCATGTGACAAGGGATTTAACCTCTTTGAAACGGCCAGCGGTTATTATGCAGACAGCTCCTCCGCGGCTGTGACCGAAGAGCCCCAATCTTTCGTGGTCAGCAGGTACCGGGAGTTTTCCGTTCCTGACGTAAGAAAGGGTATTCTCCAGATCATGAACTTCTCTTGTAAATGTGTTACGGGCGAATTCCTCCGGTTTTGTTATCCTGCCGGTTTTTTCGTGTGTTCGATTCATAGAGAAGCGTATTGTGAAAGGATGAAATGCTCTCAGAGAAATACGGCGGGGAAGAAAGGGCAGCCATCCCCACCTTTTATATCCCAGAAAACCATGGCAAAGGATGATAACGGGGAGCGCACTATCGGGATCAGCTGTTCTTATGTCAGCATAGACTGGAGAACAGCCGCCGTTATCAATTTGAATCTCCTTTTCCAGCCGGCATATATTAGACATATCGGTCTCTTCTGGTTTAATATTAGTAAATATTCTATCAGCTTATTAGAAAATATGTAAACAGATTCACGCAATCAACTATAATGCCATACTTGCTTTTGATTCGATTTTGGAATATCATGTTATTCAGTTTGAAGAAATGGAGAAAAGTATGGCCAGACGCGTTACCATAGCTTTTTTGCTGACGATTGTTATCTTCTTTGTCGCGAGGAAGACCTCTATGAACAATTCCGATCACGTGGAACTGGAAAAAGAGGGAGTCAGTGTAGAACATTTTACAGTGTTTGAACATGTCGGTAGTGGAAATCCTGTGGTTAAGATAAAAGCGTTGTCTTCTGAAAGTCTATCCGTGAATCTTGCATACATACACGGAGATAACGAGGATAAGATCCTGCGGATGCGGAAAGAGGATTCGGGGGTATGGAAAGCCGATCTGCCTTCACTTGGCAAGGGAGAAAAACTGAAATACTTTTTTATACTGAACCGCAGGGGTGAACAAATTCTGCGTGTTCCCGGGGATGGATCCTTCTATACTGTAAAATATAAAGGTGAATATTCAAAAACAGTTGTTCTGCTGCATATAGTATTTATGTTCCTCTCTTTTTTCTTTATTATCAAATCTTTCCTTGGAGCTTTGGCGATATTGTTTTCCGGAGAGGGGATTACTTATACTGTCAGAATGATGAGAACCGGGATGATATGTCTCTTTATAGGAGGTTGGCCTCTTGGGTTTATATTAAATTATCAGAGGTTCGGTCCCGTCTGGGAAGGGTTCCCGTTCGGTTTTGATATTACGGACAATAAAACACAGATTATTTTTGTTTGCTGGCTGATTGCCGCTCTTCTTGTGCGCGGCTCTTTCTTCGGGTTAGGGCGCGGCCGTGATATTATAGGAAAGAATAATTATGCTTATGCCGTTATTATTTGTTCTATTATTACAGTGGGATTATACTTGATCCCGCACAGCTTGTAATCTTTTTTAGAATCGTATTTTATAGAGACGATGACCCGTTGTTGTAATGGAGGCTGAGAATTACGGTTACCGGCCGTGTTCTAATGAAGTTATAATGAAAGGACTTTTCACAGGACCAGCTCTTTGTCTAGCGCCTCTGGCCGGATACTCTGACGCGGCATTCAGGCTGCTCTGTTTTGAATTCGGGGCGGATTTTGCCGTGACTGAAATGGTAAGCGCGGAAGGGCTCAAGAGGAGAGCTTCAAAAACGGAAAAGCTGACTCTGAGAATGGATCGGGAAGGCCCCGTGGGAGTCCAGCTCTTTGGATCCGATCCTTTATCTATGGCTGAAGCGGCTGAAATAGCAGCCGCGCGCAACCCGGCTTTTATCGATCTGAACTTCGGGTGTCCCGTAAAAAAGGTCGTGCGGAAGAACGGAGGGGCCGGCATTATGCGTGATTTGAGTCTGATGGGAAAGATCACCCGCGAGGTTGTAAAAAGAGTGGAGCCGCTTTCTGTAACGGCAAAAATAAGAAGCGGTTGGAATAGGGCTAATGAAAATTATATAGAAGCGGGCAATCTGCTACAGGAATCGGGGGTTTCCGCTGTAACACTTCATCCCCGCTATAGATCTCAGGCTTTTTCCGGAGAAGCTAATTGGTTTCATATTGCCAGACTGAGAGAAGAATTGGATATTCCTGTTATAGCTAACGGAGATGTTTTTGATTTAGAGGGATATAAGAATATTGTCGATAAGACGGGATGTGATATTGTGATGATTGGCAGGGGAGCTGTGGGAAGGCCTTGGATTTTCGCGCAGATCAAAGAGAAAGCTGAATATTCATTCGGCAGGGACAGTAAAGGAGGAGGGATCAAATCACCCGGGGAGAAATGGTCGATTCCCCGGCGTAAAGCACCGTCCGATTTCCTGGAAAAAATTGATATTCTAAAGCGTTTTATAAAAATGGAAGTTGACCTGAAGGGTGAACGTACGGCGGTTCTTCAGATGCGGAAGTGCTATAGATCGTATATCCGGGATTACAGGGGGATGAAAGATTATAGAGAAAGGCTTTCTCACTCGGAAAGCTTAAGCGGTGTTCTTGCCATTCTTGACGAGCTCAGGGAGGAGATAAAAGTAAATGAAGGAAAATGATTTGAAAGGGCTTCTTGAGGGAGTAGCCAAAGGGAAAATTTCCGTCTCTGAAGCCTTAGGACGTTTGAAGGTCTTCCCTTTTGAAGATATCGATTTTGCCAGGATAGATCATCACAGAGAGCTGAGGAGGGGTTTTCCCGAAGTAATTTTTTGTCAGGGTAAAGAAGCGGATCAGATTGTAAGAATAGCGAGGGGAATTATAGAAAGCGGAAGCAACCTGCTCGCGACAAGATGCACCCGGAAGCAGTTTGAAAAGATCTCTCCTTTACTGCCGGACGCTGAATACCATAAGGAAGCGAAGCTATTTACTGTTCGGAGAGTCCCTGCCGGGAGAAATGGGAAAATTGCAATAGTATCCGGCGGAACGTCTGACATGCCTGTTTGTGAAGAAGCGGCTCTCTCCGCAGAGTTTTTCGGCTGCAGTGTAGAAAGATTCTACGATGTCGGCGTTGCCGGCATACACCGGTTCATTTCATCTCTCGAAGAGATACGTAAAGCTGATGTGATTATAGTAGTGGCCGGGATGGAAGGGGCTCTGGCCAGTGTTGTGGCCGGGATGAGCTGCGCGCCTGTTATTGCCGTGCCGACCAGTGTAGGTTATGGAGCCAGTTTCGGCGGGCTGTCCGCGCTTCTTACGATGCTTAACAGCTGCGCGGGCGGTGTGTCGGTTGTAAACATTGACAATGGATACGGAGCTGCTATTTCCGCCGCTCTGATATGCCGCGGAATATATGAAAAAGATGAGAGAGGGATTGAGTTAAAAGAAGAATAGTAGTAAATATTTCAATAATAAGGAAGTTATTCATTCTGACGGTTACTCCGTCGGGGATCTAATAGAGATAAGGAAGAAAGATGAATGCAAATTTAGAAAAGACTGAGATTGACACACTACTGGTGGATCCCTCTGAGGGTATGAGTGGTGATATGTTTCTCGGATCTATCTTCGAACTTGGAGCGGATCCGGAGAATGTCAGGCGAATTGTAGCGAAGCTGCCCGGTCTTGAACCTTTCAGAATAATAACCGAAAGGGTTATTTCAAGAGGGATAACTACCAGAAGAACAAGGGTTGTATGTGATTCTGAGCCTTCTGCTCGAAACTTCAGTGATATTTTATCAATGATAAATGATTCGAATATTGATCCCTCCATTAAATCTCCGGCAGTAGATATTTTTAAGAT
This sequence comes from uncultured bacterium, assembly GCA_964554125.1. Taxonomy (GTDB): domain Bacteria; phylum Krumholzibacteriota; class Krumholzibacteriia; order Krumholzibacteriales; family WJIX01; genus JAGHBT01. The sequence continues at coordinate 48,922 of CAZKNG010000001.1, read as the reverse complement.
TATTGCCGAATCGGAGGGAAAGGTTCACGACAAAGAACCTCTGGAAGTCCATTTTCACGAAGTTGGAGCCGTGGATTCTATTGTAGATATTGTGGGTTCTGTTGCCGGGCTCTATCTGCTCGGCTTTCCAAAAATATATCGTAGAAGATTCAGGCTCGGAAGCGGTTCAATATCGATCGCCCATGGGGTTCTTCCCGTTCCAGCTCCCGCAACTCTTGAGATTCTTAAAGGTGAAGAGGTTGAAATGACAGAGAGGGATGCGGAAATAGTTACACCCTCAGGCGCCGCAATATTAAAGGTATTGGGCGAGCCCCTTTCTCCTTCTCTTCCTGTAATACTTAAAAGAGTTGTGTATTCTTCCGGTACGAGAGAGTACAAAGGGGGGCCGGGCCTGCTCAGGGTAATTGAAATCGGAGAAACGGCCGGCAGTAGTGAAATAACGGTCATAAGAACAACAATTGACGACATGAATCCTGAGATTCTACAGTATCTCAGGGAAAAGTTATTTGAGCTTGGAGCGCTTGAGGTATATTTCACGCCAGTTATGATGAAGAAGGGGCGCCCTGGGACTAAAGTAACAGTTTTATCTCTTCAAGACGCGGCAGAAGAAATTTTTCAAGCTGTTTTTAAGGAAACGACTACTTTCGGGATAAGGATAACGAGTGAAAAACGCATAGAACTTGACAGATGGATTGAATCGGTCAATACGGCATTTGGCAGGATTAAGATAAAATTCAGGAAATTCCCTGACGGTTCGGTTGATTTTACCCCGGAATATGAATCGTGTAAAGAGGCGGCGCTTGCCCGGAAGGTTCCCCTTGAAAAGGTCTACAGGGAAGCCCGCGAGAGCGGTTCAGAAAGGTTGAAACGTGCAGAGCAGGAGAGAGAAGACAGGTAGAGAGGTCAAAGGAAGAATAATGAAAAGAACGGTAGCCGCAGGTTTGTTTTTCTCTTTGATCCTGCTTGTTTCCTGCGCAGAGAAAAGGGGGCATATTATTCGGGAAGAATCTGTCAGGAAGGTTGTAACTCACAGAGTAACGGAGGGGGAAACGTGGAAATCGATTGCTGCTGATTTTTATAAGGAGCCTGAAATGGCAGAGGCGCTCGCGCTTTATAACGGGTCTGAAAAAGGTGATAATCCCAGACCCGGCTCCGGTGTAAGAGTACCTCTTTCGGAAGAAGATATCGATGCTATAGAGGATGATCTGAAGGCTTCCAGAAGGTATAATACGGGACTGAAGCTTGTCTCTGAAGGAAATTACGCGGAAGCTATCGATAATTTTCAGAATGCTTTGAAACTGGACAGATCTCTCTATGATGCTTCTTTTAATCTCGGGGTTACCTATCAGAGGCTGGGGCTTCATAAGAATGCAGTTACAGTGCTTCGCGACCTGACCGTTCGAGTAAAGGATAACCCTGAATATCTTTTTGCTCTAGGCAATTCCCTCTTTCATATTGGCGAAATTCAAGATGCCAAAGAGACCTTCCGGAGAGTTCTTGATATCGATCCATCGCATTTGAAATCAATTTATTCTCTTGCGATAATCTGCGAAAAAGAAGGCGACAAGGACAAAGCTGAAGAGATGTGGAAGAGGTATCTTGAACTTGACTCCTCAAGTGACTGGGCGGATAATGCCCGTTCCCACCTTGACGCCATAAGGCAGCCTGAGGGGGAAGGTAATTGATTCGTCTGGAAAATCTCTCTCTTAGAATAAATAGCAGGAAGATTATTGCCCCCTTGGACTTAAGAATTGAAGACGGCAGCTGGGTCGTTCTGACAGGGGGGAACGGTTCAGGGAAGAGTACACTTTGCCGTCTGGCGGCCGGATTACGTGAGCCGACTGAAGGAAGCCTGTTTGTTGAATCCAAGGCGGCAGTTACAACCGGAATAGCTATGCAGAATCCTGACAGCCAGTTTATTACAACCAGTGTTGAGAGGGAGATTCTCTTCGGTATGGAGAATCTCAAATTAAGCGCTATTGAGAAGAAAAAACGTTTCAATGAAGCAACGGCAGCGTTTGATCTTAAAGGTCTGGTGACAAGAAACCCCCATACACTTTCAGGCGGAGAAAAACAGAGGCTTCTTCTTGCCGCTGTTTGGGTGTTAAATCCGGATCACCTTATTCTTGATGAACCCCTTTCCTATCTTGACAGCGGAGAGAAGGATAATTTTATAAAACTGGTTGAAGATCTGTTTTATAAAAGGAAAATAACCGTATTATGGGCAACCCTTAGTCCTGATGAAATCCCCCGGGCTGACAGAGTGATATATCTGAAAAGAGGGAGGGTTTTCTTTGACGGCACACCGGAGGATTTTAAGAATATCGTGAGTGAGGATTTGATCACGGGAATTTATTCTGAACCTGCAGAAAAAGAACTTTATCTGAGGGACAAGTCTCCGGAGCGTGAAACAGGCACAGGTATCGAGGATGTCGTTAATATAAAAAAAGCTGTTATTTCGCGGGGTGAAGGAGATTTTGTGCTTAGGATTGAGGATCTTTGTATAAAGAAAGGTGAGGCCGTTGGAATAACAGGCCCGAACGGGTCCGGTAAAACCACACTTCTTATGGCATGTGCCGGATTGTTGCCCGCGCGGGAAGGCCGGATAGAGGTGTTGGGAAAAGATCTCTCTTCCGCAGGTGGTTTTCAGCCCGGAAGAGTAGGCGTTCTTTTTCAGTCACCTGAAGAGGCCTTTTTCTCGCCAAGCGTTCAGGAAGAGGTATCGTTGGGATACAGATCTTTCAAAGGAAATAATGGTTTGACCGAAGCCGTAAGGTGCGCTCTTGATACAGTGGGTCTTGAATACGACAGGTTCAGAGAGAGGAATCCCTTTCATCTGTCTCAGGGTGAAAAGAGGCTCTGCGCGATAGCTTCGGTTCTTGTTTTCAGGGCACAGTTATATCTTTTCGATGAGCCCGCTCTCTTTCTGGA
>CAZKNG010000001.1:0-45981 GCA_964554125.1 uncultured bacterium | reverse complement strand
TGGAGTTCAGACGTGTGCTCTTCCGATCTGGCTTATATCAACCCTGGGAAACTTCAGGGATTCGAAAGAGACGACATCGGTAATTGTTTCTCACGAACGGGAGTTCTTAGACGCTGTAACTGAAAGGGTTATTCAGCTTTAGGCAATAGAGGAAAGCAGATTCCATATATACAGATACAAAGAGTCAAATCGAAAATATTTGATTATAAAGTGAAAGTTTGTATTATGTTACTGTAAACTAATTTTTCAAAGTATTAAATTAGTGCGTACGTCCCTGCTCAAAGGAGTTTTTATGAAGTACGATGTAGTCGTAATAGGAGGCTCCGCGGCCGGCATTATTTCAGCTAAAACCGCGAAGCTTGATTATCCGGAAAAGAGTGTCCTTGTAATAAGGAAAGAGGAAATTTCTCTGATTCCCTGCAGCATTCCGTACACATTTTCCACATTAAAAAGTGTTGACGACGGTGTTATGAGTATAGAAGGTCCCAGGAAGCTGGGCATAGAATTTCTTATTGATGAAGTTGTAAGCGTCGATACTGAAAACAAAAGTGTTAAAACATCGCGCGGAAAAGAGGTTGGGTATAACAAACTTGTTTTTGCTACGGGATCGACTCCTGTAATACCTCCGATTGAAGGGGCAGAAGCAGATGGCGTATATTCAATTCCCAAGGATTATGAATATATTAAAAAAGTTCAACCGGAACTGAAGGGGTCAAAGAATCTTGTTGTAATTGGTGCCGGTTTTATCGGTATGGAGATGAGTGATGAGCTCAGAAAAGAGGTCGAAAAGGTAACACTGGTTGAGGCTCTTGATGGTGTGTTGCCGCTGGCCTTTGATAAGGATGTTTCTGATTACGCGGCTAAGGCCATGTCGGATAACGGCATAGATATCAGGACTTCCAGCAGAGTTAAAAGGATTTTAAATGAGAACGGCAAGGTATCAGGGGTTGAACTTGATGATTCAACTGTCATAGAAGCTGACGCGGTGATTCTCTCTATTGGATATAAAGCAAACGCCCGGCTGGCTATGGAGGCCGGTCTTCACATGGGGATTACCGGGGGGATATGGGTTGATGAATATATGAGAACATCGGTAAAAGATGTATTCGCGGCAGGGGATTGCGTCGAGCATAAATGCTTTTTCACCAGAAAGCCTTCAAAATTAATGCTGGCTTCAACCGCAACTTTTGAAGCGAGGATAGCTGGAGGAAACCTCTTTGGTTTGAAGATGGTAAGGGAGAAGAAGGGAAATATAGCTATATTTTCTACATCTATAGAGGGCGTGTCGTTAGGATCCGCGGGCAAAATAGAAAAATCTTCATTAGATGAAGGTTTTGAAATAGTTGTTGGAGAAGCCAGGTCACGCGACCGCCATCCCGGCTGTTTCAGCGACAGCTCTCTTCAATACATAAAACTCGTCTTCGCGGGGCCGAGCGGAATTCTGCTGGGTGCTCAGGTGGTATCAGGTAAATCAGCGGGTGAGATGGTTAATATACTCGGAGTGGCGATTCAGAATGAGATGACAGCGACAGATCTCGCGACATTGCAGTTCGGAACACATCCTCTGTTGACATCAGCACCTACAACCTACCCTATCGTTGACGCGGCCAAGAACGCCTTAAGAAAGATTGGTAGATAATAGATCGTTTTATTCTGGGAAAAGGTCGGTATTACGGATTGAGTCTCAAGTCTGCTTGCGGCTCAATCCGTTTTTAATCGGGTTGAGAGCGGAAGGTTTGTTGTAAAATCCCAGCGCCGTTTATATTCAATACGGTTGTATATTTTTTAATTAGTATATTAAAGAGGAATAATGAACTTTAGAGAATTTGTCGTAGAGCATGAGAATGTCATCAAACCTCTTAAAAAGAAGATAGCGCTTGCCCACTGGAATGGTTCTATTACGGGCGCTAAAAGATATTTTGATGATTTATCCCGTTTGCGCTTTCATCTGGAGGAGGTTTACGCAGCAAGAGAGGATTTTACGTTTGTAGAGAGAGTAAGAGCGAGCGGCGATTTTGAAAACAGGCTCTTGTCCAGAATCGGGGATATTCTGTATCTGCGGTATCTCGGCAGGCAGACAGATTTATCATTTCTTGCAGGTATTACAAAGCTCTCCTCCGGGCTGGAACGGAAGTTCAATCTCTTCAGAGCTGAGTTTAACGGAATGAAACTGTCCCGCAATGATGTGTCTGATATACTTTTAACAGAAAGAAACAGCCGGAAAAGACAGCTCGTCTGGGAAAGCCATAAAAGGGTCGGGGAATTGATAGAAGAGGATCTTATCAGGCTTGTTGAGCTTCGAAATGAGGCCGCGGCTATGGCGGGTTTTGATAATTTCTACTCCATGTCCCTATATCTTAACGAGCAGGATGAAGGTAATCTTGTAGAACTCTTCGACAGGCTTGAAAGGGTTACGCGTGAACCGTTCAGGGCAGTTAAGGATGAATTAGACGGCAGAACAGCTCAGCTTTACGGAATTACAGAGGATCAGGTTATGCCCTGGCATTATGAGGATCTCTATTTTCAGGAGCTTCCGGGTTTGTTCAGTATGAATTTTGATAAATATTACTCAGGCACGATGCCGGCTGAGATAGCCGCAGAATTCTATGACAGCATCGGCATGAATGTCAGTGATATTTTAGTTAGAAGTGATCTTTACGAGCGGGAGGGGAAGTCTCCTCACGCTTTCTGTACTGACATCGACCGCGCCGGCGACATAAGAGTTCTTTGCAATATTAAAGATAACGCGAAATGGACCGATACGATTCTTCATGAACTCGGTCACGCGGTTTATGATAAATATGTCAGCGGTTCTCTCCCCTATCTACTTAGAATATATCCTAATATCTGCTTGACGGAAGCTTCGGCGATCTTTTTCGGAGGATTGGCAAGGGACCCGTTGTGGATGAAGAGCGCCCTGGATTTGAGTGTTAAAGAAGTAGAAAAAATAAGTTCTAAGGCAGGCAGAGCAATCAGAGCCAGACTGCTTGTGTTTGCCCGCTGGTGTCAGGTCATGTTCAGGTTTGAAAGGGAGCTGTACAGAAATCCCCGGGGCGACCTGAACGCAATATGGTGGAATATAGTCCGCGAATATCAGTTTATAACTCCTCCTCCCCGAAGAGATATGCCTGATTGGGCGACTAAAATTCATATCGTTACGAGTCCCGTTTATTACCATAATTATATGTTGGGTGAACTTATCGCGGCGCAGTTCCGTAATTATATAGAAAATAATATCATAGATGGAACTTCCGGGAAAAAGGGTTCTATTTACGGGAATAAGGATGTAAGCCAATTTTTTATTGATTCAGTTTACAGCTCGGGCAATCGTGTAAGCTGGAATGAACTTATAGAAAATGCCACGGGGGAGCCGTTGAAGGTTGATTATCTCATGTCATATCTTAGAGAGGAGAAGAGTTGATCTGGTTATTGTCCGCGGCCGGCTGCTCGGTTGCTATAGCCCTGATTCTTAAAGTAAATGAAGTTAGAGGCGGAAACAGACTTTTACTTATAGGGGCAAATTATGTGGTTGCCTCGATTCTTTCAGTGATTCTTCTGAAGGGGGAAATACGCTGGCCGGGATTGAAGACATTAGGTCTGGGGGTAGGCGCCGGAGTTGATTTTGTCCTGGGTTTTCTTTTGTTGCTTTCAGGGATTTCCAGAGGGCCTCTTGCAGTCCCCGTGACAGTAATGCGGCTTTCTGTAGCTGTTCCCATAATTGCTTCGATTATGCTGTGGGGAGAACAGCCAGGTCTATACCAGTGGAGCGGGATCGGACTGGGGATGATAGCGATTATCCTTTTCGGCATAGGGCTTTCCGGAGAAAATTCAAAGAACCGGCCTGGTGAAAGGTATTGGTTTCTTATTGTTTCTCTTTTCTTTGTGATGGGAGCGGGCGATCTGCTGCTCAAGGCTTTCAGAGAGCTCTCGCCGGATATTGAAAGACTTCTCTTTACATGGATTCTCTTTACCGTAGCCGCGATCATAGTATGGGTCATTATCTGGGTGAAACGAATACATTTCGACTACGGCACTCTCACGCTGGGGCTCTTTCTCGGAGTACCGAATCTTTTCAGCACGGTATTTATTCTTAAGGCTCTTCAGACGATCCCGGCGTCACAGGCCTTTCCATTTGTAAATCTTACAGTTATTCTTGTCTCTACTCTGCTGGGTTTTGCGGTCTGGAAAGAACGTCTCGGGCCTATTGCTCTAACCGGCCTGACGCTAGCCGCAATTGCCATTGTTCTTCTTCCGATGTAACCTGATCTTTTACGTCTTGAGCCTCTGTTATCATTCTGATATAGTGCTCTTAAGGTGTATATTATAAATATTATGATTCATTAAAACAGCTTGTTTCCTGAATAGTTCTGCCTTAAGCACGGGAGGCGAATGTTATGAGCAGAATTGAAATAGGGTCGAAGTGTCTTATTATTCCACTCTTTTTTGCCTTCTTTTTATATTCAGCAGAGATTCAAGCGCAGGATTTATCAACCGGGGATATGAAATTTTCTGCGAACGCGAAAGATATATCGCGGCAGTATTTAGATGAGGGTAAAACGGTTTCTTTTACGCTGCTTTTTCAGTCGAAAAACGGAATTGAAAATGAAAAGCCCCGTGCTGACGGAGAAAGCGAAAATGTGGATCTACAGGGAATATGGGGGACAGCCGGCGGGTGTGAGTCAGCCGCGGCGAGGGGAGATACCGTTTACTTCGGTGATGATTCAACTCTTGTAACAGTAGATTTTACAAATCATGCTCTTCCGGTTAAAATCGAAGAGATTGCCGTAGGGGAGCTGATAAAGGATATAGTATTAAACGGCAATTATGCCTATGTTGTTGATGATAATAACGGGCTTCATGTGATTGATATCAGTCATCCGGACACACTCTTTGAAACAGATTTCTTAAGCACTGACGGAGCGAGTGGTGTAGCGGTAAACGGCAATTTCGCGTATGTAGCAGATGTGAATTCCGGCTTAAGGGTGATAGATGTTAGCGATCCCTACAGCCTTGTGGAGGTTGGTTTATTTGACACGAACGGCTATGCAATAGAGGTTGTTGTAAGAGGTGATTACGCTTACGTAGCTGATGGCTTGGAAGGCCTCAGGGTGGTGAATATAAGCGATCCGGACAGCCTATATGAGACGGGGTCTTTTGATACAGGCGACTATCCCTGTTATGCCTGTGGAGTGGCTCTTGACGGAAACTTCGCCTATGTAGCTGATTTTGAGTGCGGTCTTCGTGTAATTGATATCAGCGTTCCCGACAGCCTGAAAGAGGTCGGCTTTATTATGACCGCGGACAGGGCCTGGGATGTAGCCTTAGACGGCAATTTCGCGTATGTAGCTGACAGAGCAGGCGGACTCCGTGTGATAGAAATAACAGATCCTGAAAACCCTTCCGAAGCGGGATATTACGACACAAGCGATGAAGCTATGGCTATTGCCATATCTGATGATAATATATTCTCGGCAATGGCTGGTAGCGGAATATATCTTTTCTATACCCATCTTGTCCCTACTCTGGTTCAAGGATATTCCGCGGGTTTCTGTAATGAGGCGGTCAAAGTAGAATGGGAACTGTCTGAAGCTGTTGATATTTCAGAACTCGCCGTTTACAGGGGGGAATTTCCGGGAGGGATTATAGAGAGAATTCAGCCCCGGGAGATAAAGGTCTACGGGTTGATATATTCATTCGAGGATGCCGATTGCAGTAGGGGGAAGACATATTTCTATCGTGTGGGAATCGAAAACGGAGGCTGCTATAAATTTCTTTTTGAGACAGAGAGAATATCTATTCCGCAGATACCGCTTGCTCTTCATCAGAGTTATCCGAATCCGTTCAATCCATCAACTACTATTACTTATGATCTACCTGAGAAAGGAAGGGTTAAACTGGACATATATGACGCGGCCGGAAGGTTTGTTAAATCTCTTCTAGACCGCACTCAGAATAGAGGGAGTAATAAATCTGTTGTATGGAATGGTAAGGATACCGCCGGCAACCGGGTATGCTCGGGAGTTTACTTCTACAGGTTAAGATTCGGCCGGGAAGAGCTTTCCCGGAAGATGATATTGTTAAAATAACCGTTTTGATTTTAAAGGGATATAAGATATGGAGGGAAAAATGAAGATTATTGTCCTGGGAGCGGGACTTGTGGGAGGTCCAATGGCTGAGGACCTTGCGGCTGAATCAGGTTTTGAAGTCACAGTTGCTGATATCAATGAATCGGCATTGGAGAGAATTGACAGCTCTCTCTTTATTTCCAGGATAAAGAGGGATCTTTCCAACCCGGCTGAAGTTAAGAATCTTGTTTCAGATTATGATATGGTAGTAAGCGCCGTCCCCGGATTTATGGGATATCGGACGTTTGAAGCGGTGCTTCTGGCCGGAAAGAATGTTATAGATATCGCGTTCTTCCCCGAAGATCCTTTCCAGCTTGATGACCTTGCAAAGAGAAGAAATTCTGTAGCAATAATGGACTGCGGCGTAGCTCCCGGGATGAGTAATATATTAATAGGTTACGTGGATCATTTATTGGATGAAACAGAAAATTGTGAAATATACGTGGGAGGGCTGCCGGAGTTAAGGGAGTGGCCTTATGAATACAAAGCGGTTTTTTCACCTGTTGATGTTATAGAGGAATATACCAGGCCGGCAAGGTATGTTGTAAATGATCTCCTCGTTACCAGAACTGCTCTTTCTGATCCGGAATATATCGATTTTCCGGAGATTGGAACCCTTGAGGCCTTTAACAGTGACGGACTCAGAACTCTGGCCAGGACTATAGACGCCTCTAATATGAAAGAGAAAACAGTTCGATACCCCGGTCACATAGATAAGATGAAGGTATTGAGAGAAACAGGATTTTTCAGCAAGGAACCGCTGAAAATAAAGGGGGTAGAAATTAGACCTATAGATTTTACTTCAAAACTGCTTTTTCCAATGTGGGAACTTAAAAGTGGCCAGGCCGACATTACAGTCATGAAGATTCTTGTTGAAGGGAAGAAAGATGACAGAAATGTCAGGTATCTTTACAACCTGTATGACAGATATGACCAGGAGTCTGATGTTCATTCTATGGCACGTGTGACCGGATACACGGCTACTGTAGCGGCCAGGATGGTGGCTGAGGGGCTTTATGACAGAGAAGGTGTTTCCCCTCCCGAGTATATCGGCAAGAGCCAGCGGTGTGTTGATTTCATGCTTAAAGGGCTTAAGGAACGGGATGTTGTGTATAAGGAGAAAATCGAGATACTTAAATAAAATTCTTTCCTGATGAATTAAAATGGGAAGTAAAGCTCTTATCAGCATTATTTTGTGAAGTTGTTTAAAATAATTCAGGACAGGATTCAAGAGAAAGGTTAGCTATGAAAAAAGTTGTACTATTTCTGGTATTTATTCTGATTTCATCGTGTGGCGGTGATGTGGGGGGTGTAAATAAACGGTGGGCTGCATCCGGAGAGTTTAAGACCCCCGAATCTGTAAAATATGATCACGCGAGAAATGTTATCTATGTCTCTAACATAAACGGCAGTCCGACGGCACGTGACGGGAACGGTTTTGTTTCGAAATTAAGTATCCGCGGCGAGGTGACAGTTCCAAGATGGATTACATCTTTAAACGCGCCTAAGGGTATGGCGATTTATGAAGGTAAGTTGTACCTTGCCGATATCGATGAAGTTGTGGAAATAGATATCAAAACCGGTAAGATAATGCAAAGGTATAAAGCCTCCGCGGCAGAATTTCTAAATGATGTCGCCGCTGATACCGCGGGCAACATATATGTTTCCGATTCCTCTTCGAAAGTGAGCGCGATATACAGGCTGCGCGGGAAGGATATAGAGGTCTGGATTAAGGATGATAAAATAAAGAACCCTAATGGTCTTTTTATCAGAAATGGGACCCTTTTTGTAGGGAGCAGTGGTGACGGGACTCTTAAAGCGGTAGATCTTGAGACTTCAGAGATCAGCACTGTCGCTCAGCCGGGGTTTGGTATTGACGGTTTGGTAGTTGACGGTAAGGGCGGGTTTATTCTTTCCGATTGGAGGGGAAAGACAAGCGGAATTGATAGAAAGGGAGAACTTAAGTTACTGATAGATACATCCGAAGCGGGTATCAATTCAGCAGACATTGACTATATTGCTGAGATGAACTTACTCCTCGTTCCAACATTTTCAGATAACAGGGTAATGGCATATAATCTGGATCAAACCGGCAAGTGATATAAATCAGTATTAACTTATTTGACTATAAACTCTTCCGGTTCTTTCATCATCTGTTTGGTTTTCCACTCGGTTAGAAGGAACGGATAATCGCTTCCGGATGATATCGCGGGATATCTGCCGTCATCCCTCTTTTTGAATATTGAGAGAGTGTGAGTTTCATTCCCGGTTACAGTGATTTTATAAACGGGGTCTGTGAAATCAGACTTTATTTTTTCTTCTATATAGCCGTCGCACTGAAGGTTTGATAGGGTTCTGAATATCCGTTTAATAACTTCCGGCTTTCCTGCCTTGCCCTCTGTTGTTCTCCATGTTACTTCAGGTTCACGTGGAGGAGACTCTTCCTGCTCGCCGGGAGTTACAGGTTGAGGCACAACGCTTTTCTCAAATTCGATTGATTTATCCCCGGTCTTTATCGTTAAACCTCTAAGCGATTTAGTTTCAAAATTCAGGACATTTTTGTCTCGAAGTTCATCAATAGTTTTGTCAAATATATTCCTGATGTTGTTTCTGGCTTCGTAAATCCTGGTGTCGTCCTTAAGCATAACGTAAGTATGGCGTTTGGTTGAAGCGGTCTTGCCGATATAAAGATCCCTTTTTACATCTTCGCCGGAGAAGGCCTGAAGATTGATTTTATTGTCTTCCCCGAGACCGTAGCGCGAGAATAATTTCGATTCCGATACCATCCCTGTCAGCCTGAAATCGGAAAATTCTTTTAATAAACGGTCTACCTTTTGCTTGTCCGCGGCATAATTCTGCGGTTTGATCAGCCAGTTTCCGTCATTTTCTGCCAGAGTGATTTTATTATCCTTCTTATTTATAATGATCTTCGATATCTCAGATTTCTCCAAAGGTTCTACTGCCGGAAGAGTGTAATGTGTTTTATTAGTATCCCTGAGAGATAGATAGAGAAGCAGGGCGGCTATAATTACTACGAGACCAACATGTTCCTTTTTAAACTTCATTTTAGGGTTTCCCTCCATTTGTTATTTCTCAAAAATCCTTTGAATATTGCGTTTCTTCGATTCACGCCGCATCCATATGATAATCCCGAACAATATTACAAGCACCGGCAGTCCCGCTATGTTGAAAGTCTTTACAAATGCTCTTGAACCGGTTGATGTTTCGTCAAGCGGATTAAACCGCTGCTGTTTGCTTCTCATCGACGCGTAAGCCTCTCTGTCGTTCAGTCTGTCTATGAGATTCATTGCAAATGTGGAGCTGGGAGCTTTCCCTGTTTCGTCTATTATGCTGTTAGAGAGCAGTTCTGAGCTCCCCGTGAGAAAGATTTTACCCGGGTTCCCTTTGGTAATAAAAGTTTTCTCATTGCTTAGTTTGGTTGGTTTGACCCCGGTTATTTCTTCTCCGGATTCTTCTTCGCTTTCCTCAGTTTCTTCCGCCGGTTTCTCCGGGATTTCTCTGTTTTTGAAATAGCTCGGAAATTCTCCTTCCAGAAGCAGGCTTAGAGAAAAGCTTCTGAACTTTGAAGGGTCTTGCGGGGGGCGTGTCATCATAGGGTTGAGAGAAATCTGCTCGCTCATCTCCCAGGATCTTTCCGAGGAAGAGAAGAGTATATTCTCCGTTACTCCAATCTCTTCTATCCGTTCTTTCAGGGGTTTTACAGGTGATGCTTTAAGTGTGACTAACGCCTTGATATTTCTCATGAATTCCATCTTGTTGTTGATATTTTTGTTTTTTATAAGAGGAGCGAAATAGACTTTCTGTTTTCCGCCGCCGTATCTGCGGGGCATGTTCTGCTCGTAGCATTCCTCGTCCAGGACATAAGAACTGCTTGTTTCTGCTCCATAGTTTGACAAGAGCTTTTCCAGTCCGGTTTTTATAGGCATATAGGTGGGGCGATTGTTGTATCTTCTCTGCATCTGGTTACCAGACGGTTCAATCTGTTCAAAGGGATCGAGGAAGAAAGCCACAGATTTTCCGCTCATAAGGAACTGATCTATTTCGAATAGTTCGTATTCGGAAAAATTTTCTTTAGGACCGGCGATAATAAGACAATCTATACCCTCAGGTATATCGTTCTCCTTTAGGTCCACTTCAGAGACAGAATAACTTTCTGAAAGAAGAGAGTTGAAATTATCAATTGATTTAGTGCTGTTTGTTGCGTTTCCCTTAAGCGGGATTGAACCGTGGCTTGTCAGATAACCGATCTTCTTATTGATATCTATAACGTTATCAATAGCTTCGCTGATTGTTTCCTCTATATTGCTCAGGTCGACGAGCTGGTATTGAGTTCCGAAAATGGGCATATTTATAACATTAATCAATTCTATTGTTTCGTATTTCTCTTTGTTAATAACGACGATACCGATTGAACCGTGGCCTTCTTCGATTGTTGTATTTCCCGATTCATCTTTCATGGCAGGCCATCTCAGAGTCATTACATTGTATTTTGACACCTCTTCTTCGAGAGAGGAGTCCTCGGTTGGATTCCGTCTTTCAAAATCCAGCCTTGAGTAATACTTGTCGTTCAGGCTCGCCAGGGCAGACTCTATCTTTTCCGGTAATTGCGGCAGTTCCTCCATATTAATCTTCGGAGCTATCTTTGCCAGAGATGAGGAATAGTACAGTCTGACCTTTATCTGTTCTTCGAGATTGAGAAGAGCGCTTATCTTGTCGTTCATTTTCTCTATTTTCGAAGTAATCTTGTATTCCAGTCCGTCAGTAGATGTAATTGAAGGTATTTTGTCTATGATATCTCCGTGAACCATTGCCATTCCCATATATGCTTTTTTGAACTGTACTTCGTCCTGTTCTATGTTCTTGATCTGCACGGGGTATATACCGTAGCTGTGGGCCAGCTGTTGATTCTTCCTGCTTTCTTCCTTCAGATCACCTTCTTTGACGCTGACATCGTAGAAGCGATAGTTGAAATACTCGTTTGAGTTGACAGAATACTCCTCCAGCATGTCGTGAAGGTAACGTCTTGTATTGTTATGAGGAGCCGGAAGGTCCCTTGTAAAGAAAACATTTATGGTGAGTGGTTCGGAAAGTGTTTCCACGGCTTCTTTGCTGGCCTCAGAAAGTGAATATATATTTCCCGATGTAAGATCAACTCTGAAAAAGAGTGTAATCCCCGCTAGATTAATCAGAATTACTATTACTACATAAACAATAAATTTAAAGTATTTACCCGTTTGTATATTTCTACTCATTACTTCCCCCTTCTACTTTTTCTCCTGCATTACCAGGTAGGCCGCGTATAGAGCGATAAAGATAAAGCTTAGAAAATATATTATATCTCTTGAATCTATTATTCCCTTGGTGATGTTGCGAAAATGATATCCCGCTCCGAGCTGCTGGAAAAAGCCCAGCAATGACTCAGGCAGGAAAAAGAGCAGGTTGTCGATCATTGTCAAAGCGAAACAGATTCCTATTGCCGCAAGCAGAGCGATTATCTGGTTCTTTGTGAGGCCAGACGTGAAGAGTCCTATTGATGTAAACATTCCTCCAAGCAGAATTGCTCCAAGATACCCGCCCGCTATGGGTCCCCAATCAAGGTCTCCCAGAAAAGATACTGAAATCGCGTAACTTACCGTAGGCAACAGCATAATTACGACAAAGGCCAGGGCGGCGAGGAATTTACCCGCGATAATATCTTTGGTCGAGACAGGGAGAGTGAGAAGCACCTCGTATGAACCGGAGCTCAATTCTTGCGAAAAGAGGTGCATTGTTACAGCTGGTATGATAAATGAAAATGTTGTCGGCAAAAGGGAAAAGAAGCTTCTCAATTCCGCCTGGTTATAGAGAAAGAATGTTGAGAAGAAAAACCATCCCGTTACAATCAGGAATATTGATATTACTATGTAGGCAATTGGAGATATGAAATATACAGTAAATTCCTTTTTGAATATTTGAGCTATATTACGCGATTTCAGCATATTTTTTCTCCTTTATTTGATCGAACAGTTCAAGAGTTAATTTTCTTTGGTCAATTCACCGAATATTCTCTCGAGACTCTTAACATCCCTCGTCATTTCAACAAGAATCCAGTTCTGCTCTTTTATTTTTCCGTATATCGATTCTCTGATATCCTTTTCAGTATGACATGAAAGTTTAACTGACAGGATTCCGTTATTCTTACCAGCACTTTCTATCTCTTTTATTTCTTCTATCTGGTCAAGCCTGCTTTTCACATCCCCGAATTCCGCGTTTTTGAGTGAAATATTGACGGTGTATTCGGTTTTTGTGGTTTGTTTGAGTTCCTCGGTACTTCCATCCGCGACGATACTGCCGCGGTTAATAATAACAATTCTGTCACAAGTTGCTTCGACCTCGCTCAGTATGTGAGTGGACAGGATTACTGTCTTTTCTCTTCCGATTTTTTTTATGATATCGCGGATCTCAACTATCTGGTTGGGATCGAGACCCGTTGTCGGTTCGTCAAGCACAAGAATCTCAGGGTCGGCCATTATCGCGTGAGCAAGTCCCACACGCTGTTTATACCCTTTGGACAGTTCGTGTATGGGACGGTGCATGTTTTCCCGCAGGCCGCATATGTCAGCCAGTTCAGATAGACGCTTACGTTTCTTCTCTTCTTCTAATCCTCGCACATTCGCAATATAGTCGAGGTATTCATAGACTATCATATTTTCGTAGAGAGGTGCCGATTCGGGAAGGTACCCGATCATCTCTTTTATTTTGTGAATATCCTTTTCAATGGAAAGTCCCCTTGCTTCGATTGTGCCTGTGGTCGGAACAAGATATCCGGTCAGAATCCGCATTGCCGTTGTTTTGCCGGCACCGTTTGGTCCAAGGAGTCCGAGTATCTGTCCCCTTTCTATTGTAAGATCGACTTTATCCAGAGCGCAAAGGTCCCCATAGTACTTAGTCAACTGTTTGAATTCTATCATACCAGATCTCCTTTTTATTAATATATATTTTATATTTGTTACAATAGTTCTTGATAGATAGTTCCAAAATTTCTAACTGTTATTTCTTTAAGTAAGTTAAGAAAAAAACCTATAATTTCAAGACTGCTTATTTTTCAAGATAATAAAAATAACTTGTCATTTTGTCAAAAAAAATCTAAAAATCAGAAAATAGGGTTTTATCAGGATTTGATGAACCCGCAGGTTTTCAATATCTGATAATTAGTAAATATAAGTGAGGATTTGGATTAAATTAATCGTTATCAGAGAAGGAGAAAGGACCTTGCAGAAAAATGTGTACCGCTTAAAGTCTGTTCAAACTTTTATTATTACGGTTATATTTTCTTTTTTATTTGCTCAGCAGGTTAACGGCGCGGGTTCCGACCGCATTAAGAACGCGGCTGCTCCGGCTGGGCGGAGTCGCAAAGCTGCTCTTTCAAGTGGGACCGCTTCAGCGTTCGCTCGTATAGCCCTCAGGTGCGTGAGGAAGGAGTATCCTGCTAAGCTTTCTCATGTGATCAATGACCGCAGTGAAGTCAAAAGTCCCTCGCAGCTGCATCCCGCTTTCAACGGTTGTTTTGATTGGCATTCCTGCGTGCACGCGCACTGGATGATGACGCGCCTGCTTAGGATCTTCCCCGAACTGCCGGAGGCTGACAGTTTACGTTCCGTTCTCGATGGCAACCTTACAGAGAGAAATATAGAAGCTGAAGTCAGATACTTAAACCAGCCGGGACGCAGATCATTTGAGCGGATGTACGGCTGGGCGTGGCTTCTAAAACTTTCCCAGGAGCTTCTTGAGTGGGATGACCCCGCCGCTGAGAGATGGAGCAGGAATCTTCAGCCTCTGACTGATAATATAGTTGACCGGTATCTTTCATTTATTCCCAAGCAGACATATCCGATCAGAAGAGGTGTGCATGCCAATACCGCTTTCGGATTAGCTTTCGCGCTTGATTATGCCCGGGCGGCGGATCTTTCTGAATTGGAAGAGGTGATTGTTGCGAGAAGCATAGATTATTTTGCCGATGACCGGAAATGCCCCGGTTCATGGGAGCCCGACGGAGATGATTTCCTTTCACCGTGTCTTGTTGAAGCTGATCTGATGAGAAGGGTTTTTAAGCGGGACGAATTCGGAGAATGGTTCCACGGATTTCTGCCGGCGCTTAATAAGGGATATCCTGAAAATCTACTGAAACCTGCCGAAGTATCTGATCGAAGTGATCCTAAAATAGTTCACCTCGATGGTCTAAACTTGAGCCGTGCATGGTGTCTCTATGGAATTGGTAAATCTCTTAAATTCGGAGACCCCGCGCGCAGGATAATATTTGAAGCAGCTGATTTGCACTCTGATGACGCGCTCAGTCGCGTTGCAACCGGTAATTATGAAGGAGAACACTGGCTGGCTTCATTCGCGGTTTATATGTACTCCTGTGCCGGCGGCGTGAATAAACGTTAAACCATCATTAATGATCATCAGCTATGCCGGACGGCATCAAACTGATTTTTTGGATAATTTTCTTTATGAAATGGGGTTAATTGAAAAGCAAGATAATACGATATGACTGTCTGCTGTTTCTTACAGCTGCTATATGGGGATTTGCTTTTGTCGCTCAGCGCTTGGGAATGAAGTATGTCGGGCCGTTTATTTTTAACGGTGTCCGTTTTGCTCTTGCCGCTCTTGTTCTGTCTCCCTTTGTCCTTGTTAGAAGATTTAAGTTCGGTTACGGCTGGACAGGAAAAAGAAGACATGTTCTGGTCAGCGGTTTTTCAGCCGGGCTGTTTCTATTTATCGCCTCCTCCCTTCAGCAGGTCGGTGTTGTTTATACAACTGCGGGTAAGGCCGGCTTTATTACGGGGTTGTATGTTGTTATTGTTCCTATGGCAGGCTTTTTCTGGAAGAGGCGGGTCGGGTGGAGAACATGGCTCGGAGCTGTGCTTGCCGTTACAGGGCTTTATCTGCTCTCGATTGCGGGGGGGCTGAGGTTGGTCAAGGGGGACATTCTGGTATTTGCAGGAGCCTTTTTCTGGGCCGGACACGTTCTTCTGATCGGCTCCTTTTCAAAAAGTATAGATCCGCTGATTCTCGCCTTCATTCAGTGCGCCGTATGTTCTCTTTTAAGCCTTGCCGTTTCTATCTTTACAGAAGTGATAAGTTTAAACTCGCTCTACCTGGCAGCCGTGCCGATAATTTACGGAGGAGTTTTCTCCGTAGGGGTTGCTTATACATTTCAGATCCTGGCCCAAAGGCACACTCCCGCGGCACACGCTTCGATTATTATGAGTTTTGAAGCGGTTTTTGCTGTTCTGGGCGGTTGGTTGATATTGGGAGAAGTTCTTTCCGTCAGAGGAATTGCCGGATGTACTCTTATGTTCGCCGGGATGATCATCTCTCAACTGGGCGTTATCGCGGAGAGGAGAAAGGGAAAAGCATGAGATATACGAGAAGCGCCAAGAAAAATCCGGCCTTTTTTTTATTCATCCGCCCGGAGTCCGGTTTGTAAGTAAATATAAAAGAAGTTAGTTATCAGTTTATAAGACGTTTGTTCTTAAAAAATTTAAAAAAAGGGTTGTATTACCTTTTTGTTGGGGTTAGTATAGTGAAGATATCCTTTTAATCCGGTCCGGGAGGCCGGCAAGGGAAGAGAGAGTCAGATACCTCCCGGTACGGGGGGATTTTTTTTGCCCGGTTGCCGGGCTAATTGATTGTCTGAAAATATTTTATGGATACAACGGTTTAGTATATGTTACCGGCTGTAAGGAGGTTTTGCATTTGGATATTTTAAGAAAAGCGGTTGTTATGGATGGTACCCAGATTCGCCGCACCATTATGAGAATCGCTCATGAAATTGTCGAGAACAACAGAGGTGTTGGAGATCTTGTTCTGGTCGGAATAAGAAAACGGGGTGTACCTCTGGCTGAACGTATAGCGGGTCTCATCCAGGGATTTGAGGGGGTAGATGTACCGGTAGGAGCTCTTGATATCACTTTATACAGGGATGACGTACAGATGATTGCTTCAAATCCTGTGGTCGGCAATACAGAAATTCCCGTTGACATAAATGAGAAGGTCGTTGTTCTGATCGATGATGTATTATCCACGGGCCGTACCGTCAGGGCGGCTTTAGATGAACTTATCGACTTTGGCAGGCCAAAGGTTATCAGGCTTGCCGTTCTTGTTGACAGGGGGCACAGAGAATTTCCGATACGTGCCGATTCTGTTGGGAAAAACGTTCCCACTTCAAGTTATGAAACTGTAAGGGTCTTTTTAAAGGAAACCGATGGAGAAGAAAAGGTTATTTTAGGAGAAGTGGTTTCCGGAGTAAAAGAGGATGAAGGGAAAAAGAGTATAGCTGGAGAGTCAAAGGAGTCCGGGGGAACTTCTTCAAACAAGAAACGAAAGAGTTCCTCGAAATCAGGGAAAGGCAAATCCGGCGGGCAGAAGAAAAAAAGGAAACCGGGATCGAAAAAGAAATAGACATTGTTACTGATGATAATCAAGTAAGGGGGTAAGGTGCGGTACAATCAAAAGAATCTTCTGGGACTTGAAGAGCTGTCTTCCGGGGAGATAGAGCTGATTCTGGATACGGCTGATAATTTCAAGGAAGTTTCAGAGAGGGCAATTAAGAAAGTTCCGGCTCTCAGGGGGATAACAATCGCGAACCTCTTTTATGAGCCAAGCACCAGAACTAAAATGAGTTTTGAACTCGCGGAGAAGAGACTCAGCGCCGACATTGTTAATTTCTCGAAAGCTACTTCATCGGTTAAAAAGGGAGAGAGCCTCCGTGATACAGCTGAGAATATCGAAGCTATGAAGGTTGATATTGTTGTGATGCGACACGGCAGTTCAGGAGCTCACAGATTTCTATCTGAATTTCTCGATGCTTCGATTGTTAACGCGGGTGACGGCCAGCATGAACATCCAACGCAGGCTTTGCTTGACATGTTGACTCTCAGACAGAGATGGGGAACATTAAAAGGGAAAAAAGTGACTATTATAGGGGATATTATGCACAGCAGAGTAGCCCGTTCCAATATCTGGGGTTTGACCAGAATGGGGGCGGAGGTTACGGTTTGCGGCCCGCCCACTATGATGCCGCCTGAAGTAGAGAATCTCGGCGACGGAGGAGTAAAGATAGAGTACGATCTTAGAAAAGCCGTCTCCGATGCTGACGCGATTAATATTTTGCGTATACAGCTGGAACGTCAGAAAAACAAGCTATTTCCCAGTCTAAGAGAGTACTTTACTGTTTTCGGAGTTTCATCTGAAGTTCTCAGAAGTGCCAGGAATGATTGTATTGTTATGCATCCGGGGCCTATGAACAGAGGGGTGGAAATAAGTCAGCATGTTGCCGATGGTAAGCAGGCTGTGATATTGCCTCAGGTAACGAATGGAGTTGCTGTCAGGATGGCGGTTTTATTTCTGATCGCCGGCGGCAAGAGCGGAGAAGCAAAGGTAGAAAAGAAATAGTTTCCAAGAAAAAACTGAGGAGTTTTAATGATCAACAAATGGAAAAATAAAAGTGAATTCTGGATAGCCGGGGCTAAGCTCGCCGATACTGCATCTCGAACTCTAAAGACAGGTTCTATTCACATAAAGAGGGGCAGAATTGAAGAAGTCGTCTGGAAGAAGAGTGTGGATACCGATCTACCGGTTTTTGAGGCTGAAGGATATCTGGTAACGCCTGGTTTTATAGATATTCACAGTCATCTCAGGGAACCGGGATATGAAGAAAGTGAAACCGTTGCCACCGGTACCGCTGCAGCGGCGGCAGGTGGATATACTTCGGTCGTCTGTATGGCAAATACTGATCCCGTCGTGGATGATCCGAGTGTCGTCAGATATCTTATGGATAAGAATAAAGCAGCGGGTCAGTGCAGGCTGTATGTAATAGGAGCGGTTACTAAAGGGCTCGAGGGAAGGGATATAAACGAGTTTCATCTGTTAAAAGAGGCGGGGATAGTAGCACTGAGTGACGACGGTAAATTTGTCGAGAACGCCAAGGTTATGCGAAGTGCTCTTCAGTACGCCCGTATGCTTGAATTACCGATTGTTTCCCACTGTGAAGATGCGAGTCTATCGGGGGGCGGATTAATGAATGAAGGATTTTATTCCACCAAGCTGGGGCTTTCGGGGATACCGGCAGAGGCGGAGGAAATTGCCGTGGCCAGGGATATATCGCTTTCTAAATTAACCGGCTGCAGGCTTCATATTGCCCATGTGAGCACTTCCGGTTCAGTGCAGCTGATTAAAGAGGCTAAAAAGAAGGGTCTTCCTGTTACCGCAGAAGTGACTCCACACCATTTGACTATGGATGATTCTGAGCTGAAAGATTACGACAGGAATTTAAAGGTTAATCCTCCCCTTAGAACACAGCAGGACATAAAGGCATTAAAAAAGGCGCTTAAGAATGGGACGATTGATTGTATAGCAACTGATCACGCTCCTCATAATGAGATTGCCAAACAGGTTGAATTCAATTTTGCGCCGCCTGGTATGATAGGGCTTCAAACGGCTTTTTCTCATCTCTATACTGAACTGGTTATGCCCGGCGATCTGGAACTGATAGATCTTGTATCTTTGATGACATCTGCTCCCGCGGAGGTGCTGGGTCTTCCCGGAGGAAGATTAAACAGCTCAGAGCCCGCGGATCTGGCAGTTATAGATCTTGATGAAGAATGGACATTCAGCAAAGAGGTAAACAAATCAAAATCGATAAACACTCCCCTCGTGGACAGGAAATTCAAAGGACGTGTAAAGGGGATATTTTTGGCCGGGAAGTGGAAAAGAACGGGCTGATAGAGCCCGGTAATCTGGGAAGTGAAGTGATTTATATTTGCAGGGAGAGTTGGCGGTGAGAGAAGATAAAAAGCGTTTGATTCTGATAATATGTATGCTTGTTATCTTTTTGTCCTCCTGCGTTTATTTCAATACTTTGTATAATGCCCGCCGTATTTACAGCGACACGGAGGATAAACGCGAGCAAAGTAAATCAAGCACCGGTATGGAGAAGGAATATCAAAGAGTTGTTGTTAAATGCTCTAAGATCCTACAGAATAATCCTGACAGCGGATGGGCAGATGACGCGGTTTTCCTTCTCGGCAAGGCATTGTTCAGGCAGGGTAAGTATGACGAGTCAGCTAAAAAGTTTGAGGAAATATTAGATAATTGGCCCGAAGAAAAATACGCCCCTCTTTCACTCTTCTGGCTGGGGAAAATATATCTAAACAGGGAAGAATTTAATAAAGCTCTCAAATATACTGATCGCTTCATTGAAAAATATCCGGAACACGAAATACGTTTCCAGGTAATGGTGCTTGCAGGAAAGATCAGCCTGAAGTTAGATAGAAAAAAAGAAGCTCTGGAGTTCTATTCAGAGGTTATAAGAGAAGCTGACAGAGATGAAATCGTAGAAAAAGCAACAGCGGAATGCGCCGATCTGTACTTTTCGTTCGAACAATGGGAAGATGCCGCGCGTTTTTATGAAAAAATGCTGCATAAAGGTATTTCATGGGAGAAAAGATACCAACTGTCATTGTCGCTGGCTAAGTGTTACACCAATCTCGAAAGGTGTCGAGAGGCAATCGACTTATATGATGAGCTCCTTGATGAGGTAACCGGGAAGAGGGAAAAAGCTCCGGTATTACTTGGTAAAGCGGCCAGTTACGTGTGTATTGATTCAATGAGTCTGGCAAAGCGCTTTTACGAAGATATCATCGGGAAATATCCAAAGACATTATTTTCAGCGGAAGCCAGTTATTATATGGGAATGCTGTTTCACCAGCAGGCAGATTCACTTGAAAAGGCCAAAGAGTATTTCAGCAAAGTTGGAAAAGAAGCTCCGGAATCGCAATACGCTACTGAAGCTCTAAAGAAATCGAACAGCATAGGACGGTTACTCGAACTGGAAAATGAAGGGGAGGGAGACCTGACAGATGAGCAGAAGGCTAAGAAAAAATTCTATTCAGCTGAATTACAACTTTCACAGTTCGGGAACGTGGAGGAAGCTCTTAGAAATTATCGGGTAGTACTGGACAGTTTTCCTGAGATTGAGATCAGTCCCAGAGCCGCATACGCTATTGGTTGGATATATCAAGAAAAAATGAAGCAGAATGATAAAGCCTTGGAGGCCTACAGAGAGGTCATCGAAAGATTTCCAAGATCCGCACAGGCCTCGGGAGCGATTGAACGGATCGAGTCTTTAGGGGATCCTCAGCTGCTGCAAAGAGTTCAGGGATATGTTGATTCTGTAAGAGCTTCAAAACCTGACACTTCCGGGAAGCGGTCTTATTTTGAGCCTTCTGAAACAACAGACAACAGTGGCATGATTAATAAGACGGGTGTTGATGCTGATTCCGCGGGAGCATCTCCTGACACAAGCCGGACGGTAACTCCAGAGTCTGCTGATTAAGACCAGAATGGGTCAGGGTGGTAATAAAGTCTTAGTATAGAGGGAGCAGGGATTGAAAGAAGCGACAAAGGGAAGGTACGAAGTAGAGATGATTACCTGTAAAAAGGTTTCACCTTCAACTTTTATTATTGAATTATCAAAGCCGGTGAGATTTCCTGATGCTATGCCGGGACAGTTTATATCGATCAGGGTTGGCGGCGCGACTTCTCCTCTTTTAAGACGCCCTTACAGTATATTGGATATGACAGATGATTATATCACTCTTCTTGTAAAGGTAGTGGGGCGGGGATCGGAGGCCCTGGTTTCGATGAAGACGGGGGATCCGGTCGATTTTATAGGTCCCCTCGGAAGTACATATTTTGAGTTGGATAAAGGGGGTGACGCGGTTTTTGTAGCCGGAGGCACAGGTCTCGCTCCGCTTGTCTTTGCCGCGAGGAGGTGGTCGCGGGAGCGAAGAGCGGGGGAAATGGCTCTTTTGTATGGAACAGAGAGCGGTTCGGAGGTTCTTAGCGACATCTTTGAAGATGATTTCTCACAGGTTTACATAGCGACAATAGATGGTTCAAGAGGTTTCGAAGGTGATGTGGTGGAAATGTTTGAGTATCTGGCAGAGAGAGCAGTTCTGCCGGGAGGGAAATTGTATTCCTGCGGCCCGTCAGGTATGGTAGAGGCTCTTGTAAAGAGCGATATAGATTCTTTTAATGATCATTATACATCCCTTGAATCTGTTATGGCTTGCGGTGTTGGCGCCTGCAGAGGCTGCGTTGTTCCTGTAACCTCTCCGGAAGGTGCGAAGTATAAGTCGGTCTGCGGTGACGGAACGGTTTTCAGAGCGGAGGATATAGACTGGGATAATTGGAGGAGCTAGATTAATATCAGTAAGATGAACGAGAAAAAATTACATATCGGCAGCACAACTTTCAAGAATCCTGTTTTTCTGGCTTCCGGTCCCGCGGGTTACGGAATTGAATATGGGGATCTTATAAATCTTGAGAAACTGGGGGCGGTCGTCACAAAGACTATCTCTTTAATGCCGAAGGAAGGGAATCCGGGGACGAGATTGAAGGAAACCAGGTCGGGCCTTCTTAACAGTGTGGGACTGGAAAATGTTGGAGCGGAAACTTTCTTTAGCGAGAAACTGCCGGAGTTGTTAGACCTTGGGGTGAAACCTGTTGTGAGTCTGGCTTGTGAGAGTAATAAACAATATCTCAATCTTTTAGAACTCGTAGCTCGCGAGGGGAGAGTTGACGCTGTAGAGTTGAATCTTTCATGCCCCAATGTGGATGAGGGCGGGATGGTGGTCGGAACCGACCCGGAATCTCTGAGATGGTATGTCTCGAAGGCGAAAGAGATACTTGAAAGTAAGACGGTACTTGCTAAATTGACACCTAATGTTGGAGATATAGCTCCACTTGCCGTTATTTCCCAGGAGGCCGGCGCAGACGGGATAACTGCTATAAACACAATTTTAGGCATGGATATCGATCTTGCGACCGGGAAACCTGTTTTTGATAGAATTACCGCGGGTCTTTCAGGTCCGGCAATTATGCCCGTGGCACTTAGAGCTGTCTGGCAAATTGTTCAGGCGGTGGATATACCCGTAGTGGGTGTTGGCGGAATATCCTCGGTTAAAAGTTCCAGGAAATTTTTCGCCGCCGGTGCTTCAGCTGTCCAGATAGGAACGGCGCTCTTTTATGATCCGGGATTGCCTGAGAGGATTATCGACTCACTTTAGTAACTATTTTAAAATTACGGAAGGATTCGGTTGTGAGCCCAAAAAAGAATATTCCGGAAGTTATAGTGGCTCTGGATGTAGAAAGTAAAGCAGAAGCGCTTGAGCTGGTTGATGAGCTCAAGGAAAAAATCAGATACTTTAAACTCGGAAGCAGGATCTTTACTTCTGAAGGGCCTGCACTTGTCAGGAAAATAGATAGATCAGGGTGCCTGGTTTTCCTTGATCTTAAATTTCATGATATTCCGGCTACTGTAGCAGGGTCGGTAAGAGCGGCTTGCCGCCTGGGAGTAAAGATGCTTACTATCCATACAACAGGCGGGATGGAAATGATGAAAGCCGCAGCGCGGGAGGCCGATAGATTCAGGGAATCAGGCGGCCGGCCGCCGCTTCTTATCGGTGTAACAATTTTGACCAGTATGCAGACAGAGGATTTCGAACTGTTTTCTCCAGGCCGTAAAGAAATGTCAGAACTTGTACTCGAGCTGGCGTTAAGAGCTAAAGAGGCCGGTTTGGATGGAGTGGTTTCATCGGCCGGGGAAGCG
Organism: uncultured bacterium; assembly: GCA_964554125.1. Lineage (GTDB taxonomy): Bacteria > Krumholzibacteriota > Krumholzibacteriia > Krumholzibacteriales > WJIX01 > JAGHBT01. Next base: position 23,178 of record CAZKNG010000001.1, on the reverse strand, counting down.
GGCAGGGTTAGAAAAGAGTTTGGAGAGGATTTCATTATAGTGACCCCGGGGATAAGACCCTCCGGTCACAGCGAAGATGATCAGAAACGTGTGGCAACACCCAAATCAGCAGCTGAGGCCGGTTCCAATTTCCTGGTTGTCGGGCGCCCCGTATATGAGGCTTCTTTTCCGTCTCAGGCAGTTGAATCAATCTTGCGTGAACTGGAGGAATAACTAAGAATAATGTGGAAAGCCTCTATTATATTCATACTTGTTTATACAGCGCTTGTTCTTACAAAACATTACCGATGGATTATTGCGTGGATAGGTATCGCCGCGGCGCTTTTATTTGGAGCACTTGAAGTTACCGAGATAGTAAGAGGTATTAACTGGAATATCATAGGGATTTTTGTAGGTTCGCTTTTTCTGGCTGATGCTTTTGTCTGTTCCAGGCTTCCTGAGACAATATCAGATTATATTATCAATAGGTCGCCGAATCTGGGTGTTTCCCTTATGCTTATAATTGTTTTTGCCTCTATTTTCTCTATATTCATGGACAATGTCGTAACTGTTTTGATGGTAGCGCCAATAGCCCTGGAAGTGACAAGAAAAGCAGATGTTTCACCCGTTCCTGTTATAATAGGTATCGCCATATCTTCAAATCTGCAGGGTATGGCAATACTTATAGGTGATACTCCAAGTATGATCCTCGCTGCCAGAGCCCAAATGGATTTCCTGGATTTCTTTTTCTACAATAGTTCAATATCGTCATATATGACTGTGAAGATTGGAATATTCTGGTTCGTTCAGCTGGGAGCTTTGGCAGGTTTCGTCGTTCTATATTATTATTTCAGAGAGGAGAAAAGGGAAGTGGAGTCAATAGCGGTAACACCGGTTAAAAGCTGGGCCCCCGTCATTTTTCTGGCACTCGCTATTGTTATGCTTTCATTTGCCAATTTTATAGATCCCGATTTTGTCTGGTTTAGCGGTGTTTCATGTGTCTTGATTGGGGGAATGTCATTTCTGTATGTTAGAATAAGAAAGCTTCACAGAGAAATTAAGGCTTCTCTGAAATTTGACTGGGAAACTGTACTCTTTCTCTCAGCGGTCTTTGTCCTCGTGTATATGCTCGAAAAGAGAGGTGTAGTGGCCGTTCTGGTAAATCAGCTTGATATTCTTGAAAGTGCAAGCCCCTTTGTCGTTCTTACGGCTATTGTCTGGGTATCTGTTCTTGTTTCCGCTTTTATAGACAATGTACCTTATATTACAGCTGCTTTGCCCGTTGTGCAGGGATTAGCAAAAACTCTCGGCGTTCATCCGGAGCTGCTTGTTCTCGGTGTTCTAATCGGTTCGTGTATGGGCGGGAATATAACGCCGATAGGTGCCGCGGCTAATCTTACAGCTATTGGTATCCTTAGAAGAGAGGGGAGACCTGTTTCATTTGGCGCTTTCGTAAAGATAGGGTTGCCTTTTACACTTGCCGCTACTCTCACCGCTTATATTGCTCTTTACTTTGTTTATCGTTAAAGATGAAAAATCTGTTGGTTTATATGATTTCTGATAAACGGAATAAGAAAAAACCTTTAGGAAAACGATCGATTCTCTTATAGTGTAGAAATGATTATGACTCCAAAGAAAATATCGATAAAAGGAAGTTCAATAAAACCAAAAGAAACTCAAAGCTTGAATTTTTGAAAATACTTAATATATTATAATTACCTGTATTCTGTAGCTTTCAGAGTTTATGTAATAAAATAATAACCGGATAGTCTGGAGGAAGTGTCATGAAAAGGGTTTTTGCGGTATCTGTATGGGTTTCTGTTATTTTTTTAGCAATCGGGTGCAGTGAGGATAGTGAAACGCCCGGAGAAGTCGTCAATGATGATTATATAGTCACCGAAATAATATCCCCTGGTGATGGAGCTAGATTCTCTCAGGACATGGAGATAACGTTTTACGGTGACGCAAGATATTTTCAGAGCGGCAACAGAGTTCCGGATAGTCAGCTCGTTTGGATTTCAGATATAGATGGAAATATCTGCAGCGGCAGATACGGCACAGACAATCTTCTTTCTTTTGGTACTCATGAAATAAAGTTCGAGGCTTCCGACGATGACGGAAATATCTCAAGCGACAGTATATCCGTAGTTGTGTATCCGGATTCTGTTTTGGTTTCGATACCCTCCACAGCGGATTTCGATATGGGCTGGAATGACGGAGTCGATACTACCCAGCTTGATTATGAGCCTATACACAGTGTGGCTCTGGATGCCTTTGAGTTAGGCAGATATGAAGTAACCTATTCTCTCTGGTCAAAAGTGAAAAACTGGGGTGAATTACATGGCTATACTTTCGAGAATGAAGGCATACGGGGATCAGATTCTACACTTTCGACTAATATCGGGCACCCTGTAACTAATATTTCCTGGAGGGACTGCATTGCGTGGTGTAACGCTTATTCAGAGAAAGAGGGGCTTGACCCCGTCTATTATACTAATTCCGGAAAAACAGAATATTATAAAGATTCATCGTCAGACGGAGACATAAGCAATGACTGCGTTGACTGGGAGGCAAGTGGGTTCAGACTTCCTACAGAAGCGGAATGGGAATATGCTGCCAGATATATCAGCGGCAGCAGCTATGTGGATGGGGATAAGCACAGCGGTTACAATATTAATGCTAATTTGGATGACTGCGCCTGGTATCAGGATAATTCAGGCTATTTATCACATGGTGTTGGCGAGAGGGTAGCCAATAGTCTGGGGATAAATGACATGAGCGGTAATGTCTTTGAATGGTGCTGGGATTACTATAATAGTGATTACTATCCCATTGATCCTATAGATCCGATAGATAATCCCCGTGGTCCTGATAGCGGGGTTTACCGGGTGCTTCGCGGGGGCAGCTGGATTGATAGTTCTGAAAATTGCAATACTTCTGTGAGAAACAATTTTCAGTCCGGTAATTACAGTAATAACTTCGGTTTTAGAGTTTGCCGTTGAGCTTTTTAAAACAGGATTCTTCGTTGCTGTATAATAATTCAGAAGGCAAGCGGGTTTAAGCTGATATTGCTAAGATATGAAAATAGGGCTTGAAGTAACCAGTGTTATTACGGATGAACCAACGGGGATCGCGCGTTATATTAACGGATTAATTTCCGCCTTCTCAGATGAAATAGAAGATCATAGAAAACTTATATTGTATTATAAGCTGTCCAGGTTACACAAAAGATCAAGCTGGTCGAGACCTGAAAATTTGAAAGTCAGGGAATATTACAAATCCTATTGGCCGGTAAGTAAAAATGTTGATATTATACACGGATTGGACGTTTGGGTACCTTTCTGGAGTAATGTCAAAAAAGTTGTTACCATTCATGATCTCTTAATTTTGAAACAGATCGGCAATGAAATAGCCTCTGAAAAATTTCATCACAGAAAAGAGAGATTATACAAAAAAATATCTAAGCAAGCCGATTGCTTTATCACAGTCAGCGAATCGACAAAGCGTGATCTTGTTAATTTATTGAATGTTTCTCCCGATAAAGTAAATGTGGTCTATCATGGAGTTGATGAGTCTTTCTTTCCTCAGGAGAATGCGGTTGTCAGCAGGGTCAGAAATAAATATGGATTGAAAAGAGATTATTTATTATTTGTGGGAACTATTTCAGAAAGAAAGAACACAGAACGTCTGGTTGAAGCCTTTTCCCGCTCTAAAGCCAGTAGTTATTTGGATCTGGTACTTGCCGGAACGGTATCTTATAAGGGTGATAAGACTCTAAGGGCAGTCAAAAAATATCATCTGGATAGCAAGGTGAAGATTCTCGGTTTTGTGGAAGAGGACGATCTCCCCGCGCTTTATAGTGGGGCGATTGGGTTTGTCTTTCCGACTTTGTACGAAGGGTTCGGACTTCCGGTTCTTGAAGCTATGGCGTGCGCGACACCTGTTTTAGCCGGAAACAAGGGCGCTGTTCCTGAAATAAGCGGAAATCTGGCTATTTACGTAAACCCTTTAGATACCTGTGAGATCACTGAAGCGATCGACAGACTGCCCGAAACTCCACAGTCTCAGATCGCAAGGTGTGTTGATCACGCGAATAGTTTTACGTGGAAACGCTGTGTGGGGCAGACGCTGAATATATACAGGAAATTACTGCAATAGTTCCTCTATATCTATATGAAAAACAGCTTCGTTTCCGGGCGTTCCTTTTAATTTATCTCTTTCATAATCTACTTGATGATTGAATGGAAAATTCGCGGAAAGGTTCTGTAATTAAGGTCTTAAATGTTAAAATTAGTTCCCGGCAATCCTCTTTTTGAAAGTTATCTTTCCGACATCATCTATTTTTGCTATAATATTACAGTTATGTCGTTGTTATATTGAGTATTGGAAAAACAGCAAGCCGGTCAATAAGATTTTTCCCGGTGGTTTAAGAGTTTTTTTATAAAAGCTCAGACAATTAAAAATATAATTGAAATTAGCAGTTAATCTATTACGGAAGGAAAGAAAATGCGTGTTCTTATCACGGGAATCACAGGTTTTGCGGGGAGCCATCTCGCCGATTTTTGTCTTGAAAAGAAAGATGTGGAACTGTATGGGATCATTCGCTGGAGAAGCAGAACAGAGAATATTGAACATATCTGGGATAGAATAAAATTGCTGGAGTGTGATCTTAGAGACGCTATTTCCACGAGAGATGTGATAGAACAGATTAGACCTGATTATATTTTCCATCTCGCGGCTCAAAGTTTTGTTCCTACATCGTGGCAAGCTCCAAGTGAATCGCTAAGCACCAATATTCTCGGCGAACTCAATATTTTTGAAGCTGTCCGTAAATCGGGCCATTCATGCAGGATTCAGGTCGCCTGTTCAAGCGAGGAGTATGGAATGGTTCTGGAGGATGAAATTCCGATAAAGGAGACAAATCCTCTCAGGCCGCTGAGCCCTTACGGAGTGAGCAAAGTGGGGCAGGACATGCTGGGTTATCAGTACTACAAGAGTTACGGTATGGAAATAGTCAGAACCCGGGGGTTTAATCACACAGGCCCGCGCCGCGGTCCTGTTTTTGTTTGTTCGGATTTCGCAAAGCAGATTGTTGATATACAAAACGGAAAGAGATCTTCGGTTATGGAAGTTGGAAATCTCGACGCCAGACGTGACTTTACAGATGTGAGAGATATGGTCAGGGGGTACTGGCTTTCTCTTGAGAAAGGCCACGCCGGTGAAGTTTATAATTTATGTACTTCAAAGAGCTACAGCATACGTGAAATTCTCGATATGCTTATTAAGTTAAGCGGTGTTGAAGTCGAAGTCAGGATGGACAGGGGAAGGTTAAGACCGAGTGATGTCCCCAGACTGGAAGGTGACTACAGTAAGTTCAAGAATGACACTGGTTGGGAACCCGAGATACCTATAGAGAAAACTCTGTCGGATCTTCTTGAATTCTGGCGGGAAAATCAGCGAAGGAGATGAGTGATTTAACTTTTTATGAAAGCTATTGTAACCGGAGCATATGGTTTTGTAGGAAGACATCTGACCCGGGAACTTCTCGGCGCGGGTTACGAAGTGCTGGCTGAGGATATTGTGGATGTCAATTCCTCTCATAGATCTTCCGCCTTGATCGATGGATTGCCGGAAGGGGTTGTATATAAGAAATGCGATCTTATGAATGCTCCCGCTGTGGATAAACTCATTAAATACTGGAATCCGGATGCAGTATTTCATCTTGCCGCGCAGAGCTCGGGGGCACTCTCCTTTAAGTATCCGGCTGACACTGTAAAGACGAATTTTATTGGGTTTCTAAACCTTGTCGAAGCCGTCAGAAAGAACAGGAAAAAAGCGCGGATACTGGCGGTTGGTTCCTGCGAGGAATACGGCAAGAGGTCTCGAAGGGATATGCCGCTTTCCGAAAACACTCCTATTGAACCTGTAAACCCATACGCGGCGAGCAAAGCGGCACAATCTGTTTTAGCCCTGCAGTATGTGAGGTCTTTTGATATGAATCTTATTGTCACGAGAAGTTTCAGCCACACAGGACCCGGTCAGAGTGTTACTTTTGTCTTTCCGTCATTCGCCCGGCAGTGCGCGAGAATAAAAGCCGGCAGCGCGAAGCCGGTTATAAAAACGGGAAATCTTGATATTTTCCGGGATTTTCTGGACGTCAGAGATGTAGTAAGAGCATATAGACTTATAGTGGAGAAGGGTGAAACCGGAAATGTATACAATGTTTGTTCAGGTGAGGGGTTGAATCTCGGGGACGCCCTGAGGATGATGGTTGAAGAGGCCGGAATAAAAGTGAATATTGAAACGGACCCCGATCTGATAAGACCTGTGGATGTGACTGTTTTTACCGGGAATAATAAGAAGATGCGTGATTGTACCGGTTGGGAAAGAAGAATATCAGTTGAACAGATGATCTCAGATCTGCTGGAGTACTGGTACTCAAGATCTGGTGATTGAAGAATGAATTTTGTCTTTGCCTGAGGTATTCGAATTAGAATTTAAACAAAAGGAGTTATAAAAATGCCTGATGTATGTATGGTGGGAACCGGTTATGTCGGTCTGGTCAGTGGAGCCTGCCTTGCTGATTTTGGAAATAATGTAATATGTGTTGATATTGACCGTGACCGGATCGAAAGGATCAAGAATGGCCATATGCCTATATATGAACCGGGTCTGAAAGAACTTATCAGCAGAAATGTGGAAGCGGGGAGGCTTTTCTTTACGACAGACCTCGCTGAAGCTGTAAGAAAATCAGGGGTGATATTTTCAGCGGTAGGGACTCCTATGAGGAAAGACGGTTCTGCTGATTTAAGAGCGGTATATCAAGTAGCTGAAGATATTGTTCCCCATATAGATGAGTATAAAGTTTTTGTGCAGAAAAGCACAGTTCCTGTCGGAACATCGGAAAATGTGGAGAATATTATTCGCGAAAATCTCCCAGAGAAATTTTCCTTTGACAGTGTTTCAAATCCCGAGTTTCTAAGAGAAGGCTCCGCGATTGAAGATTTTATGAGACCCGACAGGGTTGTAATTGGAGTGGAAAGCACGCGTGCTCGAGAAATTATGCGTGAGATATACAGTCCGCTGTATCTTTTGAAAACACCTATAGTATTTACTTCAGTGCGGACAGCTGAGCTTATTAAATATGCCAGTAATTCATTTTTAGCCGTAAAGATATCTTTCATCAATGAGATAGCTGATCTTTGCGAAAAGCTTGGAACAGATGTAAAAGATGTCGCGGAGGCGATGGGGTTTGACAAGAGGATAGGCCCTAAATTTCTCCACGCGGGGGTTGGATACGGAGGGTCGTGTCTTCCGAAAGATGTTTCAGCTATCTTGCATACCGCAAATAACGCCGGCGTGCCCCTTAAAATTATTCAAAGCGCGAGTGATGTTAATGATTCCCGGATTGACAGGCTCATAGAGAAGATGCGATCTGAAATTCCCGATTTCTCCGGAAAAGATGTTGCTCTCCTGGGGCTTTCATTTAAACCAAATACAGATGATCTTCGTTACGCCCCGTCTTTGAGATTTCTAGACAGGATGCTTGCCGAAGGCGCGAATGTTAATGTTTATGACCCGATAGCTATGAATAATACCAGGAAGATATACGGGGATAAGATTCAATATTGTGATGATTCATATAAGGCAATGCAGGATGCTGACGCCCTGGTGATTATGACTGAATGGAATGAATTCAGAGTTCTTGAGCTGGAAAAGGTAAAAAATCTTATGAAGGGAGACCTTATTTTTGACTGCCGGAATATATATGAAAAGGAAAAGGTGGAAGCCCACGGGTTTTTTTATTATTCTTTCGGATCGAAATCCTGATTCATGCTGCGTATTTCAGGAAGACAGAAATTAAAGGTCGAACTTGAGTTTAATTAAGTTATATAGATAGAAAGTAGTTTTATATATAAGGACAGATAATTCTAATCAGAGGTGTGGAGGTCTAAGAAAGATTTATTGAGTTATCATTGTTAGCTATGTAGTTAAAATTAAATGGGAAGGGACGAATATGAAGAAAATACTTGTTACCGGCGGAGCCGGTTTTATTGGTTCTAATTTTATAAAGATGCTGCTGAAAAGAAAGAGCAGAAAACATATCGTTGTTCTTGACAAATTAACTTATGCGGGAAACATGAAGAATCTCAAGGGTTATATAGAGAGGGAGGATGTCGAGTTTGTTAAGGGCAACATCTGTAATTCCAGCCTTCTTGATAATATCATTCCCGGAGTGGATATTATATATAACTTCGCGGCGGAAACCCATGTGGACCGTTCAATCCTCAAAGGAGGGAGTTTTGTAAAAACAGATGTAATGGGTACATATAGTCTGCTTCAAAAGGCTTTGGAGCACAAAGTGCCCCGGTTTGTGCAGGTTTCCACAGATGAAGTTTATGGAAGTGTGGAAAAGGGCAAGTTCAGTGAAAATGACCCGATAGAACCTAACAGTCCCTATTCAGCGAGCAAGTCAGGAGGAGATCTTCTTGTAGGGGCATTCTATAAGACTTATGGGCTGCCCGCCGTGATAACCAGAAGCTCAAATAATTACGGCCCATTTCAACACCCTGAAAAATTTATTCCTCTCTTTATAACTAACGCGCTGGAGGGTAAGCCTTTACCTATATATGGGGACGGCAAAAATGTCAGGGACTGGATTTATGTTGAAGATAATTGCAGGGCTATTGATCTTGTCGGAAGAAGGGGTAAAATTGGCCAGGTCTATAATATTGCCGCGTCTGAAGAGAAAGAAAATATCTATATAGCTGAAAAGATCATCAAGTTAACAGGCGCTGATAAAGATATTCTGACATTCATAGCAGATAGGCCGGGGCATGACCGCAGGTACGCCCTAAACACGAGGAGGATAAAATCTCTCGGATGGAAGAAGAAGTATACGTTCAATGAAGGATTGGAAAAAACTGTAAAATGGTACCGGGACAACAGAGAGTGGTGGAGTGAGATTAAAAGAGGTTCTTTTAGAAAATATTATAACAGGATGTATAAGAAACGCATCGAGGAGTCTATGGGAAGGAAGGTCAATAAATGAAAGCAGCAATTGTCGTTGGAGCGCGGCCTAATTTTATGAAAGCAGCTCCTCTTATTAAGGAATTCAGAAAAAGAGGGAAGGTGGATATTCTTTTTGTTCACACTGGTCAGCACTATGACGGTAATATGTCGAAGATTTTTTTCAATGATCTGGGACTTCCCCATCCCGATATCTATCTGGGAGTAGGTTCGGGAACTCACGCTGAACAAACGGCCAGAGTCATGGTTGAATTTGAAAAGGTTGTAAAAACAGAGGGCGTTGAACTTATTATTGTAGTTGGTGACGTAAACTCGACGTTAGCCTGTTCTCTAGTTGGAGCAAAAGAGCATATCCCGGTTGCTCATGTCGAAGCGGGACTCAGGAGTTTTGATAAAAATATGCCCGAGGAGATAAACAGAATGGTCACTGATATCCTTTCCGATTATTGTTTTACAACTTCGCCGGAAGCTGAAGTTAATTTAAGTCGTGAAGGTATCGGGAAGGAAAGAATATTCTTTGTGGGTAATATTATGATTGACTCACTGAAAAGTTATTTGGAAAAAGCGGAAGAGTCTAAGATTCTCGACACGCTCAAAGTTGAAAAAGAGAATTATATTCTTGTAACGCTCCATAGACCTTCAAATGTTGATGAGCCGGAGCAATTTCTTTCACTGTATAATGTTCTTGTTGAATTGTCGGAAGCTCACACAATTGTCTTTCCAGCTCATCCGCGCACGAGAAAGATAATAGATTCACAGGTTCAATCTTTTCCCCGGCCTTCCGGTCTGAAATTAATTGAACCTGTTGGATACCTCGATTTCCTGAAGTTAATGAAATATGCCCGATTGCTTATCACGGATTCCGGAGGAATTCAGGAGGAGACTACGGTTCTGGGCGTTCCCTGTTTAACCGTCCGAAATAATACCGAGCGTCCTGTGACAATCGAGATGGGGACGAATTCCCTGGTAGGAACCGATCCTGATAAGCTTCTAAGCGCCGCGTTCAAGGTTATGAAGGGGGGTAAGAAGGAGTTCAGTATCCCGCAGCTATGGGATGGTAAAACCGCGGGGCGTATTGTAGATATAATTGATAAATATTGACACTGCGTAATTGTTGAGATAATCTTTTGTAAGAATATAGAAGGAGGGGCGGATTTGCCGTTAATACAACTAGTTGTTTCATTTGCCATACCGTTTGTTATAGTTCTCGCCATGACCCCTCTTGTGAGAAATATGGCTGCCAGATGGAAGATCAGTGAAAAACCCAACGGCAGGAGTAATGGAGATATCGCGCATTTAGGTGGGGTAGTAATAGTAATCTCCGTTATAGTAGGGCTGGTGCCGGTTTTTCTATTCTTTGTGGTTTCACATTCTGTTACTACGGTTTTTCTTTCCGTGCTTATACTCAGCGGATTTACAATTTTTCTCCTTGGTATTATTGATGATCTCCGCAGCCTACATTACAAATATAAGTTGATTCTTCAGATTATAGCTTCAATATTCGTTTCCGTGGGCGGGATTATCCTACTCAGCTATTTTTCAGTATTTGAATTTTCAACCCTGATTCGTGTTATTCTGTTTGTTATTGTAACATTATGGATTCTCGCTATTACTACCTCTTTCAACCTCATTGACGGAATTGACGGGTTGGCGGGCGGAATTGCTGTTGTATCTTCGATTGCTTTTACAGTAGCCGGGTTGATTCTGGGACAGCAGATAGCTGTGTTTCTTTCAGTTATCATCTTAGGTTCATCACTTGCTTTTCTCTGTTACAATTTCCCACCCGCGAGGATATTTATGGGTGATTCCGGCAGTTTATTTCTGGGACTTATATTCGGCCTGATTTCACTCCTCTTTTTGCTTCCCGGTAAGGATATTTTATTCAGGATTGCGGGATCTATCTTTATTTTGACTGTACCATTACTCGATACGACTCTCGCTTTTTCTCGCAGGATAATAAAGAAAAGGTCACTTTTTCAGGCTGATTTGAAACATTTGCATCATCTATTGCTTGCAAGATACAAGTCAATGCGGAAAGTTAATTTTATTCTATGGAGTCTGGCAGTGCTATTGGGCTGTCTGGGAGTATTTACTATGATGGGTAATGTAGCGGCCTTTATCGCGGCAGTTATCCTTGAAATAGCTATCTTCGCCTTCTCTCTGTATGCTATGAACAGCAGAAAAGTTCCCGAAGAGAGTATTGAAAGTATAATGAAAAAGCATAGGTCAACGATTTGAACCTGTTGACAGATTAATATTTGTTTTATCCATTTACATTTGCCTTTTCCCGTATCCTGTGATAGTTTTTGATTCGTGATTGTATTATCCTGAATTGAAGCAGGTTTGTTTTCTCATTTGATTGGTATGTGAAGGTTTGGAGTAGAATATTTATGCTTGACAGGAAATTTATAAGAAATGACCCTGAGGCGTTGCGCAGGGGTATCGAGAATAAAGGAGTAGATTTCGACCTCGATCTTCTCTATCAGTTGGATAAGGACAGGAGGAGGATTATACAGGAATCTGAAGATCTCAAGCACAGCAAAAATGTTGTTTCTAAAGAGATTGCCCAACTGAAAAAGAACCAGAAGGATGCCTCGGAGCTTATTGACAGAATGAAGGGGACATCTAAACGTATAAAGGAAATTGATAATGAATTAAAAGATGTTTCAGATAAATTACATGAGATGGAATTAGCCATCCCCAATCTACCGCATAAATCTGTCCCGATTGGTAATTCTGAGCAGGACAACATTTTGATACGAAGTTGGGGAGATCCTTTTAGAAATGATCTCGAAATCGCGCCTCACTGGGAGATTGGTGAAGAATTGGGACTGCTCGACCTCAAGGCCGGATCGGCGGTGAGTGGAAGCGGCTTTGTGGTTCTAAGAGGAGACGGGGCTCTGCTTTCAAGAGCTCTAATTAATTTTATGCTTGATACTCACCGGGCTCATGGATATGAAGAAGTATCTGTTCCCTATATGGTCAGCAGGGATTCAATGATTGGAACAGGGCAGCTGCCAAAAATGGCTGAAGATATGTATCACTGTGAAACAGATGATCTTTACTGTATCCCAACTGCCGAAGTCCCAATTACAAATCTTCTGAGGGAGACTGTGCTCCCGGCCGATAAGCTTTCCATTAAGTTGACGGCATACAGCCCGTGTTTCAGGAGAGAAGCCGGCAGTTACGGAAAAGATACAAGAGGTCTGATTCGCGTCCATCAATTTGACAAAGTGGAAATGGTCAAGGCTGCTCTGCCTGAAGAATCTTATCAGGAGCTCGAGCTTTTGCTTGACGACGCCTGCAGAGTTCTTGAATCTCTGGATATTCCTTACCGTGTAGTTGAATTGTGTTCGGGAGATCTGAGTTTTTCCGCGGCAAAATGTTATGATATTGAAACCTACGCTCCGGCTATTTCGAAATGGCTGGAAGTTTCTTCATGCAGTAATTTTGAAGATTTTCAAGCCCGCCGTGCCGGTATCAAATTCAGAAGGGGGAAAGGGGAAAAATCTCAATTTGTTCATACTCTGAATGGTTCGGGGTTAGCCCTTCCAAGGATAATTGCCACAATATTTGAACTCTACCAGACTCCGACCGGCAGGATACGCGTTCCTGAAGCCCTCGTGAAATATATGGGGGGAAGGGAATATTTAGAGGGTTAACGTGAAGATAAATATTTCAAGAAGTCTTCCTTTCTTAATTAAAATTTATTTTATAGTGGGAAGTATTATAATTGTCACTTCACTTCTTTTCTATAACAACAATCTGATTATGCGTATGCAGAGGCAGGCCGAAAATACAACGAGGCTTTTTTCCCGTTTTACCGGGCTCGCTCTGGCAAGTGTGGAGAACTCAAATAATCAGAAGTTCATACGTGATATCAGAGAGGCAATCGATCTCCCCTTTGTTATAACTGATAATGAGGGGCGGCCTATGATATGGAACGAAATCGGAGTTCCCCAGGTAAAGGACGATGAGTATGACAGACTTCTCGATTTTGATCCCCGGAAACCGGATGACCCATTGCTCGAAAGAGTATTAGAAAAGATAGATGAGTTTGACAGGATAAACAAACCGGTGGTTGTTGACACAGAGGAGATGAAACTTTTTATTCACTACGGGCTTTCCGGATTGGCCCGGGAACTTAGAATTGCCCCATACGTTCAATTAGGTGTGTTCGTTCTGTTCGCTTTATTTGGTTTTATCGGGTTCAGAGCTTTAAAGCTCGGGGAACAAAGATCGGTATGGGTTGGTATGGCAAAGGAAACGGCTCACCAGCTCGGCACTCCGTTGTCCTCACTGATGGGTTGGCTGGAAATAATGAGAGGACAGATTGGATCCGGGCGTGATTCCGAAAAGTTGTCCCTGGCTGTTGACGAGGCTGGTCTTGATGTTGAAAGGTTAAGCCGGATATCATCCCGGTTCAGTAAGATAGGGTCTACTCCTGAACTTGAATATCAGGACATGCCGTCGCTGGTTATGGAAACGGTGAGTTATTTTGAACGGAGGCGGCCGGCTCTGAAAATAAAGTCGATAATAGATGTTGAATTTGAAGAATTGCCTATGGTTCGCTGCAGCAGGGACCTTGTCGGCTGGGTATTCGAGAATCTGATAAAGAATTCTCTCGATGCTATATCCGGCAAAGAGGGAAAGATATCTATAAAAGGCAGTTTAAACAGAAAAAGTAACAATATAGAGATTCTATTCAGTGATACAGGCAGGGGTATGACAGCTGCTCTTAAAAAGAGAATTTTCGATCCGGGTATTACAACAAAAGAAAGGGGTTGGGGTTTGGGCCTTGCTCTTGTAAAGCGTATTGTTGAAGAGATACATGATGGGTCTATAAGGTTAGTTCAATCCCGATCCAACGAGGGGACCACCTTTCTAGTTACATTCCCGGTAGATTAAAAAGGAAAAATCAGAATGGCAGCTTTAAGAAAAAGAAAACGCATATTGTGGGTAGATGATGAGATTGATCTTCTTCGGGCGCATTTGATTTTTCTCGAAGAAAAGGGCTACGACGTGAAGGGTGTCTCCAGTGGTCAGGAGTGTTTAGAGCTTATCGCGGATGAGAACTTTGATCTTGTCCTTCTCGATGAGACTATGCCGGGTAAAAGTGGATTAGAAACACTTCATGAAATAAAAGAAATTGATACTAACCTGCCCGTTATTATGATAACCAAGAATGAAGAAGAAGGGTTGATGGATCAGGCAATTGGGATGAAAATAGACGGTTATCTTTTAAAACCGGTCAATCCGCTTCAGATTTATTCCGCGTCCAAGCGTATTCTGGAATCCCATAAAATCCAGAAAGGGATTATCAGCAAGGAGTATTTACAGTTTTTCCATTCCGCGGATAATCTTATAGGCGGCAGCATTTCTTATGAAGATTGGATAAAAATCCATAAGGATCTAACTTATTGGGATCTTGAATTTGACCGTTTCAGCAATACCGGCCTTAACCAGACTCATATGGAGTTGAGAGATAAAAGTAATATGAGATTTGGCCGTTTTATTGAAAAGGAATATGTTGAGTGGGTTAATTCGGTAGATCGACCTAAATTGAGCGTGGATCTTTTTGACCAGTTTGTATTTCCTCTTCTTGACAGTAATAAACCCGTTTATCTCATTGTAATAGATTGTATGCGATACGACCAATGGCTTATGATGGAGGATCTTTTAGCTGATTTTTATACTATAAACAGGGATTTCTTCTACGCGACCCTGCCAACAGCCACACCCTATTCGAGAAATTCAATATTTTCAGGATTGCACCCGATTGATATTAAGAAGAAGTACCCCTCATACTGGATGGAGAGAGCGAAGAATGAAGAAACGGGAAAGAATCTATTTGAAAATGAACTTATGAGGGAACAACTTAAAAAGAAAGGGTTTGGTAAGATAAAATCAAAATATATAAAAATCTATGACTCTGACGGAGCTGATAATATTCAGAATCAGGTTGCTACTTATAAGTCCCTTGATCTGGTTGCAATAGTTATTAATTTCATCGACATACTTTCTCATGGAAGAAGCCACAGCAGGATACTTTCAGAAATATCTCCGGATGAAAGTGCTTTTCGTTCATTGACGCGTTCGTGGTTTATACATTCCGTCCTTTTCGAGATACTCAAGAAGATAATGCGTCAAAACGCCACTGTCTTAATTACTACCGACCACGGATCTATGTTAAGCAAGAGAGCGGCCCTTATCAAAGCTAACAGGAAGACCTCCACTAATCTCAGGTATAAATTCGGTGAAAATATAAGCTCTGACAGTAAATACTGTTATCATGTAAGTAATCCGGTTGATTTAAAACTTCCAGCGGAAAGTCCGTCAAAGAATTATGTGTTTGCCAAAGAAAATTACTATTTTGTTTATCCTACTGATTTTCATAAATATGAGAGACAGTTCCGGGGAAGTTTTCAACATGGTGGAATTTCTCTGGAAGAGATGATCGTTCCGTGTGTTACACTTGAATCGAAATAAACAGAATATCTTCATGATTCCACGTTGGCCAATAGGTGTTAATCAGTGATTTATATGAAATTAACGCGGACGGGATTTACATTCCCGCGGAAAAGACAAATAGATCACCTTTCCGGAATCAGAACACAGGTTGTTAAATAAGGATTGCTATGGAATGTGATTTTACAATTTGTATAAATTGATAAGTTGATCATTCCAGGTTCTGTGCGCCGGCAAAGTGGAGAGGATATATGAATCGCCTGAATGATTTTAGCGGTCCCCTTGGAAGGTTATCTATCCGGAGCGGATCCAGTGCAAAGACAATGAATATCGGGAGGTTATTTGGAAGGATACTTCCCGCCGGATCTGTGGTTTCTCTAGAAGGGGGGCTTGGAGCGGGTAAAACTCTTTTTGCCGGCGGTATATGCGAGGGTCTGGGAATTAAGGAAGAGGTCCTCAGCCCGACATTTATCCTGCTGGAAGAGTATAAAGGTTTATTTCCCGTATTCCATTTTGACCTTTATAGACTGGAAAGAATAGAAGATGTCAGAAAATTAGGATTATTCGATGCCACTGGCGGACGTAATGTGATCTTAGTTGAATGGGGAGACCGCCTGCCGGAAGGTGTTCTGGAGTTTGATATCCACGTGGATATCAAGATAATAAAAGGTGATGAAAGAAGAATAGGTTTTAAAGCTCCAAATAATCTGATACGGAAGCTTATGGAGGGTAATATTGAGTAGTACACCTTTGATAATGGGAATTGACAGTTCACATCTTAAGGGCAGTGTGGCTGTATCCCGTGGAGATGAATTGTTGTGTGAAATTTTCTTTGACGCAAGCGACACTCATTCCGCCACACTGCTTCCCGCGGTAGACGTGTGTCTGCGCTTCGCTCACTGTGAGATCAAAGATATTGACTTATTCGGAATTGTAAGAGGCCCGGGCAGTTTTACAGGGCTTAGAATAGGGCTGGCCACGATTAAGGCTTTAGCCGCAGTCAGGAAGAGGCCGGTTGTTACAGCTACAAGCCTGGAGGTTCTCGCGGCTGCTTTTCCGTATCTTTCCAGCGAAGTAGTCCCCCTGGCTGACGCGAGGAGGGGTGAAGTCTATATGGGGATATACAGCACGAAAAGGGGTTTGCCTTCCGCTATTATCGAACCGTTTTCTGTAAGACCTGAAGAGATACCTTCGATGATCAAAAAGAATTGTGAAGGACCTGTTATCTTCTGCGGAACGGGAATAAAAAAATACACCGAAGCAATAGAACCGGAGATCTCAGCGGGCACCAGGTATTCAGTTTTATACGGATCTGTTCCCCGCGCATCGCTTCTTATAGCCGTAACAAGGGGCAGGACTCAAGTTGAATACGGAAAACTTTCTGAATTGGAGCCGTTATATATCAGACCTCCCGACGCCAAATTACCCGACTCCACTTATCTTAATCCCTGAGGAGGGAACAGCCGTTGATAGAGTTTGCTATAAGGGAGATGGAAGAGGGTGATATACCGGAAGTTCTTGAAATCGAACAATCCAGCTTTGATTATCCCTGGCCCGAAAGCATGTTTGCAGGTCAACTCAGATTGAAGGATACAGCTTTGACATTAGTGGCTGTCTCGGCTGGTAATGTTATTGGATATGTTATTGTATGGTTTGAAGAGGATTATTCTCATATTCTCAATATAGCTGTTGCTGAGAGATGGAGGGGCAAGAAGATAGCCGATAAAATTCTTGAAGAAGTTAAAAAAAAGTCGGTTGATAAGGGCTGCGGCACTATTTATCTCGAAGTTAGAGAGAACAATAAATTTGCCCTGGAATTTTATAATCGGCACGGATTCCGTTTAATTGGGAAGCAGAAAGAATATTACGGAAGAACTGGCGAAAGCGCGTTGATTCTGGAGCTTGTAATTGATTGATATTAAAAGAGGAATATCAGCTATTGAGGGAAAATCCAAGCTCGCCGTTATACTCGGATCCGGGTTATCTCCGAGAGGAGATGAAAAATCGGTACGTAAACTAATTTCATACTCAGATACAGGTATTCTTCCTGTTCCAACGGCAAAAGGTCACCCTGGAATAATATTTCTCTTACGGCGTCATGATGGCAGCTGCATCTATCTGTTTGCCGGAAGATCCCATCTTTATGAAGGGGTCAGCGGGGAGCAGGCTGCCGCGGGTGTTGATTTGGCTTCAAAGCTCGGATGCCGGAAGGTACTTTTTGTGAACACCGCCGGGAGTCTTACTTCCAGGGTTTCTCTGGAAAGCTGGTTTGTTCCTTCTGACCTTATGGCGTTTCCATTTAATTACGGAGGGCATAGAGGAATTAACCGATACAGGGGAGATTATTGTCCAGCCCCCTTAATCTCAGATAGTTTCAGAGAGGAAGTTTTGACAGCTGCCATGGAGGCTTCAATCCCCACATATGAAGGCACCCTTATGTGGAATGCGGGTCCATGTTACGAAACTTCTGCTGAGGCTTCAGCGGCTGTAAAAATGGGTGCTGATGCCGTTACTATGTCAATTATGCCTGAGCTTATAAAATCTTCAGTCAAAAATATAGAAACCGCGGTATTGAGCCGGTTGACAAACTATACACCAAATGTGAAACGGGGATCAGTTTCTCATGATGAAGTAATCAGAAGCGGGGAAAAAGCAAAAAGTACGCTATTTGGAATTCTTGGAAGATTATGAGTTTTATACTATGAATATTATACCTTGAATGATCATCGTTATCACAAAAAAGGCTGGTTGCCGGTTGATGCAGGTGTTACATTTATATATGGAGTGGATATGCAGTATTATCTTATAATGTAATCTATTTGTGCTTAGTTTTAAATGCGCGATGATATTATTTAGATTTATAACAGTTCGATATAAAGAATAAAATAAGGAAGAGGGATATTCAGTTATGATGAATTGGCTTAAAAGAGCGAGAAAAGGGATTAGAACCTGGAGCAAGAAGGGCTTGCCGGAGGGTTTATGGAAGAAATGCCCTTCTTGCGGAGAGATTCTATATGCTGAGAATCTGGAAAGAGAGATGTCGATTTGTCCGAATTGTCAAAGCCATTTCCGTATTGCCGGAGATAAATATATTCAAATATTGTTTGATGAAGGGAGATTTACAGAGCTGGATACCGGATTTTATTCAAGTGATCCGCTCAATTTCAGAGATAGGAAAAAATACAGGAAACGAATTAAATCGGCCCGTAAAAGCACCGGGCGTAATTCCGCGGTTATAACCGGAATAGGGGATTTGAACGGCCGTAGAGTGGCCGCAGCTGTAATGGATTTTTCTTTTCTTGGCGGCAGTATGGGTTCGGTTGTTGGAGAAAAGATCGCCAGATTAATATCGAGAGCATTAGAGGATGAGATACCACTCGTTATAGTCTCGGCGTCCGGTGGAGCGAGAATGCAGGAATCGATATTTTCACTTATGCAGATGGCGAAGGTTTCAGCTGCTATTGCCGAACTGTCAAAAGCAAGGCTTCCTTTCATATCTATTTTAACAAATCCGACTACAGGAGGTGTCGCTGCTTCTTTCGCTTTCCAGGGAGATTTGATTATTGCCGAACCGAAAGCACTTATTGGTTTCGCTGGACCGAGAGTAATCAAGGAAACAGTAGGTGAACAACTACCCGAGGGGTTTCAGCGTTCTGAGTTTCTGCTTGAGCATGGCATGATTGATATGATATGCATCCGTAAAGAACTGAAAAAAGTTGTTGGTTATTTTGCCGATAGTTTCATGCAAAACAGAGAACTTAGATACAAGGAAGAGAGCCCGAGCAATGATGAGAAAAAGCTCTCGCTTATCTGATAGAAGATATCCATTTTCAAATATTGAGTTTCTTTATTCCCTCCGGCCGACTAAAATGAGGCTCGGGCTTGAAAATATAACATCTCTTTTTGATTCTCTCGGCAATCCGCAGATGAAATATCCAGCTGTGTTGGTAGGCGGCACTAACGGCAAAGGGTCGGTTACCGCTTACATTTCTTCAATACTCCGTCTTTCGGGACTTAAGGTAGGAACTTTCTATTCTCCACATCTCTTCAGGATTAATGAAAGAATCAGGATTAATGACCGGGAAATACCATCCGCTGTACTGGATAGAATTGTGGGCCGGCTTAAGAGCGGGTATGATAAAAATCCTTTTACTTTCTTTGAAGGAGTTACGGCGTCGGCCGCTCTGTATTTCCTGCGGAACAAAGTTGATATTGCCGTTTTTGAAGTAGGACTCGGGGGGAGGCTTGATGCTACGCGTCCCGTTAATGCTGTTGCCACAGTGATTACTGGAATTTCAATTGATCACAGCAGCCACCTAGGTAGAAGCAGAAAAGCAATCCTTGGTGAAAAATTAGGTATTGCCAGAGGGAAGGTTCCTTTAATCGTGAATCTGAATGCCGATTCACTCATTGAAAAGGCATCTATCTATTGCCGCCGGGAAAACACCCCCATGATAGATGTAAAGAAAAATACATCTTCAAGGTTAAAGAAGATCACATTTGAAAGGATGACCTTCAGTTTAAAAACTGATAAATACGATTACGGAGATATCGAAACCCGGATGATCGGTAAAGCTCAGCAGATCAATGCTTCAACCGCGGTAAAGACAATTGAAGTACTGGGCGACAAGACGGGAAAATCATATATCAAACATGTCAAAGAGGGTCTGGAAAAGACCTTTCTCCCCGGGCGTTTTCAGGTGCTGGATGGAGTTCCAAGAGTGATTCTGGACACTTCCCATAATGAGCAGGCCCTTATTAATTCGCTCAATACTCTTCTTGCTGTATCCGGGCCTCATAGAAATATTCTTCTTTTTGGATGTATGGCAAGGAAAGAGCCGGGAAGATTTCCATCTAAAGCGTTAAGATCGGCCAGAAAAATTATCCTGGTTCCCCTGAAACATAAGGGGGCCGAAACCGGGGAGACTCTGCTTGGATATTTTAACGAAGCGGGCAGTGGAGAAGCTAAAGACGCGCGGGTGGTTTTATCGAAAGGAATGGGAGACGCTCTAAGGAAAGCAAAGACAGGTTTGAAGGGAGATGATACCATATTGATTTGCGGGTCTCATCATATGGTTGATGAAGCTGTTTCATATTCATAAATATATTGAAATATATCTTTGGCTGACCCCAAGGTTTTGAGGAAGACATTTTTATAACGGATAGAAAATTAAAGGAGAGGGATAATATATGGGAATGGTATACGGTATAGATATTGGCGGAACAAATATTAAACTCGGAATCGTGGATAAAGATGGAGTTATTCAAAAAGAAGGTCAGATCAGAACCCGGGCGGAAGAAGGTCCTTCCGCGGTTATTTCAAGAGTATTGGAATGGTTTAACTCCAACCGCGGCGGCCGGTCTGATTCTGATATAATTGGAGCGGGCATCGGTTGCGCGGGATTATTAGACAGGGAAAGGGGTTTTCTATATTCGTCACCGAATCTTCCCCGGTGGGACAACCTTGAATTAGGAAAACTCTTTTCTGAGCGGATAGGTGTCCCCGTGGTTGTTGACAATGATGTTAACTGCGCGGCATACGGGGAATTTCTGTTCGGAGCCGGAAGAGGAGCGAATAACTTCATATGTATTACTCTGGGAACCGGTGTTGGGGGGGGTATAGTAATAAATGGACGGCTTTACAGAGGGGAGACGGGACAGGCGGGTGAGATCGGACATATGATCATAAAATTTGACGGAAGGTTGTGCAGGTGTCAAAACAGAGGATGCCTCGAGGCCTATATAGGTTCCGCCGCGATTGTCGAAAGAACAAAAGAAATGCTTAAACAGGAAAGCTCGAACCCTCTTCTTGATATTGAACGTTTGACTGTAAAAGATATAACTGAAGCGGCAAGAGAGGGTAATAAACTTGCCGTAAAATCCCTGGAAAAAACAGGAATCTATTTTGGAATAGGTTTATCTAATATTGTTCATATTATTAATCCCGAAGTGATTGCGGTTGGCGGAGGTGTTTCAGCCGCAGGCGATTTGATATTAAAACCGGCCGGAGAAACGCTCGCCGGGCATGTTATGGATGAGAAGTTTCTTGATGTGAAGATTGTTCCAGCCGAGCTCGGTAACAAGGCGTCTTTTCTGGGTGCCGCTATGATGGTGTTTAATAAGAAGCAAGATGAATGATTTTTAAGGTATATTAATATTCAGGTCTTTTCGGGATTGTGCTTCCTGGAGTATAATTTGAATTTACTCCTTAGGGCTGACACTAAAAAACCTGTAGAATCGATTGGGCTAATCAAAATAGTCGCAACTGGATAGATAAAAGAACAGAAATGGCGGAGATTTGAATTTTAATAGATATTTTCTGAATATGTTGTTCTTACCGGTATACCTGGTGATTGCTATTCTTGTTTTACCTTCAGCTTATTCATATCCTGTTTTAAAAAGTGAGAGCGGCGCAAAAACTGATTCAATTGAAGTTAAGGAAAGTAAAGAAGTTGCCGATTCGACTCTGTATAGATGGCAGGCGGGTCACTTGAGATTCCGGGAGGAAGATAATAAGCAGGTAGTTTTTTTAAGGGATGGTGTCCGAATCGATCATCAGTCGGCTGTAATAACATCTCTGAGGGGTAAGTACTATGTCGATGATGAGCGCTTTGTTCTTAGAAATAATGTGCATGCCGTCGATAGTACTATGGAAATATTTGGAGATGTGGGTGAATATTTTGGTGTTTCAGAGATTCTTCTCGTCAAGGAAAGTGTGCGGTGCCTGGATGTCGGGATGGAGGTTCTATGCGAGAGGGGCAGGTATGACAGGAAGAAGAAAGAAGCACTTTTGACCGGCAATGTAATTCTGTCCGACAGTACAAGAGTACTTTACGCGGATACTGTTTATTACGACAGGATAACTGAAATTGCAGACGCATACGGAAATGTTGTTCTGGTAAACCTGGCGGAAGACTACGCGATAGCTGGAGATCACGCTCGTTACAATAGGAAAGAAGATGAAGTCATTATGGATACCCTTCCCGTTCTAACCTTTGATCAGAGTCAGGAGAGCCCGGGAAGAGTAAGAGCGGATCAAATGCAGTTTGATGTTGAACGTGATGTTGGAATGGCTCTGGGTAATGTAGAGTTGATAAAGGGAGACACCAGGGCTACTTGCGATTCCACCCTTATGTTCAACGATCGGAACTATGTTGAATTACGCGGAGATCCGGTAGCTACCAGCGGGCCGTCGAGCATGAAGGGAACTGTGATCGGCCTCTGGTATGATGAAATGGAAGTTAACCGTATTGTTCTTCCCCGGAATGGACGTCTCGCGCAGGAGCCTCCTAAAGGATCCCGCTGGTGGAAAGATTCCTGGATCGAGGGCGATTCAGTGGTAATCTACCTTTCCCAGGAGAATGTCGATTCAGTTAAAATATTCGGAAACGCCAGGGCTATGTATTATCCGTTGGAGAGCGAAAAGAACAAAGTGTCTAATAACTATTCAACCGGAGACAGCATGTTTTTTGAGTTCGAACACGGTGATCTGACCTATGTCAGGGTTTCAGGTAACGCAGAGGGTTTGTATAAATATCTTCATTTGAAGAACAAAGAGACGATCGACAGTTTAGCCGCGAAGACTGATACAGTTCTTCAGTATCGTGATTTTGATACCGAAAGCAAAAGGGTCAAGTACAGCGGGGTTGATATTGAGTATTTTGCCGATGAAGAAGATATGATTCTTAAAGAGAAAGCAAG